>JBFWWD010000133.1:0-15007 GCA_050246385.1 Geminicoccaceae bacterium
CGGCGCCAGGCGATCGTCGACGACACTCCCGGCGTGACCCGGGACCGGATCGAGGGCGTCTGCCGGCTGGCGGCGCGCGACTTCCAGGTCATCGACACGGCCGGGTTGGAGACCGGCACGCCCGAGAGCCTCGCCGGCCGGCTGCGCGAGCAGGCGATGCAGGGCCTGGACGAGGCGACGCTCGGCCTGTTCGTGATCGACGCCCGTGCGGGCGTGACCCCGCCCGACGAGGAGCTGGCCGACGAGCTGCGCCGGCAGGACAAGCCCGTGCTCCTGGTCGCCAACAAGTGCGAAGGGCGCATCGCCGAGGCGCAGCTCGCCGAGGCCTGGTCGCTCGGGCTGGGCGAGCCGCTGCCGGTCTCGGCCGAGCATGGCGACGGCATCCCCGACCTGCTCGCGGCGATCCTCGCGCATCTGGAGCCGATCGAGACACCCTCCGAGCCGGACGAGGCCGAGCGGCCGCTGCGGCTCGCGGTGGTCGGCCGGCCCAATGCGGGCAAGTCGACGCTGATCAACCGCCTCATCGACCAGGACCGCCTGTTGACCGGGCCCGAGCCCGGCCTGACCCGCGACAGCATCACCCTGCGGCTCGACTATCGGGGCCGCACGATCGAGCTGGTCGACACCGCCGGCCTGCGCCGGAAGGCGAAGGTCGCGGCCAAGCTCGAGAAGATGGCGACCTCCGCCACCCTGCACTCGCTGAAGTTCGCCGAGGTGGTGGCGCTGGTCGTCGATGCCACGGCAGCGCTGGAACGGCAGGATCTGACCATCGCCGGGCTGGTCGCGCGCGAGGGGCGTGCCCTGGTGATCGTGCTCAACAAGTGGGATCTGGTCGCCGACCCGAACGAGACCATGGCCGAGATCCGCCACATGCTGGCGCACCAGCTCGCCGACGTGAAGGGCGTGCCCTGCGTGCCCCTGTCGGGCCTCACCGGCCGCAATGTCGACAAGCTGCTGCCCGCCGTGCTCGCGGCCCATGCCCGCTGGGACAAGCGTGTGTCGACGGGCGCGCTCAATCGCTGGCTCGGGGCCGCGCTGGAGCAGCATCCGCCACCGCTGGCGCAGGGCCGGCGGGTCAAGATCCGCTACGCCACCCAGAGCACGGCCCGTCCGCCGACCTTCATCCTGTTCGCCAACAAGTCGGCCGACGCGCTGCCCGAGAGCTATCTGCGCTATCTGGCCTCGGGCCTGCGCGAGACCTTCGATCTCGGCGGCGTGCCGATCCGCTTCCACGTCCGGCACGGCGAGAACCCCTACGACCGCGGCTGAGCCCGCACGATCTCGCCCCGGCGTCTGCAGGCCGGCAGCAGCAGCTCGACGAGGTCGCCGGCCACCGCTTCGGGCGCCGGCACGGCGCCCGGTCGCTCGCCGGGAAACGCCAGTGCGCGCAGCCGCGTGGCGATCGGCCCCGGATCGAACAGGTTGACGCCGACGCGCGTCAGCCGCAGCTCGGCCGCATAGGCCAGCACCAGCGCCTCGAGGCCGGCCTTGGTCGCGGCGTAGCCGCCCCAATAGGCCCGGCCGGAACCGGCCTCACCGTCGGTCACGAACACCGCGCGCGCGTCGGGCGCCGCCCGCAGCAGCGGGTCGAGGCTGCGGATCAGCCGGTGATTGGCGGCGAGGTTGAGCGCCAGCAGCCGCTCGAACGTCTTGGGCTCGAAATGGCTGACCGGGGTCACGACGCCGAGCTCGCCCGCGCAGGCAGCCAGGCCGTCCAACCGGCCGAAGCGCTGGTAGAGCGAGCCGCCCAGGGCGTCGACCAGCTCGCCCTTGGTCAGATCCATGACGGCGATGGTGGCCTCGGCGCCGCCCGCCGCACGGCAGGCGTCGTCGACCTCCTCGAGCGCACCGCGGGTGCGGCCGACCAGGATCAGCTTGGCGCCCTCGGCGGCGCAGGCCTTCGCCACCGCCGCACCGAGGCCGCGCGACGCACCGGTGACCAGGACGATGCGGCCGTCGAGGCGGCCGCCTTCCGGGCTCACGCCTCCTCCAGGAGCAGGCTCAGCTGGGGCGCGCTGCGCTCGCCTGCCAGATCGGTGAGCCGGGTCGGGTAGTCGCCCGAGAAGCAGGCGTCGCAATATTGCGGGTGCCCGTCGTCCCGTCCCGCCTCGCCGACGGCGCGGTAGAGGCCGTCCATCGACAGGAAGGCCAGGCTGTCGACGCCGATCAGGCGCGCCATCTCATCGACGCTGTGGTTGGCGGCGAGCAGCTTGCTGCGCTCGGGCGTGTCGACGCCGTAGAAGCAGCTGTGGGTCGTGGGCGGGCTCGCGATGCGCATGTGGACCTCTTTGGCACCGGCGGCCCGGATCATGCCGACAATCTTGGTCGAGGTGGTGCCGCGCACGATGCTGTCGTCGACCAGGACCACGCGCTTGCCGGCGAGCGTGACCCGGTTGGCATTGTGTTTCAGCTTCACGCCCAGATTGCGGATGTGGTCGGTGGGCTCGATGAAGGTGCGGCCGACATAGTGGTTGCGGATGATGCCGAGCTCGAAGTCGAGCCCGGATTCCTGCGCGTAGCCGAT
This sequence comes from Geminicoccaceae bacterium, assembly GCA_050246385.1. GTDB lineage: Bacteria > Pseudomonadota > Alphaproteobacteria > Geminicoccales > Geminicoccaceae > Benzoatithermus. The sequence continues at coordinate 2,525 of JBFWWD010000133.1, forward strand.
CGCCGCGGGAACGCCGCTGTCCGGCACCGGGACCACGACGTCCGCCGGGACCGCGCTTTCGCGGGCGAGTTCCGCGCCGATGCGCTTGCGGACGTCGTAGACGCCCATGCCCTCGACCACGCTGTCCGGCCGGGCGAAGTAGACATACTCGAAGATGCAGAAGCGCCGCGGCTCGGGTGCGAACGGGTGCAGGCTGCGCACGCCGTCGCGGTCGATGAGCACGATCTCGCCGGGCTCGACGTCGCGGACATAGGTGGCGCCGAGAATGTCGAGGGCGCAGGTCTCGGAGGCGAGCAGCCAGGCATCGTCGAGCCGCCCGAGGACCAGTGGCCGCACCCCGAGCGGATCGCGGCCGCCCAGGATGCCGTCGTCGAACAGGCCGACCAGGGACCAGGCGCCCTCGACCTCGCGCAGGGCGTCCACGACCCGCTCGACGATGCTCTGGCGCCGGCTGCGCGCGATCAGGTGGATGATGACCTCGGTGTCGCTGGTCGACTGGAACAGCGAGCCCTCCTCGACCAGGCGCCGCCGGAGGACCATGGCGTTGGTGAGATTGCCGTTGTGCGCGACCGCGAGGCCGCCGAACGCGAAGTCGGCGAACAGCGGCTGCACGTTGCGCAGGGCGCTGGCGCCGGTGGTCGAGTAGCGCGTGTGGCCGATCGCGGCATGGCCCGGCAGGCCCTCGATCACCGAGCGGCGGCTGAAGGTGTCGCCGATCAGCCCGACCGCGCGATGGCTGTGGAACATGCTGCCGTCGAAGCTGACCACGCCCGCCGCCTCCTGCCCGCGGTGCTGCAGCGCGTGCAGGCCGAGGGCGGTGTGCGCCGCCGCCTCACCATGACCGAACGCGGCGAAGATGCCGCATTCCTCCTTGGGCTTGTCGTCGTCGTCACGCAGGTCGAACAATGGATGCAACCTCAGGGTTGGGGCGACAGGAGCTTCTCGAGCCCCTGCCGGTCCGCGTCCGGATAACCCTGGCCCTCCGTCGTGGGCGGCGGCGTGACCGGCCGACGCGGCCGATAGGCCTCGGGCAGCAGCGCTTCGATCCGGTCGGCACCCTGCTGGACCGGTCTGATGAAGTAGGCGTCGCGTACCCAGGTGGGATGCTGATCCGGATTTACGAGATAGGCTGCGGCGAGATAGCCCGCGCAGACGATGAAGGCGCCCCGCGCCGCGCCGAAGGCGAGGCCCAGGCCCTTGTCGAGCGGCCCGAGCGCGCTGCCGTCGATCGCGCTGGCGACCATGCCGCTCAGCATCTTCAGGACGACCAGGGCCACCAGGAAGGTGCCGACCGCGGCCACGCCGCTCGCCAGTGCCGGGCCGGCGATCACCGGCTGGACCAGCGGAGTCACGAAGGGCAGCGCCAGGAACGCGAGGATGGCGGCACCCAGCCAGCTCGCCAGCCCCAGCACCTCGCGCACGAAGCCCCGCAGCAGCGCCGCCAGCGCGGAGAGCAGCACGATCACGATCGCGACGACGTCGAACAGAGTGAGCTGGACGCCGCTCACGACCGCGCGGCCTCGGCGCGCAGCAGCGGCGCGAGCTCGCCGAGGCGCGTCAGCCCGTCCAGGCGCAGCCCCGCCGGCCCGTCCTTGCCGCTGCCCGGCAGGATCGCCCGGGCGAACCCGAGTTTCGCCGCCTCCTTGAGCCGGGCTTCGGCATGGCCCACCGCGCGCACCTCGCCGGCGAGGCCGACCTCGCCGAAAAACACCGTCGCCTGTGGCGCAGGCCGACCCAGCTCGGAGGAGACGATCGCCGCCGCCACCGCGAGATCGGCCGCCGGCTCCTGCACCCTCAGGCCTCCGGCGACGTTCAGATAAACGTCGCGATTGGCCATCACAAGGCCGCAGCGCGCCTCCAGCACCGCCAGCAGCATGGCGAGGCGGTTGCCGTCCCAGCCCACCACCGCGCGACGCGGCGTCGCGAGCGAGCTGGGGGCGACCAGCGCCTGGATCTCGACCAGCACCGGCCGGCTGCCCTCGATCCCGGCCAGCACGGCCGAGCCGGCGACGCCCTCCTCCCGGTCGGCGAGGAGCAGGGCCGACGGGTTCGGCACCGGCACCAGGCCCGCCTCCGCCATCTCGAACACGCCGATCTCGTTGGCCGGGCCGAAGCGGTTCTTGACCGCGCGCAGGATGCGGAACGGGTGGCCACGCTCGCCCTCGAAGTAGAGGACGGCGTCGACCATGTGCTCGAGCACGCGCGGGCCGGCGATCTGGCCGTCCTTGGTGACGTGGCCGATCAGCAGGACGGCGCTGCCGCGCTGCTTGGCGAAGCGGATCAGCGCCTGTGCGGCGGCCCGCAATTGCGTCACCGTGCCGGGCGCCTGGTCGAGCCCGTCGACCCACATGGTCTGGATCGAATCGATCACGAGCAGATCGGGGGCCGCGGCGCCGTCGACCGTCGCCAGCACGTCGCCCACCGCCGTGGCGCTGGCGAGCCGGACCGGGGCGGCGGCGAGGCCGAGGCGACGCGCCCGCAGGCGGATTTGCTCGATCGACTCCTCGCCGCTGACATAGACCACCTCGCGGCCGGAGGTGCCGAGCGCCGCCGCGGCCTGGAGCATGAGCGTGCTCTTGCCGATCCCGGGATCGCCGCCGACCAGCATCGCCGCACCCGCCACGATCCCGCCGCCCAGCACCCGGTCGAGCTCCTCGATCCCGCTCGGCAGCCGGGGCGGCGGCGCGCCTGACCCGGCGAGCGAGACCAGCTCGAGACTGCGGCCGCGCGTCCTGCCGCCTGCGGCCGCCGCCGGGCTCGCCGCCGCCTCCTCGACCAGGCTGTTCCAGGCGCCGCATTCGTCGCAGCGCCCCGCCCAGCGCGGATGCGCGGTCCCGCAGCTCTGACAGACGAAGGTGCGGCTCGCTTTCGCCATCAGGCGCCGATCGCGGCTGCCCCGACCCGGATCGGACCCTCGGCCCGGCCGTGGATGAACTGGTCGACATAGGCGCTGCCGCTGGCGTCGAGCGTCGCCACCGGCCCTTCCCACACGATCCGGCCGTCATAGAGCATGGCGACGCGGTCGGCGATCTTCCGCACGCTCGCCATGTCGTGGGTGATCGACAGCGCCGAGGCGCCGAGCTGGCGGACGCAGCGGACGATCAGCTCGTTGATCACGTCGGCCATGATCGGGTCGAGCCCGGTGGTGGGCTCGTCGAAGAACAGGATCTCGGGCGCATGGGCGATGGCACGGGCCAGCCCGACGCGCTTCTGCATCCCGCCGGACAGCTCGGCCGGCATCAGCCGCGCGACCTCGGGGCCGAGCCCGACCATGGCCAGGGTCTCGACCGCTTTCGCCTGCGCGGCGGAGCGGTCGATCTGCTTGGCCGCGAGCAGCCCGAAGGCGACGTTCTCCCAGACCGGCAGGCTGTCGAACAGCGCCCCGCCCTGGAACAGCATGCCGAACTTGCGCCGCAGCCCGTCCATCCTGTCGCGCGAGGCGCCGACCACCTCGACCCCGTCGATGCGGATCGAGCCGCCGTCTGGGGTGAGCAGGCCCAGGATGCATTTGAGCAGGACCGACTTGCCGGTGCCCGAGCCGCCGATCACCACCAGCGACTTTCCGGCCGGCAGATCGAGGTCGATGCCGCGCAGCACCTGCTTCGCACCGAAGCTCTTGGTCAGGCCGCGGATGGCGATCTTCGGGGTCGAGGTCACGTCGGATCCACGCCCGTATGCGGCCGCCAGCCCGACGGCGTGTCGTGGTCGGGATGCTGGTGGCTGACAAACCCCGCGGGCAGGCGCTCGGTCGCGGTGGTCTCCTCCGGCAGCGTGTCCAGCCCCTTCGTCCAGGCGAGCCGGGCCTCGGCCCCGTAATGGGCCAGCGGCGGCACCCGCTCGGGATGGTCGAGGCTGCCCAGCGTCACGCTGATGCGCCCCTTGTGCACATAGCGGAATGTCAGCGGCGTGCCGCACGCGGCGCAGAAATGACGGATCGCGGCGGTGGAGCTGGCGAACATCGCAGGCTCGCCGCGGGTCCAGGCGAAATCGGCGAGCGCCACGCCGGCGAGCGCCGCGAAGGCGTTGCCCACGGCCTTCTGGCACATTCGGCAGTGGCACAGATGCGCCCCGTCGAGCGGCGCGTAGATCGCGTAGCGGACGGCGCCGCACTGGCATCCGCCACTGTGCAGGCGCTGGCGTTCGCCGGCCTCGGTCATGGCGCTGTTCGCCTCCGTCATCGGCTGAAGAACAGCTCGGTGACGGCGTAGTTGGCCGTCAGGATCAGGATCGAGGCGGAGACGACGGCCTTGGTGGTGGCGGCGCCGACGCCCTGCGCGCCGCCGCGCGAGCGGTAGCCCTGGTAGCAGCCCATCAGCGCCACGATGAAGCCGAACACGGCGGCCTTGACCAGGCCGGACATGACGTCCTGGGTCTCGAGATACTGGATCGTGCGGTTGATGTACTCGATCGGCCCGAAGCCCAGCTTGTAGACGCTGACCAGATAGCCGCCGAGCACGCCGATGATGTCCGCGACCAGCACCAGGAGCGGCAGCATCAGCAGGCCGGCGAGGAGGCGCGGGAAGACGAGATAGCGCAGCGGGTCGGTCGAGAGGGTGGTGAGCGCGTCGATCTGCTCGGTGACGCGCATGGTGCCGAGCTCGGCCGCCATGGCCGCCCCGACCCGGCCGGCCACCATCAGCCCGGCCAGCACCGGTCCGAGCTCACGGGTCATCGACAGCACGACGATGGTGGGGATCGCCGAGGAGGCCTCGAAGCGCGAGAAGCCGGTATAGCTCTGCAGCGCCAGCACCATGCCGGTGAAGATCGCGGTCAGGCCGACCACCGGCAGCGAGTAGTAGCCGATCTCCAGCATCTGGCGCAGGAGCTGGCGCGGATAGATCGGCCCGCGCAGGCCGCCCAGGATCGACTGCGCCGCGAACAGCGAGACGTCGCCGACGCCCGAGCACGCAGCCAGGGCCGCCCGGCCGACGACGGCGAGAGGATTCATGCCCAGGCCCGGATCCCGATCGGAGGTATGGCCGCGGGCCTAGCCGAGGCGGCGCGCGCCGTCAATCGCACCGGCCCGTGCTTCGATCCAGGCCCCCGACATAGGCGGCGAGCTGATCGAGCGTGGTGCCCCAGCCTTCGTGGAACCCCAGCTTCTCGTGCTTGCGGCTTTCATCGAGAGTCCTGTGCAGCACCCGGGCCGTGTACCGCGTCCCCTGCCCCTCCGGCTCGAAGGTGATGATCGCGGTCAGCGCCAGCCAGGGCTCGATCGGCCGCCAGCCCTCGGTGAGCACCGTGGTGAAGACGAGCCGCCGTTCGGGGGCGATGTCGAGAAAGCAGCCCTCGACATGCGGCTGGAACGCGCCACCGCCCTCGCGCATCCGCGTCTCGAAGCCGCCGCCGGGCCGCAGGTCCAGCTTGACGACCTGGCACTCGATGGGTGCCGGGATCCACCACCTCGCGAGATGCTCGGCCTTGCTCCATGCCCGCCAGACGGTGGCGGGCGGGGCGGCGATCAGGCGCGAGATGGTGAGCTCGGCGTTCTCAACCGTCATGGTCATGCTCGCCCGGCATTCGGGTTTCGACATAGGCCGCGAGCCGGTCCGTCCGCGCCAGCCAGAGGGCGCGCTGCTCGGCAAGCCACGACTCGGCCGCCGCCAGCCGCTCGATCCGCACCCGGCAGATACGGGTGCGGCCGGTCTTTTCGGTCGCGATCAGCCCGCTCGCCTCCAGCACCCGCAGATGCTTCAGGAAGGCGGGCAGCCCCATGGCGAACGGCGCTGCCAGCTGCTTGACCGGCGCCGGGCTCCTGCTCAGGCGGTGGATGACCGCCCGCCTGGTGGGGTCGGACAAGGCGTGGAAGGCGGCATCGAGGGGCGGCGGACAGGTTTCCATCCGGTGAACCATAGCCGAAGGTTCACCGGCTGGCAAACCCGAGCGGCCCGGCTCAGGCGTAGAGATGCTCGGGATAGTGCCCGGGCTCGAGATCGTGGAACTGCCCGAAATTGGCGTCGAACTGCAGGTGGACGTTGCCGATCGGGCCGTGGCGCTGCTTGGCGATGATGACCTCGGCCTTGTTGTGCACGCCCTGGCAGCGCTGGAACCACTCCTGGTAGCGCAGGTCGAACTTCTCCTTGGCCTCGCCCTCGCGCTGGGTCGGGATCGCCCGCGAGAGATAGTACTCCTCGCGGTAGACGAACATGACCACGTCGGCATCCTGCTCGATCGAGCCGGATTCGCGCAGGTCGGACAGCATCGGCCGCTTGTCCTCGCGCGATTCGACCGCGCGCGACAGCTGCGACAGCGCCAGCACCGGCACGTTGAGATCCTTGGCCATGGCCTTCAGGCCCTGGGTGATCTCGGTGATCTCCTGCACCCGGTTGGTCTGGCTCTGGGCACCCGTGCCGCGCAGGAGCTGGAGATAGTCGACCACGATCAGGTCCAGGCCCTGGGTGCGCTTGAGGCGACGCGCGCGGGTGCGCAGGGCAGCGATCGACAAGGCCGGCGTGTCGTCGATGAACAGCGGCAGGGCACCCAGCTCCTGGCTCGCGCGGACCACCGCCGGCCAGTCCTCCTCGCTGATGTCGCCGCGGCGCAGCCGGTCGGACTCGATCCGCCCCCGGCCCGACAGCAGCCGGGTCGCGAGCTGCTCGGCCGACATCTCGAGCGAGAACACGGCGACGACGTAGTTGGCGTGCCGGGCCTTGCGCTCCTCGGCGTCGGGGTTCTCGGAGGAGGCCGAGTTGGCGGCGATGGTGACCGCCAGCGCCGTCTTGCCCATGCTCGGCCGCCCGGCGAGGATCACGAGATCGGACGGCTGCAGGCCGCCCAGCTTCTGGTCGAGCCCGGTCAGCCGGGTCGGCACGCCCGAGACCTGGCCGACCTTGTGCCAGGCGCTCTCGATATGGCGGATCGCGGCGCTGAGCACGACCGGGAACGGCCGGAACTCGCCCTTGCTCTCGCCCTCCTGGGCGAGCCCGAACAGCTCGCGCTCGGCGAGCTCGATCTGCTCGCGCCCGCTTTCGGGGCGGCCGGCGTCGAAGGCGCGGTTGACCGCCTCCTCGCCGACATGGATCAGGCCCCGCTTCAGGGCGAGATCGTGGATCACATGGCCGTAGTCGGCGGCGTTGATGATCGTGTCGGCGGCCTGGGCGAGCCGGACGAGGTAGCGCGCCCCGTCCAGCTCGCGCAGCGATTCGTCCTCCTCGAACAGGAGCTTGAGCGTGACCGGATCGGCGAGCCTGCCCTGTCCGATCCGCTCCTCGCAGCGCTCGAAGATGCGGGCGTGGACCGGCTCGAAGAAATGCTCCGGGCGCAGGAACTCGCTCACCCGATGGTAGGCGTCGTTGTTGACCAGGATGGCACCGAGCAGCGCCTGCTCGGCCTCGATGTTGTGTGGCTGGACGCGGAAGGTGGTGGATTCGTCGGACGCCAACGGGCCGGGCTCCTTGGAGCTGCGCGAGCCGGGCTTGTAGCAGTGGGGGGCCTGCCTGTGGAGCGGCGCCACGGCCGATCCTGTGTAGGACCCTGTGGATCACGGCGTGGGAAAGCTGTGACTGGCCTGTGCGCCTCGGCGCCGGCGAGGCGGCGGGACGACGTCCCGGGCGAAGGTTGGCTGCGGTGGATCGCGCGATCGGCGCTTTTCGCCATCGCCTCAATTGCCGAGAAGCTGGCGCAGCTTGGGCTCGTCGTGGCGCAGCCGGTCATACTGGACCTGCAGGAAGCGGATCGTGTCCGAGCTGTAGACCCGGTCGCCGGCACGCGGGGCCATGGCCTCCTCGGCGAGGTCGAGCGCCATGCGCAGGGTCAGGTAGTGCGGCGTCGCGAGGCCGGCCGCGAGGCAGAGTGCCGCGAGGTGACGCCGGTCGGCATGGTAGAGCAGGCGCCGGACATGGTTCAGCTCGAGCCGGGAGTGCAGGCTCAGCCCGATCTCGAGGCTCGCGATGTCGCCGTCGCGCAGGAAACGCAGCAGCCGCTCGTGCGAGAGCTGGCCGGCGCTGAACTCGGCCAGCAGATGCTGCTGGATCTTGCCGTCGGCATGGGCACGGGCGGTGAAGCTGATCGCGGCGCGCTCGCGGACGGCGTTCATCAGCGCCCGCGCCTCCTCGGCCGGCATCCGGCGCTCGCGGACCAGCTCCCATTCCAGGCGCTCGCCCATGACGCCGATCAGCTGCTCGACCAGCTCGTAGGGCAGCTCCGGCCGGCGGACGACGCGGGCATGGACCTGGTCGTTGCCGGCATAGTCGCGCACGACCCGCTGCATCGTGCTCTGGGAGATGCTGGCGCCGCGATTGTCGACCAGCTGCATCACCACCTCGGCCTCGCCGGTGTCGACCAGGGCCTGCGAGACCATCTCCGACAGCCGCTCGCGGCCCGCCACCGCCAACGCATATTGCATGGCGTTGGTCCGGACGATCTGGATCAGGTCCTCGTCGCTCAGGGCCGGGCTGCGCTGCAGGATCGGGCCGGCCACCTCGATCGCGTCGCCGGCGAGCTGGCGCGCCACCTCGGCCGGCAGGGCCGCGCTGCCGGCGACCGTGGCGGCCAGCGCCCGGCGCACTTCCAGCGCGAGGTCGCGCACGAGCAGACCCAGCACGGCGTAGGCGACCGCCTGATCGGCGGAGCCGCACAGCTCGTCGAACTGGCGGCCGAACTTGGCGGCGACCTGGGCGCGCGCCTGGGGCGAGCAGTCGCGGCGCAGCACATCGACGTCGGCGGGACCGAGACGCCGCTCGCGTTCCCGGTCGGCCTGACTGCGCAGGAGCGCCTCGCGCCTGCGCCCGCCCACCGCCGTCGCCGCTACGCTCATCTCGTGCCGACCGTCCGACCGTTGACCTTCACCGGAACATGTCGGCAACATACCAAAGCGCTCTTAAGGAATTGCTACCGGTAGCCGCGATGACCTCACCTGCCGCCGCCGAGATCATGCGCGGAACGATGCGCCTCCTGCTCGATCTCGAGCTCGCCTCGCTGCCGGAGTTCACGCTCGCGACCGGCCGGCGCCTGGACCTGATGGCCGTGGGTCGCGACGGGCGGCTGGTGGCGATCGAGGTGAAGTCCTGCCGCGCCGACTTCATGACCGACCGCAAGTGGCGCGACTATCTCGACCATGCCGACGAGTTCTACTTCGCGGTCGGCCCGGATTTCCCCGTCGAGCTGCTGCCCCAGGAGGAGGGGCTGATCGTCGCCGACCGGTTCGCGGCGACCCTGGTCCGCCCGGCGCGCGCGCGCAGCGTGGCGGCCGCGCGCCGACGCGCCGTCCTGCTGCGCTTCGCCCGCACCGCCGCCCTGCGGCTGCAGGGTGCGAGCGACCCGATGGCCATGCCCGAGCCGGGCTAGCCGCCCTCGGCCAGCCACTCCTCGATCAGGAAGCGGGCGATGCTGTCGCGGTTGGGCAGGCGCACGGGCGAGCGCTCGGGGTCGGCGATCTGGTCCCGCGTCAGCCACAGCGCGTCTTCGATCTCGTCATGGTCGATCGCGAGCGCGGTGCCCAGCGCCGTCGCCCGGAAGCCCAGCATCAAGGACTGCGGGAACGGCCAGGGCTGCGAGGCGCGATAGGTCAGCTCGTCGAGCTCGACGCCGACCTCCTCGTGCACCTCGCGCCGCAGGGTCTGCTCCAGCGATTCCCCCGCCTCCACGAAGCCGGCGAGGGTCGAGTACATGCCCTGCGGGAAGCGCGGCGAGCGGGCCAAAAGACAGCGCTCGCCATGGGTCACGAGCACGATCACCGCGGGGTCGGTGCGCGGGAAGGTCTCGCCGCCGCAGGCGGGGCACCGGCGGGCATGGCCGCCCTGGACCACCACGGTCGGCGCACCGCAGCGGCTGCAGAAGCGGTGACCGTGATGCCAGTGCGCCACCGCCCGGGCATAGGCCAGGAGTGCGGCGTCGTCCGCCGGCAGCAGCAGCGAAACGGCGCGAAGCTCGGCCAGTCGGCCCTGCGCCGGCGGCTCCGCGCCGAGATCCAGCGCGAACCAGGCCACGCCGCCGCGTTCGCCGAGAAAGATCGCGTCCGGTGGGAGGGCCACGCCCAGCTCGGCCACGGTCGGCGCGTGCAGGAGCGGCGCCTCCTCGGTCCCGCGCAGGGCGAAGCGCAGCTCGGACAGGAGCACCACGCGGCTGGTCGGCGCCGCGCGGGCGGCGGCGAGCCAGTCGGCGTTGCGCCGCCGGTGCGCGGCGCGGTCGAGCGCGGCGGCGGCGTAGATCTGGGTCAGGGTGACGACGCTGATCGGCATGGCCGCTCCCATAGCGCAGCCGGAAACCGGCTGCACCCTTGCACTCGACGGGCGGAGCACCGATATTCCCGCGCGGAAGGCTGGTGATGGGCGGAGCCCTCGCCAACCCGGTCAGGTCCGGAAGGAAGCAGCCGTAACGAGTTTCGCTCCGGGTCGTCGTCCAGCCTTCCGCCTCTTCCATTCCGCCGGCCGATGGAGTCCCCGCTGAGCCCAGCCGCCTATCGGGTTCTCGCCCGCGCCTACCGGCCGACGAGGCTCTCGGCGCTGATCGGCCAGGACGCGCTGGTCCGCACCCTCAAGAACGCTTTCGCCTCCGGCCGCATCGCCCACGCCTTCCTGCTGTCCGGCATCCGGGGCGTCGGCAAGACCACGACCGCCCGGATCATCGCCCGCGGCCTCAACTGCACCGGTCCGGACGGTCAGGGTGGGCCGACGCCCGAGCCCTGCGGCGTCTGCCCGAGCTGCGTCGCGATCGACGAGGACCGCGCCGTCGACGTGATCGAGATGGACGCGGCCTCCCAGACCGGGAAGGAGGACGTGCGCGAGCTGCTCGAGGGCCTGCAGTTCCTGCCCGGCTTCTCGCGCTACAAGGTCTACATCCTCGACGAGGTGCACATGCTCTCGGGCAGCGCCTGGAACGCGCTGCTCAAGACGGTCGAGGAGCCGCCGCCACACGCCAAGTTCATCTTCGCCACCACCGAGATCCGCAAGGTGCCGGTGACGGTCCTGTCGCGCTGCCAGAAGTTCGAGCTGCGCCGGGTCGAGCCCGAGGAGCTGGCGGCGCATCTCGCGGAAGTGTGCGCGAAGGAGGGCATCGAGGCGGCGCCGGAGGCTTTGGGCGTGATCGCCAGGGTCGCGGAAGGCTCGGTCCGCGACGCGCTGTCGCTGCTCGACCAGGCGATCGCCACCGCCGACGGGCCCCTGGACGCGGCTCTGATCCAGGCGATGCTGGGGCTGTCCGACCGCGTCCAGCTGCTCGACCTGTTCGATGCGGTCGTCCAGGGCGACGCACGCGGCTCGCTGGAGCGCTTCGCCGATCTCTACGCCCGCGGCGCCGACCCGGTCGCGGTGGCCCAGGATCTGCTCGAGATCGGCCATTGGCTGTCGCGCCTCAAGGTCGCCCCGGAAGCGACCTCCAGCCTCGGCGTCGGCGCCGCGGCGGCGGAGCGCGCGTCGGCGATGGCGCGGGCACTCAACCTGCCCGTGCTGGCGCGCGCCTGGCAGATGCTGCTGCGCGGCATCGACGAGATCCGGATCGCGCCCGACGCGCGTGCCGCCGCCGAGATGCTGCTCCTGCGGCTTGCCTCGGTGGCCGACCTGCCCTCGCCCGCCGATCTGGCCCGCCTCGCCCGCGGCGAGGCCGGCGGCATGGCGACGGTACCCCTGCGCCGCATGACGCCGGCCGCACCGGGTCCCTCGCCCGCCCCCTCTGTTCACCGTTCCGCCACGCCGCTTGCCACGGCGCCCCGGCCGGAGCCGGCGGAGCCCGTCGCGGTCGCCGCACCAGTGCCCGCCCGGGCCGAGCCCGCCGATTTTCCGACGTTCGTGGCCCGTCTGCGTGACGGCGGCGAGGCGCCGTTGGCCGCGTGGCTGCAGCAGAGCGCACACCTGATCCGCTTCGAGCCGGGCCGTCTCGAGCTGCGGTTCGATGCCGGCGTGCCGGCCGACGTGGCCGGCCGGGTCGGCGAGGCGGCGGCGCGGGTGCTCGGCCGCCGCTGGGTCGTGGTGCTCGTCGCGGCGCAGGGCGAGGCGACGCTGGCCGAACAGTCGGCCGCGGCCAAGCACGCGCGGATGGCGGAGCTCGCGCAGGATCCGGTCCTGCTCGAGGTCCTGGCGGCGTTCCCGGGGGCTCAGCTGGTCGACATCCGCCGCCGCGCCGACTAGGCGGCTCCTCGTTCGCAACGGAAGGGCGCATCGATGAAGAACCTGGGCAACATGCTCAAGGAGGCGCAGAAGCTGCAGTCGCGGATGACCGAGATGCAGCAGAAGCTGGCCGAGACCGAGATCAGCGGCGCCGCCGGCGGCGGGATGGTCGCGGTCACGCTCAACGGCAAGGGCGAGATGCGCAAGGTCAAGATCGACCCCTCGCTGGTCGTTCCCGGCGAGGTCGAGATCCTGGAGGACCTGATCGTCGCCGCCTGCAACGACGCCAAGGCCAAGATCGACGCCTACATGGCCGAGGAGAAGGGCAAGCTCACCGGCGGGCTGCCGCTGCCGCCCGGGTTCAAGCTGCCCATCTGATGGCCTCGGTCGAGATCGACCGCCTGGTCCGGCTGCTGGCCCGGTTGCCGGGCCACGGCCAGCG
>JBFWWD010000134.1:0-14837 GCA_050246385.1 Geminicoccaceae bacterium
GGCCTCGGCGCAGCGTGTCAGGGCGAGAAGCTGGGCCATGGCGATGCCGCGATGGATGCGTCGCGCGGGCGGCTCGATGCCGCCGCGCAACGTTCGCCGAAGGAGCCAACGGTCGATCGGATCGCCATGCGGGATCGGCTCCCAGTCGAACAGCGTCGCCGTTTGCGCACGCATGAGTCGCATGGCGCGGCGGGGCAAGCCGCCGGGCATCTCCATGTCGAGCGCCACGGCGTCTCTCGCGCCCAGCCTCTGCATGAGCAGGCGCGCCTCGAGCACTCCCCGGAGGGAGAATGCTCCACCTATCATCCGTGGATGCTGGAGCTGCTCGTGAACGGCCAAGTGCACGAGCTGGTCAGCGAGAGCCGGCAAGCGGGCGCGGCCGCTGCCGATCGCGATCGGGCTCGCGCGCTCGCCGATGGTCTCGAGCCTCGGGATACGCCGCAGATGCTCGGTCGTCAGGTCGCGGTGGACCTCGATCATGGCGCTCGTGGCGGGATGCAGGAGTCCTGCCAGATGTCGCGAGCCCGGCCGATCTCCGCCGACCACCGCGTAGCCTCGCCCGACCAGGGAGGCCCACGCAGCTTCGGCGGCCTCGGCGGGCACCAGGAGATCGAGGTCGGCCATGAGCCGCCAGCCCGGATCCGGGTAGAGCCCATCGACCAGCCGCGCCGCGCCTTTGAGCAGGATGGGTTCGATCCCGGCGCCATTGAGAGCGATCGTGGTGTCTTCGAGGGCTGCGAACAGCGCCCGGTTCCGACGGGCATTGGCCGCGCGGACATGACCAAGCAGCTCGCCGACGACGGGCGGCAAGGCCTCGGCGATGCCGAGGTCCTTCGCGGATGCCGCCAGCGCGGGAAGCACCAGATGTCGGTCCGCGGCCGCGATCACGGGCCGCCAGTCTTGGGGCGGCAGCGCCGGCGGGTCCACCACTCCACCGCCATCCCATCCGAACCGCCGGCGCAGGATGTCGCCGATCAGCCCGAATGTTGCTTGCGGATCGCGGTCAGAGGCTGGCGCTGGCAAGGCGGATACCGTCGTCGAGGTCGCCATAGACCAGGTCATGGATCGGCAGGTCGGCCAACCACCCCAGGAAGTCGTCGAGGTCGTCGGCGGACACCGGCGGCCAGGTGCCGCTCTCCACCAGCCGGCGCAACGCTGCCGCTGGCCGCACAGGCGCGGAGCTGGCCCGGGCGCCGGGCGCATACCGCAGGAAGAGAAGCCCCACCACCTTGTGGCCGATACCTGGCGCCACGCGTCGGGGCGACGGCAGGTAGCGCACGGCGGTGCTCGCGAGGGTGATCTCCGGCAACTGGCCAAAGCCGGGAAACAAGCTGGATGCGACGGGCCAGCTTCCGCGCTTGATGCTCATCGCCAGTGGGAATGCGAACGCGAATCGGGTGCCGGCCTCGAGGGGCGTCAGGTCGTCGGCCAACAGCGCGCCGCCTCTCGCCACCAGACCTGCGGCCAGCGTGGTCTTGCCTGACCCGGACCGCCCCGCGAGCAGAACGGTGCCATGCGGCAGAGCGATGGCGGCCGCGTGCAGGCAGACGAGCGTCCGCCGATCCGGCGCAATCTCACTGGCCAACCGGCGCAGCAGAAGCCAGCGTCCCATCGCGACTGTCGTCGGCCGATGCACCACCTTGCCGTCCACCGCGAGCAAAGGGCCGGCATGATCCTCGAACAGATCGATGCAGACGCGCGCGGGCCCAGCGGCGGCGAGCGGCGCCAGCGCGGCTGCGAGAGTGGCGGCAATGGCGGGCGGCCAACAGCGTATCCGGATCGGTGGCCCGCCCTCGGCAACCACCATCTCCAGCGATGGCGCGCTCTCGGGGATGGCGCGGGATTCGGACGGTCGCATCGGGCCGGCGCCCGGCTGCGCGCGCTCGAGCACGGCAGCGGCCGTCATTTCGTCCAGCTCGGACAGAGCCCGCGCAGCCTCGTCCTCGAGCAACCACAGACGCCCACGCACCGGATCGTGCGCCACCAGTGCGCCATCGAACTCGATGCGGCGTAGCGTGGTGGCGACGCCGGGGCCGGAGACTATTTCAGGATATGAAGCCAATGACCCACTTGGCCGGGGACCTGACTCACGGCGCAAAGATGAAATCGCCGGCACCCAGCGTGAAGGCCGTCATGGTGTCGTGCCGGACCTCGAACGAATCGCTGCCGGAAAAGGTGACGATCGCGGTCGCCGTTCCATTGCCCGTGATGGAAAGAGCGGCAAACGAGCGGATGCCGAGCGCGCTGACGTCGATCTTGTCGCCCGTTCCGACCGTGTCGTCGAAATCGAGGATGATGTCGCGACCCATGCCCGCCTGCGCGATGAAGGTGTCGCTCTCGGTGCCCCCAAACAGCCGGTCGTTGTGCGTTCCGCCGTTCAGCACGTCCTTTCCGGCGCCGCCGTAGAGATTGTCCTTGTCGGCGCCGCCGTTGAGGATGTCATCGCCGGCCCCGCCGCGCAGCAGGTCGGCTCCGGCACCGCCGCTCAGGCGATCGTTCCCTCCGCCCTCGTAGGTCTGGGAGAAGTAGTCGCCATAGAGGAAGTCGTCGCCGTCGCCGCCATCCAGGACGTCGTCGCCGAAGGTGATGCCTTCCGCCAACGCGTCCCCGTCGCCATAGAGCGTGTCGTTGCCGTCGCCGCCGGCAAGGTTGTCGTCCCCGAACCGGGCGGTGTTGCTGCCTGTCCTGTCCATCGTGTCGGAATCGCCGTAGAGGACGTCGTCGCCGTCGCCCCCATGCAGCCTGTCCGCTCCCGCAACGACGTTCACGAGATCGACCGCGTCGCCGTAGACCAGGTCGGCCCCGCCTCCCGTCCACAGGACATCGTTGCCCGTCCCGCCGAGTGCCGTCACGTCGAGCGTATAGGCGCTGCTGGCGTTCGCCGCGCGGACCGCGAGATCGAGGACGTCGTCGCCGGTCCCGAGCTCGAAGCGGGTGAAGCCGCTGAACCGCAGCGCGTTCATGCTGCCCAGTGTCAGGTCGTAGACGATCGCATCGGCTTTGATCGTAGCGTGCGTGTCGCCCTGGAGTGTCGTGTCCGCACCAGTTGCGGTGAAGATCGAGCTGCTGCCGCGCTTGTCCGCGATCGAGACGATCTCGCCGGTTTCCGAGTTGGAGATTCGACCTGCGGCGCTGAACGTGCCGTTGGTGGTGAACAGCAAGGGCGAACTCCTCCTCTCGTAACGTCCTGCTGGGGTGCCGTCACCTCGTCACGGCTAGTCCAGGCTCCAACCTCCATCCTCACCGTCTGCTTCTGCTCGATGCGGGTCGAACAGGAGTGCCGCTACCGGCGCTAGCGCCAGCATTGCGGCTAGCCGCTCGGCGGCCCCTCGGCGTGTGGCTTCGTCCGCATCCTGCACCGCCTCACTTGCTGCCACAGCATCGTTGGATTGGCTTTTCTGGTCCATTGAGGGCCTCCTCGAACGTACTGACGGCAGCCGCTGCGGTATGGAAAGCGAACCTTCACTGCCGTTGGCTGCACTCGATCGGCGGCCGCCGCTCCATTTTTAGCCTTAGTGGCTAATATTCCTTCGGCAGGCCCGACCTGAGCGTCAAATGGGGCCACTTGTCAAGGTCGGGCAGGCCGAACGGCTCAGCTTCGATGGATATCGTCCACCCAGCGGACCGCTTCCGGCTTCTCGACCGGCTCGATGTCCAGGTTGACCACGACGGCCTCCTGGTCGCTGCGGACCAGCACGCACTCCAGGGGTTCGTCGGTGCTGGCGTTGATCTCCTGATGGGGAACGTAGGGCGGCACGAAGATGAAATCGCCGGGGCCTGCCTCGGCCACGTATTCCAGGCGATCGCCCCACCGCATCCGCGCCTTGCCGCGCACGACATAGATCACGCTTTCGAGAGCACCGTGATGGTGGGCGCCGGTCTTGGCGTCGGGGTGGATCGTGACCGTGCCCGCCCACAGCTTCTGCGCGCCGGCCTTGGCGAAATTGATCGCCGCGGCCCGGCTCATACCCGGTGTCTGGGCGGTGTTGGGATCGAGCTCGCCCGCATGGATCACGCGGACGCCATTGTGTCGCCAATCCTGGTGCACATTTCCCATCGCGGTCTTCCATAACCCGGTTCGTGGCGTTGGAGTGTTCCGCTCAGAACGTGTCGAGCGGAATCTTGAGATAGCGTTGGCCATTGTCCTCCGCCGGCGGCATCTGCCCGGCGCGCATGTTGACCTGTACCGAGGGCAGGATCAGCCGCGGCATGCCCAGGGTCTTGTCGCGGGCGGTGCGCATCGCCGCGAACTCATCCTCCGAGATGCCCTCGTGCACATGGACATTGTGCGCCTTCTCCTCGCCCACGGTGGTCTCCCAGCGAAACTCGTCCCGACCTGGCGCCTTGTAGTCGTGGCACATGAACAGCCGTGTCGCCTCCGGCAGGGCGAAGATGCGACGGATCGAGCGGTACAGCTCGCGCGCGTCACCGCCCGGGAAGTCGCAGCGGGCCGTGCCGTAGTCCGGCATGAACAAGGTGTCGCCGACGAAGGCGGCGTCGCCGATCACGTAGGTCATGCAGGCGGGGGTATGGCCGGGCGTGTGCAGGGCCCGCGCGGGGATCGAGCCCAGCGTGAACTCGTCGCCGTCGTCGAACAGCCGGTCGAACTGGCTGCCGTCGCGCTGGAACTCCGTGCCCGCATTGAAGATCTTGCCGAACACGTCCTGCACGACGGTGATGTTTCGGCCTATGGCAAGCAGACCGCCGACTTCGCGCTTCAGGTAAGGCGCCGCGGAGAGGTGATCGGCGTGGACGTGTGTCTCGAGGATCCACTCCACCTCGAGCCCATGGACGCGCACGAACGCGATCATGCGGTCGGCCGAGCGGGAGTCCGTGTGGCCGGAAGCCGGATCGTAGTCGAGCACGGAGTCCACCAGAGCGCATTTGCGTGTGGTGGGGTCCACGACCACGTAGCTCACCGTGTTCGTCGGCTGATCGAAGAAGCCGGTAACTGCGGGGCGCTGCATCATGACCTCCTCTTCGCTGGCCTACCACACGAGCGATTCTGCAGCCTTTTCGGCGTATATCAACCGGACCGCCTGCCACTGCAGCTACTGTGGACGATCAAGTGCGCAGCAGCGGGCATAAGGCTCGCTTTGCCCGATCCGGAGCGTTCCATTCGTGAGCAGGAGTCCTCTTCGGCCTTCGTGAGCGCGGGCCGATAGAAGCTAGGCGATCGGACCGTTCCTGTGGCAGCCACCATCGCCTAGTCTTCCGGTCGAAGACAATGCGATGGAGGACGGCCATGCGGTTGGTGCGGCTAGCCAGCACGATCCTCGTTTGCGCTCTCACGATCGATCTGGCTCTGTCCGCCTGGGCGCAGGAGCCACCGCCGCCGGAGTCGCCGAGCGCGATCCGCCACCCGGAAACGGTCGTGGCCGACCGCTTCATGATCGTCACCGCCAACGGGCACGCAACGACAGCCGGAGCTGCAGCCTTGCGCCGAGGCGGGACGGCCGCGGACGCGATGATCGCCGCACAATTCATGCTCAACCTCGTCGAGCCTCAATCCTCGGGGATCGGCGGCGGCGCATTCCTCCTCTACTGGGACGCCAAGACACGCAAGCTGACGACCCTGGACGGGCGCGAGACGGCTCCGGCCGCCGCTGGGCCGGATCTGTTCCTCAAGCCGGACGGCACGCCGATGCCGTTCGAGGAGGCGGTTCCTGGCGGCCGTTCGGTCGGAGTTCCTGGAACGCTCGCGCTGCTCGAGCGGGCGCACCAGAGCTTTGGCCGGCTGCCCTGGGCCGAGCTGGTGGCTCCGACCGCCAATCTCGCCGACAAGGGATTCGAGATTTCCCCGCGCCTTGCCGGCGCGATTGCCGAGTATGCCGGCACGCTCGGGAGATTTCCGGCCGCGCGCGCATATTTCCTGGCCGAGGAGGGCAGCCCCCGCAGCGCGGGCACGATCTTGCGCAATCCGGATTTCGCACGGACGTTGCGCTCTCTCGCCAGTGAAGGCGGCGCTCCGTTCTATCGCGGCAGGTTAGGCGATGCTTTGGTCGCGGTCGTGCGGGAAGCGCCGGTCAACCCTGGGCAGATGACGGTGGAGGATCTCGCCCGCTACCGCGTGGTCGAGCGCGAGCCGGTGTGCGCGCCCTATCGCACCTACCGGGTCTGCGGCATGGGGCCGCCGAGCTCGGGCGGCATCGCCGTCTTGCAGATCCTCGGTCTGCTCGAGCACTTCGACATGGAAGCACTCGGCCCGACGGCGGATGGATACCAAGCATTGCTCGAGGCCTCGAAGCTGGCCTTTGCCGATCGAAATCTTTACCTCGCCGATCCCGATTTCGTCCGCATACCGGTGCAGGGACTTCTCGATTCCACCTACCTGACCGTTCGTGCGCAGCAGATGCGACTCGACGCCTCGATGGAGAAAGCCGCGGCCGGCAACCCGTCCTGGCGCGACGCACGGCTCTGGTCGCCGGACGAGAGCCCCGGCCGTCCGGGTACCAGTCATCTCGTGATCGTCGATACCGAAGGGAATGCCGCGTCTCTGACGACGACCATCGAGAGCGCGTTCGGCAGCCATCTCATGGTCGGCGGCTTCCTGCTCAACAACGAGCTGACGGACTTTTCCTTCGAGCCACAGGCCGACGGTCGGCCGGTCGCGAACCGGGTCGAGGGCGGCAAGCGACCGCGCAGCTCGATGGCGCCGACCATCGTCTTCGATCGCGCGGGCGACCCGGCGCTGCTCTTGGGCTCGCCGGGTGGCAGTCAGATCATCGGCTATGTGGCGCAGGCGCTCGTCGGCATGCTGGACTGGGGGCTGGCGCCGCAGCGTGCGGTTGCGGCCGGACATGCGCTCAGCCGCAACGGGCCCGCGGAGCTCGAAGTGGGAACAGAGGCGACAGGTCTCGAGGCGGCCCTGGCAGAGCGCGGTCAGAAGGTCCAGATCAAGCCCCTCAACAGCGGTCTGCACGCGATCGCGATCACCAGGGGCAAGCTCGTCAGTGGCGTGGATCCGCGGCGTGAGGGTGTCGCCGAAGGCGAGTGAGACGGGAGCAGTCATGGACGGATACAGCTCGGCCCTGATCGTCGGCGCCGGCGATGGCCTCAGCGCCTCGCTCGCGCGGTTGTTTACGAACGAGGGCATCCGCGTCGCCCTGGCGGCACGCAACATCGACAAGTTGGGCGCCTTGGCGGAAGCGACGGGAGCCGCCACCTTCGCCTGCGACGCAAGCGAGCCGGACCAGGTTGCGGCACTGTTCGAGGCCGTCGACCGGGCGCTCGGAGAGCCGCCCGAAATCGTGGTCTACAATGCGAGCGCACGGGCGCGGGGGCCGTTGGTCGAGCTTGATCCCGCCGAGGTCGCGAGGTCCCTGCAGGTCACCGCGTTCGGCGGCTTCCTCGTGGCGCAACAGGCGACGCGCCGCATGCTGCCGCGGGGTCGAGGTGCCGTTCTGTTCACCGGGGCCTCGGCGAGCGTGAAGGGCTACAGGCACTCCGCGCCGTTCGCGATGGGGAAGTTCGCGCTGCGCGGCCTGGCTCAGAGCATGGCCAGGGAACTCGCTCCGCAAGGGATCCATGTCGCGCATTTCGTGATCGACGGGGCAATTCGAGCGGCAGGCCGGCCCGAGCCGTCACCGGACGCCCATCTCGATCCCGACGCGATCGCCCGTGCCTACCTCGCCATCCTGCGCCAGGACCGCAGTGCCTGGACCTGGGAGATCGAGCTCCGCCCCTGGGTGGAGAACTTCTAGCGCCGGCGCAGCAGGCCCAGGGCGGCGCCAGCCGCAAGGGCGAGCAGTGTCGTCTGCAGGGGCTTCTTCTCGATGTGTCGAAGGGTCGCCAGAAGAGGTGCCATGGCTGCCCCGATCGAAGCCTCGCGGGCTGCCACGGCTCGACGATCCGCCTGGCGATCCGCGATCAAGAGTGCCGCCAGCAAAATGCCCGCGGCGATCAGCAATGCCAGGGCGGAAAGGCCGAGCGCCGCCGGATATCCGAAGGCCTCCGCCAATCCCATGATCATTGCGGCGATCCCCGCCAGCACCGCCAGCGACGCGAGTGAGACGATCGCCATCAAGATGGCTGCCCGCAGCGTAAGCCTGACCGCCAGGTGCCGGCCGGCGCTTCCCTGGATCGGCAACAGTTCGACAAGCGCCGGGAGGAGCTTCAGGAGAAGGCCGACGAGGTTCACCGTCGCAGGCTGCCGAAGACGAGGCCCACGAAGAACGCTATGCCCACGGCTGCGAGTGGCTGGCCCCGGATCTTTGCCTCGAGGACGGCGATCTGGTCGCGACCGGCGCTGACCGCCTCATCGGCGAGGGCGCTGGCCTCGGTTGTCAATTGGCCGATCGCAATGCCTTGCTGCCGCTTGGCTGTTCTCACCGCCGTGTCGCCCAGCTGCTTCACGGCTGCCAGGACGGTAGCCATCTCCTCTCGCAAGGTCGCGAGATCGGCTCTGAGCTCGCTGAGACCTTCCTCCGCGGCCGGTTTTCCCCGACCGCCAGCGCCCGATTCGGCCATGCCCGTCCGTTCCCCTGTTTGAGCTGTCGCTCGACAGACGCACTCTGTTGCACTGCGTGTGGTCGGGCAACGGTCGAGGGAGCGCCGGTGCAGAAGAAGACGCCCGGAAGGCCGAGCCTTCCGGGCGTAGTCGGCCGCGCCGACCATGAGGTCATGCCACGGCGCTCGGGCCAAACTGCAATGCGTCCGCGGATGCTGGTGAGGATCGCTCGCCCGCGTCGCGGCGAGGTGGTCCAATCATCCCGGCGCGCACTTTGCAAACGAGCAAACCCCGTGCCATTCCAGCGGCCGGGCATCTCCGGCGCGTGCGCGACACGGGCGCCCGGCGTGATGCCCGGATCGAGTGCGGAAGCCCAAACCTTGGGCAGCGACGGCGATGATGGATCGAGCATGAGCGGCGCTGGTGACGAGTCTTTCGACCTGATCGTCCTGGGCGGGGGGATGACCGGCCTCGCGCTGGCCGCCGCTCTCGGATCGGTGGGTCGCAAGATCCTCGTGATCGAACGGTCCAAGCTCGAGCTGCTCCTGGCCGCTCCGCACGATGGCCGGGTGACTGCGATCGCCCAGGGCAGCAAGCGATTCCTGGATGCGATCGGTGCCTGGACGGCCATCGTGGAAGCGGCCGAGCCGATCCTGGACATCGTGGTGCGGGAGGGTTTCTCGCCGATCGAGGTTCACTATGACCATCGTGTCATCGGCGCCGAGCCCCTGGGCTACATCGCCGAGAACCGGGTCATCCGCGCGGCTCTGGTGGCGAGGATCGCAACGCTGCCCAGCGTGACGGTTGTCGCACCCGCCGAGCTCGCGGATCTGGAACACGGTGCGGCCGGGGTCACGGTGGAGCTGGATCAGGGGCGGAGGGCGCGAGCGCCGCTGGTGGCGCTGTGCGAAGGCCGACAGTCGAGCACGCGCGAGCGTCTCGGCATCGGCGTGCGCGAATGGCGCTACGGTCAGACGGGTATCGTCTGCACACTCGCGCACGAGCGCCCGCACCACGGGCTGGCCGTCGAGCGCTTCTTCCCGGACGGACCCTTCGCTCGACTGCCAATGACCGGCAGCCGGAGCTCGATCGTCTGGGCCCTCGATGACAGCATCAGCGGCGACGTGCTGGCGCTCGACGATCTGGGCTTTGTCGGGGAGGTGTCGGAGAGGTTCGGCAGCGATCTCGGTGGCCTCGAGCTTGCCAGCCCGCGCTGGGCCTATCCGTTGAGCCTCGCCCTTGCCGACCGGTACACGGACGAGCGCATTGCATTGGTGGGCGATGCGGCGCGCGGCATCCACCCGATTGCGGGCCAGGGATGGAACCTTGCCATCCGCGACGTGGCATCCCTGGCGGAAACCGTCACCGACCGGCTGCGGCTCGGTCTCGACCCCGGTGATCCGATCGCGCTCGAGCGCTATGCGGCTTGGCGCCGGTTCGATGGTGCCGCCTTGGTTGCGGTGACGGACGGCATCAACCGTCTGTTCGCGAACGATCTGCTGCCGGTGCGCATGATTCGGGAGGCCGGGCTCGCCGCTGTCCAACGCATCGGGCCGCTGAAGCGGTTCTTCATGCAGCACGCAATGGGCCTCGTCGGGGATCTCCCACGTACCATGCGCGGATTGCCGCTGTAGCAGGAAATGGAGAGGCGCGCCCGAAGGCGCGCCCAGTCATCAGGAAGGCAAAGAAGGGTCGAACGGTTTGGTCAGGCGACGCTCTCGCCGTGCAGGGCGAGATCGAGCCCCTGGCGCTCGGAATCGGTGTCGACGCGCAGACCCATGACGAGATCGAGCACCTTGAGGATCACGAATGTCGCTATGGCACACCAAGCGACTGTCCAGAGCACGCCGACAAGCTGGATCCAGAGCTGTCCGGGGTTGCCGTCCAGCAAGCCGCGTGCCGCATCGCCGCCGACCGATCCGACCGCGAACACGCCGGTCAGGATCGCGCCGACCATGCCACCGACGCCATGCACGCCGAAAACGTCCAGCGAGTCGTCGTAGCCGAGCGCATTCTTGACCGTCGTCGCCATGAGGAAGCAGACGATGCCTGCGGCGAGACCGATCACCAGAGCGCCGCTGGGCATGACGAAGCCGGCGGCCGGCGTGATTGCGACCAGACCGGCAATCGCGCCGGATGCGATCCCGAGCAGGCTCGGCTTACCCTTGGCGACCCACTCCACCAGCATCCACGCCACCGCGGCCGACGCCGCGCCGATATGCGTGACGGCGAAGGCCATCCCCGCGCGGCTGCCTGCGCTAAGAGCCGAGCCGGCATTGAAGCCGAACCAGCCGACCCACAGCAGCGAGGTTCCGATCAGCGTCAGAATCAGATTGTGGGGCGCCATGGGCTCGCTGCCGTAACCGATCCGCTTGCCGAGGACGAGACAGCAGACGAGACCGGCGACGCCCGCATTGATGTGCACGACGGTGCCGCCAGCGAAGTCGAGGACGCCGTCGCCGAAAAGAAAGCCGGTCGACGCCCACACCCAGTGCGCGATCGGAGCATAGACGATCACCGACCACAGGATCATGAAGACAAGCATGGCGCTGAATTTCATGCGGTCGACGAACGCCCCGACGATCAGTGCCGGCGTGATCATGAAGAATGTCATCTGGAACATCATGAACACTGACTCCGGGATCGTCCCGGACAAGGCGTCCATGGTAAGCCCAGACAAGAAGGCCTTGCTCAGATCGCCGACATAGGCATTGCCTTCACCGAACGCGAGGCTGTAGCCGACCACCATCCAGACCAGGGCCAGCACGCAGGCGGTGGCGAAGACCTGCATCAGCACGGACAGGACGTTCTTCTTGCGCACCATGCCGGCGTAGAACAGCGCAAGGCCGGGGATGCACATCATCAGCACCAGGGCGGACGACACCATCATCCATGCGGTGTCGCCAGTGTCGATGGTGGGCACCGGGGCGGTGTCGGCGACCTCGGTCGCCACTGCCGGCTCAGGACCCGTAGCGTCGGTCGTGGCGTCCTGGGCCCAGCCAAGGCCCGAGGAGACGGTCAACGTCAGCAGGAAGAGTAAGATCCGAATCAGGTTCGTCGTTCGCATGCGTGCATCCAGCAGCTGGTGAGCCGGCATCGTCCCGGACGGGCGGAGTGCCGGGCCGCATGCCGCTTACACTGCACGCGATGCACCCCGCCCGCGGACGCGAGGGAGGAGGGCCGCTCGCGCCTAACCGGGTTGCTCAAAAACGAAGCAAGTTCGATGCCAGTCGGGGTTGGTGCCTGCGAACTATGCAGTGAACGACTGGAAGTTCAGCTGACCCAGGCGACTCTGAGCAAATTTGTGGCACCTGGTGTGCCGAACGGCAGCCCGGCAGTGATGACGATGCTCTCGCCGGGTTTAGCGAAGCCTTCCTCGCGCGCATGGTGGCGCGCTTTCGCCACCATCTCATCGAGGTCATGGGCGTCGGCCGTGTGGACGGGATGAACACCCCAGGCCAGCGCCAGCTTGCGCGCCGTGACCATGCGGGTGATCAGCCCGAGGATGGGCCGATCGGGCCGCTCTCGCGAGGCGCGCAAGGCCGTGGCGCCCGAGGTTGTGTAGGTGACGATCACCGCAGACTGCATGGTGTGGGCCACCTGCTCGGCGGCGAGCGTGATCGCGTCGGCGCTGGTCCGTTCGGCCTCGGCCTGATGCGCGTCGAGATAGGAGCGGTAGAGCTGGTCGTGCTCGACGGTGGCGATGATGCGATTCATGATCGCCACTGCCTCGACGGGATAGTCGCCCGAGGCACTCTCGGCCGACAGCATGACCGCATCGGCCCCGTCATAGACCGCCGTCGCCACGTCCGAGGCCTCGGCGCGCGTCGGTGACGGGGAGGAGATCATGCTCTCCAGCATCTGGGTGGCCACGACGACCGGCTTGCCCAGATCACGGCACTTGCGGACGATTCGTTTCTGCAGTCCGGGCACGAGTTCCGGCGGCAGCTCGACGCCAAGATCGCCACGGGCCACCATCACCGCGTCCGTAAGCTCGATGATGCCGTCCAGTCGGTCGATCGCCGCCGGCTTCTCGATCTTGGCCAGGATCGAGGCCCGACCAGCTACGAGCCGCCGTGCCTCCGCGATGTCCTCGGGCCGCTGCACGAACGAAAGCGCCACCCAGTCGAACCCGAGCTCGATGCCGAAACTGAGATCGGTGTGGTCCTTCCGGGTCAACGCGGAGATCGGCAGCACCGCGTTCGGGACGTTCACGCCCTTGCGATCGGACAGGACGCCACCGGTCGCCACGGTCGTCTCCGCGAAATCGGGTCCGCAGCGGTCGATGCGCAGCCTGATGCGCCCGTCGTCCAGCAGGAGATCCTGCCCGGCCTGAAGAACCGCGAAGATCTCCGGATGCGGGAGGCTCACGCGATTCTGCCCGCCGGGCACATCCTCGAGATCGAGGCGGAAATGCTCGCCCTTGCTGAGCGTGACACGCCCGTCGGCGAAGCGACCCACCCGGAGCTTGGGACCCTGAAGATCCATGATCGTCCCGATGGGACGCCCCCGCGCGGCTTCGACCTCGCGCACCATGGCGAACCGCGCCGCATGATCCTCGTGCGTTCCGTGGCTGAAATTGAAACGGAAGACGTCGGCGCCGGCATCGGCGAGCTGGCGGATACGCTCCACACTCGAGCTCGCGGGCCCGAGCGTCGCCACGATCTTTGCGCATCGGTTCCGTTGCATACGGAGACCTCCCTGACCCATCGGCCCGACATGCACCGCCTGCGCGGCGCGGCGCCAACTTTCGGCGCACCGATCGCATCTTCGCGGTAACGGTGCAATCATCCCGGCCGCCAACAGCAAGCCGCCTGTCCACGGTCCGGGGCGGTCAGCGTCATCGGCTGGTCGGTGTTCTGTTCCCCGGCCCTGGCCTGATAGCGCTCCAGTTAGATCTCTGTCGGTTGGCATACCACCTTCGGTATCGGAGATGGTACGATGGCGCAGTGGAACCTGAACGCCATAGGAGCACGACGATCACGGCGGCGCTTGTGCGGACGCCGTCATTGCTGCAGCGCTTGATCTCTGGCGCCGTCGATCTGGTTCTTCCTCCACGCTGCCTCGCCTGCGGCACGGAAATCGACGCTCCGCTCGGACTTTGCGCGGTTTGCTGGGGCGAGCTGCGGTTTCTGAGCGCCCCGTGCTGCCGATGCTGTGGCTTTCCATTGCCGCACACCTCCATCGAGGCGCCGCTATGTGCCACATGCTCGCGGCAACCGCCGAGCTATGATCGTGCCCGGGCGGCGCTGCGCTACGACCAGGGTAGCGCGAGGTTGATCCTGCGGTACAAACGCGGTGGCCGGCTCGAGGGTGTACCGCTGTTCGCACGCTGGATGCATCACGCTGGCGACGAGTTGCTCGTCGAGACGGATCTGATCCTGCCGGTACCTCTTCATCGTTGGCGGCTGCTACGCCGGGGCTTCAACCAATCGGCGATGCTCGCCAAGCAACTCTCTATCCTTTCAGATCGGCCATGGTCACCTGGAATTCTGCTGCGCCAACGCGCGACCAGGTCGCAGCAGGGACTCGGGGCAGCAGCGAGGCAGGAGAACATCAGGTCCTCGGCTTTCCGCATCCGGAGCCCTGACCGCGTCGCCGGGGCACGGATCCTGCTTGTCGACGATGTCTTGACCACGGGTGCCACCGTCTCGGCATGTACTGCCGTACTTAGGCGCGCGGGGGCCGCAGCGGTCGACGTCCTGGCGCTAGCACGGGTGGTCAGGGACGAAGCAATGCCTATATGATCGAATTGTCGCGTCGCCAGATGGCGGCGTGACCTGAATCCGGGTGCCCGATGGCCACGGTCGAGATCTACACCACCCCGATGTGTCCCTATTGCCACAGAGCGAAGAGGCTCCTGGCGAGCAAGGGAGTCGAGTTTGTCGAGATCGACCTGTGGCAACAGCCTGGACGGCGTCAGGAGATGATCACCCGCGCGCAGGGTCGCAGGACGGTGCCGCAGATCTTTGTCGATGGCCGCGGCCTCGGCGGGTCTGACGATATCCAGGCGTTGGATCGTGCGGGCCGGCTCGACCCACTCTTGGGGAGCCAAGTCACGAACGGGCATGCGGAAAGCGGTTCTGGATGATCTGTTTCACTCTCCATTGCGGGAACGAGCACACGTTCGAGGGCTGGTTCCGCGACGGTGCCGCCTATGAGCGGCAGGTGCTGGAAGGCGACGTCTCCTGCCCGACATGCGGTGACCGCTCGGTGCGAAAGGCGATGATGGCGCCGGCGGTTGTTCGTTCTGGATCACGCGATCCAGTGCCCGCGCCTGCGCCCGAGACATCGACACCCGTCGCACCGATGCCGGACGAGGTGAAGGCGGCGTTCGCGATGGCGCTCATGCGGCGGCTGCGTGCTCATGTCGTGGAGAACTTCGAGA
>JBFWWD010000135.1:0-14816 GCA_050246385.1 Geminicoccaceae bacterium
TGCGATGCCGAGCAGCGCCTCGGCATTCTGCTGCGCCACCGCCCCGGCGACGGTCACCGGCGCCATGGCGCCGGCGAGGGTGAACGGCGTCAGGCAGACGATCTGGCCCGCCTTGGCCATCTCGATGATGCCGGCGGCCATGGGCGAATCGAGCCGCAGCGGCGAGCTGGTGTTGATGATGGTCATCAAGGACGGCTCGCGCTCGAGCTGCGCCCGGTCGATGCCGCGCGCGATCCGGCACATCTCGATCCCGTCGCGGATGCGGCCCCAGCCCAGCGAGTAGGAGTGGGTCGGCTTGTCGGTCAGCGTGTAGATGTCGCGCAGCGCCTCGAGGTGGCGGATGTCGGGCGGGATGTCGATCGGCTCGACCGTGTAGCCGCCGGTCAGATGCAGGATGTTGAAGAACTGGCCGAGCTTGAGAAAGTCGCGGAGATCGGCGCGACTGCCCGGCCGCCGTCCACGCTCCAGATCGGAGCAGTTGGGCGGGCTCGCGACCGGCGAGAACATCATGTAGTCGCCACCGACCTCCAGCGTATGCGCAGGATTGCGGGCGTGCATCCGGTAGCGCTCGGGTGCCTTGGCGACCGCCTCCAGGACCAGATTGCGGTCCGCTCGCACGCGCAGGCCGTCCACCTGCGCCCCGGCGGCACGGTAGATCTCGCGTGCCTCGGGCAGGAGCACGTCCATGCCGATCTCTTCGAGGATGACGAGCGACGCCTCGTGGATGCTCTCGAGCTCGTCCGCCGAGACCAGCTCGACCGGCGGGAGCAGATTGCGCGGCTGCTTCCACGGCAGCTGAGCGATGTTCCCCGCCGCCCGTGCCGGTCGGCGCCCGCGCCGCTCGCCCCGTCCGCCTGTGGCCTCGATCGAGCTCATGGGCAGCGCTCCCCGCAGGTCAGAAGTTCTTGCACAGGCGCAGCGAATCGTAGATCGCCGCGTGAATGTTGCGGCTGGCGATCGCGTCGCCGACCCGGAACAACTGGTACCGCCCGTCGGGATTGGCGGCGAGCTCCTGCGGCCGACCTTCGAGCAAAGCGTCAAAGTCGACCTCGCCTTGATTGCGCGAGCCGGCCTTGAGGCCGTGGTAAAGCTCGTCGGCCGGCAATGTGCCGTGCTCGACCACGATATGATCCGCGGCGATCTCCTCCCGCTGCTCCGTGTACATGTTCTTGAGCGTCGCCACGACCCGGTTGCCTTCGCGCCGCACGCCGCGCAGCGCCAGATCGGGGACGAAGCGCACCCCGGCAGCGTACAGGCTCTTCATGAACTGCGCGGAGTTGGTCGCGCCCAGCTCGACCGCCGGCATCCGGTCGGGCACGATGAAGGTCACCTTGGCACCACGACTGGCCAGGAACTCGGCCACGGATGGGCCCTGGTGCTGACCATGCTCGTCATAGACCAGAACCTCGCCGGACAGGGCCGTCTGCCCGGAGAGCACGTCCCAGCCGCTCACGACCAACTCGCCCCCCTCGCCAAAAAACTCGGTGTTGGGCAGGCCGCCGGTCGCGACCAGAACCACATCGGGCTCCAGCGCCAGGACGTCGTCGGGCTCGGCATAGCTGTTGAGGTGCACGTCCACGCCGGCCAGCTCGACCTCGCGCGCGAGCCAGCCCGCGACGCTCAGGATCTCGCGCCGCCGCTCGAGCCGCGCCGCCAGATTGATCTGGCCGCCAAGGCGGTCGGTCGCCTCGAGCAGGGTCACCGCATGGCCCCGCGCCGCCGAGACGCGCGCGGCCTCCAGCCCCGCCGGCCCGCCACCGATCACCACCACCCGCCGGCTTGGCCCATCGCTTCGTGTGATCACATGCGGCATGGCCCGCTCGCGACCCGTGGCCGGATTGTGGACGCAGAGCGCGTCGCCGCCGACATAGATGCGGTCGATGCAATAGCCCGCACCCACGCAGGGCCGGATGCGGTCCTCCTCGCCGCGAATCACCTTGGCGACGATGTGCGGGTCGGCGATGTGGGCGCGGGTCATGCCGACCATGTCGGCACAGCCTTCCTCCAGCACATGCCGCGCCGTGCTCGGATCGGTGATCCGGGTGGCGTGGAAGACCGGCAACTTGATCGCGGCGCGGATCGCACGGGCGAGTTCCGTGTAAGGGGCGGTCCGCTGCCCCATGGTCGGGATCAGCTTGGAGATGCCGAGGTCGGTCGTCGCGTCGGCACCCACGACGTTGACGAAGTCGATCAGCCCGCTTTCCGCATGTCGGACGGCGATCTCCAGGCTCTCCTCGGGCGTGAGGCCGCCCTCGAGCATCTCGCTGCCGGACATCCGGATGCCGACGATGTAGTCCGGGCCGACCCGCCGGCGGATCTCCTCGAACATCTCGAGCGTGAAGCGGACGCGGTTGGCGAGGCTGCCGCCATAGCCGTCGGTGCGGTGGTTCATGGCCGGCGACCAGAACTGGTCCGGGAGATGCGAGGAGCAGACCACCTCCAGACCGTCGAGCCCACCCTCCTTGGCCCGCCAGGCCGCGTCGCCATACTGGCGGAGCACACGTTTGATGTCCTCGGGCTCCATCTCCTTGGGAATGGAGCGGTGCTGGTACTCGCGGATCGGCGAGGAGGAGACGTTGGGCAGCCAGTCGCCAGTGTCCCAGCGGGTGCGCCTGCCGGCATGGGTGAGCTGGATCATCAGCGCGCAGCCATGGGCATGGATGCGCGTCGCGAACTCCTGCAGCACCGGGATGATCCGATCGCCCGAGATGTCGATCTGGCCGAAGGAGGAGGGGCTGTCCCTGGCGACGCTGGAGGAGCCGCCGAACATGGTCAGCGCCAGGCCACCCTTGGCCTTTTCCTCGTGATAGAGCTGATAGCGCAGCCGTGGCAGCCCGTCCTCGACATAGCTCGGCGCGTGCGCCGTGCTCATCACCCGGTTCTTCAGCACGAGGTGCCTGAGGCGGAAAGGCTGGAGCAGGGGATCGGCGGCAGACATCGCGACGGCACTCCGGAGGGGATGCCTCAGGACTAGGGCAGTGCTCCCGTCCGGGATCTTGCCCAGGCGACGTCCCGATGTCACCAAGGCGGCACGCGGCCCTGGCATAGCTGAGATGCTTGATCCGTGCGGTCGAGGCGCGGTGCGGTCTTGCCTGCTACCGGCTCAGTGAGCTGTTGCCGCACTCGCCGGCCTCGCGGGCGCGTGCTCGTAAGGCCCCAGGGGAGCCTGTTCTGGATAGCCTGGATCTGCAGCTATACGACGCGCTCATCGGGCACATGGTGTGGCTTTGGCACGAACAGGTCGGACCATGAGGATGAGGCTATCCCCAGTGCGCATTGCTCGTATGGATCTAGCTTGGGGAGCGCGGGCGCCCGAGGGCGCAATCGTGCGCAGGGCACATCAATCCTAGTCGCCTGAGATCGCGCCGCACGGGCCTTCGAGCGACAGCCGCAACGCCCACAACCGTCGGGCGGGTCTGTCGGACAGTTCGGAAGTTCGGCCGGTCGCGATCAAGAACGTTGAGGGCAAAACTAATGTCGGTCACGTATACGGAGCGATTGACTGTCGCGCAGGGCGGCGCGCGACAGCCTTCAGATCATAGGCCTATGTCGCCTAGCAGCTCACAAGGATGCGGAAACCTCGATCGGCAGGGATGCCACGCGAACTGTAGGTGCGGACAAGGACTGTCGTCGTGACAGGCGTCGGGATCGGGGCGGGGAACGACAGCGCGATCTCACCGGACTCGAAGAATGGCTCGAGACCGGGAACGGTGCCGGCGGTTCCGATTGTCCCGGTCACGGTACATCCTCGAATTCCTGGGCCGCCGGCGAAGGGGAACGTCACGCGATAGAATCCCGGGGCGACCCTCGCGCAACTGGCGCCGAGGGTCGATCGGGCGGGATTCACCGCGCCAGCGCGATCACAAGATGCTCTTCTATCAGGAAAATCGATAGCAGAGGCAGGAGACTCCCAGGCCAGCGCGAAAGGGACCGCGAGCGCAAACGCCGATAGTACGCCTCTAAACAATAGACGCATGAAGGTTACTCCGTTGTACATGTGCACATTGATTGACACCTAATATCCAAGGACAGGACATGGTGCCAAAAGAATACTCAATCCTGTTGAACATTCTGTCAAACTAATTCTTCTGTTATCTTCAAAGGAACCCAGAGAGACAATGCGCGATCAGATCGAGGAAGAATTTCTCCTCCTGATTACGCAAAGGTGCCGATGAGGTCCCGTGACTTCGGACCTACCATGATACACCGCCGGCATCTTGTCGTGCCGTATCAACCTCGGATTTGGTGGTCGCGTGCTTGGCTGCTCAGGCCATCCATGCTGGCCATCGCCCTGAATGAAGGCGACGAGCGTGCCGGTTGAGTTAATTAGCGTAGAAGTTGAGCCGCCGCGTATCGCGTCGGCGGAGGTGCCTCAATCCGGTCTTGGGCGCTCCCGGATCACCCTACATCGCGAACGAGGTTCCGCAGCCGCAGGAGGAGGTCGCGTTCGGGTTGTTGATCTTGAAGTACGAGCCCGTCAGGTCCTCGACGAAATCGACCTCCGCGCCGAGCAGGTACATCAGCGACATGTCGTCGACGACGACCGCGGCACCGTCGCGCTCGATCTCGATGTCGCCGTCCTCGGGCCCCTCGTCGAGCGCGAACTGGTACTGGAAGCCGGAGCAGCCGCCGCCCGAGACGCTCACGCGCAACCGCGCTTCCCTGCGCCCCTCGGCCCTGGCCACCGCGGCGATGCGCCTGGCCGCGCTGGCGGTCAGCTGAAGGGGTGCGGGCCGGTCGGGGGCGACGGACATGCGCGAACCTCGTGCGGAACCTGAATTCTCGCCTGCTTCTTCCTATTTGGGCTGCGCTCTTCTATTGTCAAACGAACCCGGCCCGAGCGGGCCTCGCCGGACCGATCGATGCCGCTTGCGCCCTACGCCTGCGCCCCCGAGACCAGCATGGGGCGTGCCTTCGCGGAGCCAGAGAGCGCGCTTCGCAGCGTCTTCCAGCGCGACCGCGACCGGATCGTCCATTCGATCCCGTTCCGTCGTCTCGAGTACAAGACGCAGGTGTTCGTCAATTTCGAGGGTGACCACTTCCGTACCCGCCTCACCCATTCGCTCGAGGTGGCGCAGATCGCGCGGGCGATGGCACGGGCGCTGGCGGTCAACGAGGACCTGGCGGAAGCGATCGCGCTGGCGCACGACCTCGGCCACAGCGCCTTCGGCCATGCGGGCGAGGGCGCTCTCGACGAGGCGCTCGCCGACTATGGCGGCTTCGACCACAATCTTCAGACCTTCCGGATCGTCACCCGGCTGGAGCGGCGCTATGCTGCGTTCGACGGGCTCAACCTGACCCTGGAGACTCTGGAAGGCCTCGTGAAGCACAACGGGCCGATCGAGGGCGTGCCCGCCGGCCCGATCCTGGAGCATCCCGTGGCGACCAGGACGAGGCTCGACCTGCAGCCTCCACTCGAGGCCCAGCTCGCCGCGATCGCAGACGACGTCGCTTATGCCAACCACGATCTCGACGACGGGCTGCGGGCCGGGTTTCTCGATCTTGACGAGCTTGCCTCATTGCCGCTCGCAGGCGCTGCCCTGGCCGAGGTGGACGGGTTGTTTCCCGGCCTCGAAACGCCTCGGCGCGTGCACGAGACCATCCGTCGCCTGATCGATGGCATGGTTCGCGATCTCGTCCAGGTGAGCCGATGCCGCCTCGCCGAGCTGCGGCCGGCCGACGCCGACGCGATCCGGCAGGCGGCCGCGCCCGTGGTCGGCTTCTCGCCCGCGGTCGCGGCCGCTGTTGCCGAGTTGCGGCGGTTCTTGCGCGACCGGGTCTATCGCCACTACAAGGTCAGCCGCATGACGCTCAAGGCGCGCCGTGTCGTGCGCGAGCTTACCGAAGCCCTGCTTGCCGCACCCGACTGCCTCCCGGACGGGTGGCGTGAGCGCGCCGGGCCGCCGGGCTCGCCGGCTACCGCCGCCACCGTTCGGGACTATGTTGCCGGGATGACCGACCGCTTCGCGCTCGACGAGCACGATCGTCTCTTTCGCCTCAGCCGGGACCGCGCATGAATCCGTTTCGCGAGCTTCTGGAGCTCGTTCACGCCGCGATCGGCGAGCTGCAGACCGCCGGCGCACTGCCGGCCGAGCTGGATCTCGGCCGGGTCGCGGTGGAGCCACCGCGCGACGCGGCCCATGGCGAGGCTGCGACCAACGCCGCCCTGGTGCTGGCGAAGGCCGCACGGCGCCCTCCACTCGCCTTGGCCGAGGAGCTGTCGCGCCTGCTGGCGGGCCGCGGCGAGATCGTCCGTGCCGAGCCCGCGCCGCCCGGGTTCGTGAACCTGACCATGGCACCCGGCTTCTGGCAGCGGCAGGTGCGCACGATCCTGGCCGAGGGCTCTGGCTATGGGCGCAGCAGATTGGGGGAGGGGCGTGCGGTCAATGTCGAGTTCTGCTCGACCAATCCCACGGGCCCGCTGCATGTCGGCCATGTCCGCGGCACCGTGTTCGGCGACGCGCTTGCGAGCGTGCTTTCCCATGCCGGCTACTCGGTCACGCGCGAGTATTACGTCAACGACGGCGGCGCCCAGACCGAGACACTTGCCCGCTCATTGCACCTTCGCTACCATGAGGCGCTTGGCGAGGCGATCGGGGAGATCCCGGCTGGCCTCTATCCGGGGGACTATCTGAAGCCGGTGGCCGAGGCCATCGCCGCGCGAGACGGCGAACGCTGGCGCGACGTGCCCGAGACGGCTTGGCTCGATCCGTTCCAACGGATGGGCGTCGCCGCGATGATGGACCGGATTCGCGACGATCTCGCCGCGTTGGGCGTCAGCCACGACGTGTTCAGCTCCGAGCGCGGACTGATCGAGGCCGGCAGGGTCGACGAGGCTCTGGCGGTGCTCGACACGATGGGCCTGCTCTACACAGGCACGCTACCGCCGCCGAAGGGCGGCAAGCCGGATGCCGATTGGGAGCCGGTTCCGCAGCTCCTGTTCCGCTCGACCGCCTACGGCGACGAGATCGACCGCCCGCTGCGGCGCTCCAACGGAGCGTGGACCTACTTCGCCGCCGATATTGCCTACCATCTCGACAAGTTCCGGCGTGGCTTTGCCAGCATGGTCGACGTCTGGGGTGCGGATCATGGCGGCTACGTCAAGCGGATGCAGGCCGCAGTACGCGCCGTGACGTGCGAGGAGGGCTCGCTCGACGTCCGCCTGTGCCAGCTCGTCAACCTGCTCGACGGCGGCGTGCCGATGAAGATGAGCAAGCGCGCGGGCCGCATCGTCACGCTGCGTGACGTGGTGGACGAGGTCGGGCGCGACGTCGTCCGCTTCATGATGTTGACCCGGAAGAACGATGCGCCGCTCGACTTCGACCTTGCCAAGGTGACGGAGCAGTCCAAGGACAATCCAGTCTTCTACGTACAGTACGCACACGCCCGGATCTGCTCGGTGTTTCGCAATGCCGCCGATGATGGCATGGCCGAGCTCGCCGCGACGCCGATGTCGGCGGATCTGTCGCTGCTCAGCGATCCGGCCGAGCTTGCGCTGCTGAGGGAAATGGCGTCGTTCCCGCGCGTGGTCGAGGGCGCGGCGATGCATTATGAGCCGCATCGGGTCGCATTTTATCTACAGGATCTCGCCGGCGCGTTTCATGCGCTGTGGACACGCGGCAAGGAGGATCCGACCCTCAGGTTCCTGCTTGGCGGCGAGCCGGAGCTGACGCGGGCGAGGCTCGCCATGCTGGCCGCAGTGCGCGGCGTGATCGCGACCGGCCTCGGTCTGATGGGCGTGCGGCCGGTCGAGGAGATGCATTGAGGGGTGCATGCACCCGAAACGGAGAATCGGCGGTGCTGGACGCTAGAGGGGTGATGGAGCCCTGGCAGGAGCCGCGCAGCGGCCGGGGCTGGTTCGTCCTGGTGCTCGGGATCGTCGTGTTCGCCGCCTTTGGCGGCGTGGTGGGCTATGCCTACTTCAAGGGTCTGCCCGGGATCGGAGGCGAGCCGCCTTTGATCCGTGCCGAGCCTGGGCCTTACCGTGTGGCGCCCGAGGATCGGGGCGGACTTGCGATCTCGAACGCGACTTCGCGTATCGTGGCTGTGCTCGGCGACAAGCCCGACGAGGCTCGGGTCGAGCGGATCCTGCCGCCGGAATCCTCGCCGGCGTTCGAGGCCAGTGAGCCTGAGCCCGTGGTGGGAATGCCTGAGCGGGCCGATGAGCAGCTTGGCCGGCTCGCCGCGACCGAGCCATCCGCGAGCCCGCCGGCAACCGGGGATCTCGGTACTGTCGCGCCTGATACGATGCCGGCCGCCGATGCGCTCGCGATGCCTTATCCGCGCTCGAAGCCGCCGCCAGGCGAGCCCGAGCCCGAGCCGGAGGCAGGGCCGGCCGAGGCCGAGATCAGCGCGTTGCCTCCGGCGCCGCCGGTCATCGAGCCGCCGGAAGCGCCCGCAGCCGAAACGACGTCGTCGCCCTCGCCGCCGCCGGCGGCATCGACGGCCACTGCTCCTGCACCGCCGTCGGTTTCGCCGCCACCGTCGGAACCGCAATCGGCACCGAGACAGCTGGTCCGTGCCGAGCCGGCGGCGCCGCCGGTCACCGTGGCGACCCCGCGGACGAGCGTGGGTGCGGGCATCTTTCGTCTACAGCTCGCCGCCGTGCGGTCCGAGGGCGGCCTGACCCAGGCCTGGGCGGACCTGCGTCAGCGCTATCCCGCCGCATTGGGCGCGGTCACCCCCCAGGTAGAGCGGACCGATACCACCTCCGGCCCTCTCTACCGCCTGCAGGCCGGACCGTTCGCCAACCGCGAGGCCGCCGCGAACGCCTGCGGGTCGATCCGTGCCGACGGCGGCCAGTGCTTCATCGTCGGGCCGATCCCGCAGTGAGTCCGGGCGGCTGGCGTGGGGCCGACCCGCGCGCCGCGGTGGTCGGCATCGCCGGCCCCGAGCTCGACGCGCAGGAGCGCGAGCTGCTGCTCGCCCTGCCGCCGGCGGCGGTCATCCTGTTCCAGCGCAACTGCATCGATCGAGCGCAGCTGCGCGCGCTCACGGACGAGATCCACGCCCTCGGTGGGGATCGTCGCCTGCCCGTGCTGATCGACCAGGAGGGCGGGCGCGTCATGCGCCTGCGCCCGCCCGAATGGCGTGCGCTGCCGGCCGCGGGCGAGATCGGCCGGCTCGCCCGCGAGCTGCCCGCCGCGGCGCGCGAGGCGGCGTGGCTGGCCGGGCGGCTGATCGCCCACGATCTGCGCGAGGTGGGTATCGACGTCGACTGCGCGCCCTGCCTGGACGTGGCCGCTGCCGGGATGACCGAGGCGATCGGCAGCCGCTCCTACGCGTCCGACCCCAGCCTCGTCGCCACGCTCGCGCGGTCCTTCGCCGATGGCCTGCTCGCCGGCGGCATCGCGCCGGTGATCAAGCATCTGCCGGGGCATGGGCGCGCCACGGTGGACAGCCATCATGCGCTGCCGGTCGTGAGGGCCGCGATGGCCGAGCTCGATCCGACCGACTTCCTGCCGTTCGCCGCTCTGCGCGACCTCCCCTTCGCCATGACCTGCCACGTGGTGTTCGAGGCGCTCGACCCCGACCGGGCGGCGACCATCTCCTCTCGGGTGATCGCCGAGACTATACTCGGTCGCCTCGGGGTGCAGGGCCTCCTGTTCAGCGTCGTTCTCTACATGGTGGCGCTGGCCGGCGATCCGGCCTCCCGCGCCGTCGCGGCGCTCGAGGCCGGGTGCGATCTCGCGCTCTTCTGCCCCGGGCGCCTCGCCGACAATCGCGCGGTGCTCCAGGCGGTGCCGGCCCTGGCCCCGTCGGTCCGGGCCCGCCTGGACGGTGTCCTCGCGGATACGGCGGCGCGGGCCGACCTGGATTTCGACGCGGCGGCGGGGGAACGCCGGCTGACCGACCTTCTCTCGGGAACCCCCGCATGATCGATCTCGTCGGCATCGGGCAGGCGCTGTCCGTCTGGGCGGTGCCCGTGGTGACCGCGATCACGCTGCACGAGGCCGCGCATGGCTGGATGGCCGACCGGCTGGGCGACGACACCGCACGCAGCCTCGGCCGGGTGAGCTTCAATCCGATCCGGCACGTCGACCCGTTCGGGACCTTCGTCCTGCCCGGGCTCCTGCTGCTGATGGGATCGCCGTTCGTGTTCGGCTGGGCGAAGCCGGTCCCCGTCGCGTTCCACCGGCTGCGCAACCCCAAGATCGACATGATCTGGGTGGCGCTCGCCGGCCCGGGTATCAACGTCCTGATGGCGATCGCGGCAGCTCTGCTGATGCATCCGCTGCAGCCCTGGACCTCCTCGCTGTTTCCCCTCTGGGTCTACCAGAACCTGGACCACTTCATTTACGCCAACGTGATCCTCGCCTGCTTCAACATGCTGCCCATCCTGCCGCTGGACGGCGGGCGCGTGCTGACCGGGCTCCTGCCGCGATCGCTGGCGTGGCGGTTCGCGCGGACGGAGCGCTACGGCCTCTTGGTTGTGATCGGCCTGGCCTTCCTCGTCCCGCTGATCGCCGGCGAGTTCGGCTTCGACATCAACCCGCTCGCGGAGGTCCTGCTGCCGATGATGCAGGCGGTGTACTCGGCGATCCTGCTGCTCACCGGCTGGTAGCGACCATGGTCGAGACCCCGGCCGAGGACGCGTTCATCGTCGATCTCGACGGCTTCGAGGGGCCGCTCGACCTGCTGCTCGACTTGGCGCGTGCGCAGAAGGTCGACTTGGCCCGGATCTCGATCCTGGATCTCGCCGAGCAGTTTCTGGCCTATCTGCGCGGGATGCAGGCGCGGCGGCTGCAGATCGCCGCCGAATATCTCGTGATGGCGGCCTGGCTGGCCTATCTCAAGTCGCAGCTTCTGCTGCCGCCTGCGGAGCGCGAGCTCGAGGACGCGGAGGCGCTGGCCGAGGATCTGGGCGAGCGGCTGCGGCGGCTCGAGGCCTTGCGGCGGGCGGCGGGTGAGTTGCGGGCCCGGCCGTGGCTCGGCGAGGTGAGGCTTCCGCGCGGAATGCCCGAGCCGATCGTGATCGAGATCAGCTCGAGCTGGAAAGTCAGCCTTTCCGAGCTGTTCGGCGCCTATGGCGCGGTCATGCAGCGTGGCCGGATGGTGCGGATGACGGTGCCTGCGCGTCGCCTGATGACACCCGAGGCGGCGTTGCAGCGGCTCGCGAACCTGCTCACCGGCAAGGACTGGCACGACCTCGCCAGCTTCCTGCCCCAGGATCTCGGCGACACGTTGCTGCACCGGTCGGCGGTCGCGGCCTCGCTGCTGGCGAGCCTGGAGCTGGCGCGGCAGGGAGAGATCGAGCTGCGGCAAGCGGCCCCGTTCGCTCCGATTATGGTCAGGCGCCGCACATGAGCGAGCCCACTCCAAAGCAGATCCTGGAGGCGCTCCTGTTCGCTTCGGCAGAGCCGGTCGAGGAGCAGGCCCTGCAGGCCCAGCTCGGTGAGGCCCATCTCGCCGGCCTGCTGGCCGAGTTGCAGGCCGACTATGCCGACCGGGGCGTAAGGCTGGAGCGGCACGGCCGGACATGGGCCTTCCGGACTGCACCCGAGGTCGCGCCGCTGCTGCGCCAGCATCGGGTGCAAGCGCGCAGGCTCTCACGTGCGGCCATGGAGACGCTGGCGATCATCGCCTACCAGCAGCCGGTGACCCGGGCCGAGATCGAGGTGGTGCGGGGAGTGTCGCTGGGGCAGGGCACCCTCGATCTCCTGGTCGAGGCCGGCTGGGTGGCTCCGAAGGGCCGTCGCGAGGCGCCCGGTCGGCCCGTCACCTGGGTAACCACGCAGGCCTTCCTCGACCAGTTCGCGCTCGGCTCCCTCGACGACCTGCCGCGGCTCGACGAGCTGGAGGGCGCTTCACTTTTCAATCTGCCGCGCGACGGCTAGAACGGCGGCCGGTTCCTTCATCGGTCATCGTGAGCGCGTGAACGCTGATAACCCCGCCCGCGAGGGCCTCGAGGTCGAGGAGCTGTCGCATCGATTCGGCGACCGGCCGGTGGTCGACCGTGTCTCGCTGGCGATCGCCCCCGGCGAGGTGCACTGCCTGGTCGGGCCATCGGGCTGCGGCAAGACCACGTCCCTGCGGCTGATCGCGGGACTGGAGCGGCTCCAGTCAGGACGCATCTCGCTGAATGGCCGATTGCTCGCCGGGCCTGGCGCGTGGCTGCCGCCCGAGAAGCGGCGGGTCGGCCTGATGTTCCAGGATTTCGCCCTGTTCCCGCATCTGCGAGTGGCCGAGAACGTCGCCTTCGGCCTCGAGGGCAGCGACCGCCGCGGCCGCGAGCGGCGGGTAGCCGATCTCCTCGCGGCCGTGAACATGACCGCCCACGCCCGTGCCTATCCGCATACCTTGTCGGGCGGGGAGCAGCAGCGGGTCGCCCTGGCGCGTGCTCTCGCACCGAGGCCCGAGCTGATGCTGCTCGACGAGGCCTTTTCGGCCCTCGACACCTCCCTGCGCGCGGAGGTCAGGGACGAGACGCTGGCTTTGCTGCGCCAAGCGGCGACGCCGGTGCTCCTGGTCACGCATGATGCCGAGGAGGCGATCCGCGTCGGCGATCGGATCCATGCCATGCTTGATGGCCGAATCGTGCAGAGCGGCACGCCCGCGGAGCTCTATTCCGCGCCGGCCAACGCCTTCGTCGCCGGCTTCTTCGGCC
Source organism: Geminicoccaceae bacterium (assembly GCA_050246385.1). Lineage (GTDB taxonomy): Bacteria > Pseudomonadota > Alphaproteobacteria > Geminicoccales > Geminicoccaceae > Benzoatithermus. The sequence goes on from JBFWWD010000135.1 coordinate 12,608, forward strand.
CGGTGAACCGCTTCCGCGGCCGGGTCATCGGCGGCATGGTGGAGACGCCGCTCGGCAAGGCCAGCGCATCCGGCATCGCGGAGGGCGCTCGGGTCGAGGCGATCGTCCGGCCCGAGGCGCTCCGGGTGGCGCGGGCAGGGCGGGGCGGGACGCCGGCGCGCATCGAGCTGACGCGTGATCTCGGGCCACTCCATATCCTGAGCCTCGGTCTAGCCGACGGCACCAGCATCAAGGTTCATCAGTCGGGCGAGAGCGAGGCGACGGTCGGTGACCGGGTGGAGATCGACCTCGACCCGCGCCATCTTTTCGTCTACCCGGCGCAGGAGTGAGTGGGCGCGTTGCTCCGCCCACTCGAATTTGCGACAAGCCTGCGCACAGGCTGCGGCCGCGGTTGGCCCAGCTCGGCTAGGAACGGCAGATGAGCATCGGTATCTGGCAGGTCGTCCTGATCCTGATGATCGTGTTGATCATCTTCGGGGCGGGTAAGCTGCCGCAGGTGATGGGCGACGTCGCCAAGGGCGTGAAGAGCTTCAAGGCTGGGCTCAAGGACGACGAGGCCGCACCGCCGATCACCGGCGGCACGACCGTCAACGGGTCGACCGCCAAGAAGGACGAGACTGTCGGCAGCTAGCAGCGCGAACCCGCCTCGGAGTACGGTCGATGTTTGACATCGGCTGGTCGGAGATGGCCGTCATCCTGATGGTCGCTTTGATCGTCATCGGTCCCAAGGACCTGCCCCGCGTGGCCCGAACCGTCGGCAAGTGGACGGCGAAGGCGCGCGGCATGGCGCGTGAATTCCAGCGCTCGCTTGAGGACATGGCGCGCGAGGCCGACCTGCAGGACATCAAGGCCGAGGTTGACAAGCTCAGCCGTGCCGATGTTCGCAGCCGGATCGAGGAAACCATCGATCCCGACGGGAAGCTGCGCCGCGGGCTTGCCCCGCCCAATTTCGACCATGAGCGCGGCGACGACTACGACGACGGGGCGGACGAGCCGGAGCTGCCGGCCCTGCCACCGCCGGCCGAGCCGCAGCCTGCCACGGCCACGACGGCTACGAAGCCTGCGCCGGCGCCCGCTCCGGCCGCGGTAGCTTCGACCGCCGAACCCGCGGCCGCGCCTGTTCCGCCCGCTGGCCCAGAGAAGAGCTGATGGCCATCATCAAAGACATCGACGAGCGGGAAATGCCCCTGCTCGATCATCTGCTCGAGCTGCGCAATCGGCTTGTCTACTCGGCGATTGCGATCCTGCTCGGCTTTCTCCTGTGCTACGCGTTCGCCGCGGACATTTATGCCTTCCTGGTGCGACCGCTAGCGCGCATCTACGAGAGCATGGGCATCACCGACCGCCGGATGATCTATACCGGCCTGACCGAGGCCTTCTTCACTTATATCAAGGTCGCGTTCTGGGGCGGCGCCTTCATCACCTTCCCCTTTGTCGCGACCCAGATCTGGCTGTTCATCGCTCCCGGGCTGTACCGCAACGAGAAGGAGGCGCTGCTGCCATTCCTGGTCGCGACTCCGGTGCTCTTCTTCGCGGGCGGTGCATTCGTCTACTACTTCGTCTTCCCTCTGGCCTGGCACTTCTTCTTGAGCTTCGAGACCCCTGCGACCGGCCCGGGCGAGCTGCCCATTCAGCTGGAGGCCCGCGTCGGCGAGTATCTCGACCTCGTGATGAAGCTGATCTTCGCGTTCGGCATCGCCTTTCAGCTGCCGGTGGGGCTCACCCTGCTCGGCCGTGTCGGCATCCTGTCCGCCGACCAGCTCGCCGGCGGCCGGCGCTATGCGATCGTCCTGATCTTCGTCGCCGCGGCGATCCTCACCCCGCCTGACGTGATCAGCCAGATCAGTCTGGCCGTGCCGATGCTGCTGCTCTACGAGGTGTCGATCTTCCTGGTGCGCCGGTTCGAGAAGCGCCGCGCGCAGAAGGAGGCCGAGGAGGAGGCGGCGGAGCGCAGCGACCTAGCGAAGAGCGAATGAGCGAGGCGGCCCGATGATCGACCTCCGCTGGCTCCGCGAGCGGCCCGAGGCGTTCGACCGCGCCCTGACCCGTCGCGGCCACCCGCCTGCGGCCGCCAGCATCCTGGAACTGGACGTCGCGCGCCGCGAGATCGAGACCAGCCTGCAGAACGATCAGGCGACCCGCAACAAGCTCTCGCGCGAGATCGGACAGGGGAGCGCGCGCGGGGAAAAGCCGTCGCCCGAGCTGCTGC
>JBFWWD010000136.1:0-14795 GCA_050246385.1 Geminicoccaceae bacterium
CACAGTCGCTCGCAGGCGGTCGTCGCAGCCCTGTCCAGATAGCGAAGACAGGCGCGCCGGGACATCTGTCCCGCCGAACGTCGGGATTTCCCGCCGGCGCGGGACGGCCGCCTCATGCATCCAGCCTCCGCCGGCTGCACCTTCTCGTTGCCGGGCCGCACCGTGCTGCTCGGCGATCGGGGGAAGCCGAAGATGGCAGAGATCGACGAGGCCGGACTCAATGAGCTTGTCGGCCGTGTCCTCAATGATCTGGGCGGTGCCGTCAGCGTGCCGCTGGTGCGGATCGGCGATGCGCTGGGTCTCTATGCTGCCCTGAGGGAGGTCGGGCCCGCCAGCGCCGAGGAGCTGGCCGAGGCCACGGGATGCGCGCCACGTTACTTGCGTGAATGGCTCGCGGCCCAGGCAGCCTCAGGCTATGTGCATCACGATCACGGCCGCTTCTCGCTGACGTCCGAGCAGGCCTTGGTGTTCGCCGAGCCCGACAGTCCGGTCAATCTGATCGGCGCGTTCGACACGGCAGCCGCCATGGTCGAGAGCCAGCCCAAGGTCCAGGCGGCGTTCAAGACCGGCCGCGGCGTGGCCTGGGGCGATCAGGCCGGCTGTCTGTTCTGCGCCGTGGCACGGCTGTTCAGGCCGGGCTACGTGAACGCCCTCGTGCAGGAGTGGTTGCCGGCGCTCGACGGTGTTCTCGGCAAGCTGAAGGCGGGTGCCAAGGTGGCCGACGTGGGCTGCGGACACGGTCTCTCGACCGTGCTGATGGCGCAGGCATTCCCCGGCTCCAGTTTCGTCGGCTACGATTTCCATCCCGCTTCGATCGCGGCGGCGACCGCACACGCCCGCGCACACGGGCTGACCAATCTCAGCTTCGAGGTCGGGCGGGCGCAGGACTTCGCCGCGGCCGAGCTCGATCTGATCACCTGCTTCGACTGCCTGCACGACATGGGCGATCCCAGGGGCGCGGCCGCGCACATCCGCAAGGCGTTGAAGCAAGACGGCACCTGGATGGTGGTTGAGCCGGCGGCCGGCGATGCGCTGGAGGACAATCTGAACCCCATCGGGCGGCTCTATTATTCGGCCTCGACGATGATCTGCGTTCCCACCTCGCTGGCGCAGGAGACAGGAACCGCGCTCGGCGCGCAGGCGGGCGAGAGAAGGCTGGCCGAGGTGATCCGCTCGGGAGGGTTCGCGCAGGTTCGGCTCGCGGCCCAGACCCCGCTCAACATGGTACTGGAGGCGACATGACAAGAACTCGAGGCGCTGGCGCCGGGCGCGGCGATCACCGGAAGTCCCGGGTCTTCACCTTGATCTCGCTGATGTGCCGGTGTGGATCGTAGAGGTCGCGGGCGCGGAAGGGCCTGTGCGGCACCGAGCGCAGCTCGGGATCGGAGCCACCCTGGCGGATCTGGTCGCCACGGCCGTGCGGCAGGGGAAAGACGACCTCGCGCTCGCCGACGCTGGCGAGCTCGGCGGAGAGATCGCTCACCCGCTGCACGACCAGATGCACGACCTCGCCCTCGCGCTGGATGCGCCCATACACGGCCATCATGCTGGCCGAGAGGATGATGCGCCGGTACTGCTCGAATACCTGGGGCCAGACGACGAGATTGGCGATGCCGGCCTCGTCCTCGAGCGTGATGAACAGGACGCCCTTGGCGCTGCCGGGCCGCTGCCGCACCAGCACCAGCCCGGCGGCTTCCAGCCAGCGACCGTCGCGCGCAGCCATGGCCTCGGCACAGGTAGCGATCCGCCGCGCCTGCAGCTCGCCGCGTAGGAAGGCGACCGGATGGCTGCGCAGCGTCAGGCCGACATGGCGGTAGTCCGCGACTACCTCGCCGCCCGCGGTCATCGGCCGGAGTGCCACTACCGGCTCCTCCACCTCCGGGACAATCTCCGCCTGCCGCTCTGATGCCGCGGCAAACAGCGGTAGCGGCTCATCGCGCAACGCTCTGATCGCCCAGAGCGCTTCCCGTCGAGCGATGCCGAAGGTGGCGCGGAAGGCATCCGCCTCGGCCAGCTGGACGAGCGCCGCCTGGGGTACACGCGTACGGTGCCACAGCTCGTCGACCGAGGCGAAGGGCCGATCGGCGCGGGCCGCGACCAGCGTCGCCGCATGGGCGTTGGCGAGGCCCTTGACCATGCGCAGGCCGAGCCGGACGGCCAAGCGGCTGTCGTCCCCGACCGGCTCCAGGGTGCAGTCCCAGCGCGAGGCGTTGACGCAGGGCGGCCGGACCTCGACGCCATGCTCGCGGGCATCGCGCACGATCTGCGCCGGGGCGTAGAAGCCCATCGGCTGGGAGTTCAAGAGCGCGACGCAGAACAGGTCGGGGTGCCAGCATTTCAGCCAGGAGGAGGCGTAGGCGATCAGCGCGAACGAGGCGGCATGGCTTTCCGGGAAGCCGTAGCTGCCGAAGCCCTCCAGCTGGCGGAAGGTCTGCTCGGCGAACTCCTGCGCGTAGCCATTGGCCACCATGCCGGCGATCAGCTTGGTCCTGAACCCGGACACGCCGCCGGTGTGCTTGAAGGTGGCCATCGACTTGCGCAGCAGGTCGGCCTCGCCGGGGGTGAAGCCGGCGCACTCGATCGCGACCCGCATCGCCTGCTCCTGGAACAAGGGCACGCCCAGGGTCTTGCCGAGCACCTTCTCCAGCTCGGGCTTGGGGTAGCTGGGCTGCTCCAGCCCGGCGCGGCGGCGCAGATAGGGATGGACCATGTCGCCCTGGATCGGCCCCGGGCGGACGATCGCCACCTGCACCACGAGGTCGTAGTAGGTCCGCGGCTTCAGCCGCGGCAGCATCGACATCTGCGCCCGGCTCTCGATCTGGAAGGTGCCGAGCGTGTCGGCACGGCGGATCATGGCGTAGGTGCGCGGGTCCTCGGCCGGGATGGTGGCAAGGTCGAGCTCCACACCCTTGTGCTCGGCCAGGAGATCGAAGCCGCGCTTCATGCAGGTCAGCATGCCGAGCGCCAGGACGTCGACCTTCATGAAGCGCAGCGCGTCGATGTCGTCCTTGTCCCACTCGATCACCTGCCGGTTGGCCATGGCGGCAGGCTCGATCGGCACCAGATCGTCCAGCCGGTCCTGGGTCAGCACGAACCCGCCCGGGTGCTGCGACAGATGCCGCGGTGCGCCCGTGAGCTGGCGGGCCAGCTCGAGCGTCAGCCGCAGGCGGCGGTCGGTGAGGTCGAGGTTCAGCTCCTGCAGCTGACGGTCGGTGACACCCTCGTCCGACCAGGCCCAGATCTGGCCCGAGAGCGTGCGCACCAGATCCTCGGGCAGGCCCAGCGCCTTGCCGACATCGCGCAGAGCACCCTTGGCGCGGTAGCGGATCACGGTCGAGCACAAGGCTGCCCGGTCGCGGCCATAGGTGTCGAGCACCCACTGCATCACGGTCTCGCGCCGCTCATGCTCGAAGTCGACGTCGATGTCGGGCGGCTCGTGGCGCTCCGCGCTGACGAAGCGCTCGAACAGCAGATCGTTGCGGCCGGGATCGATCGAGGTGATGCCGAGCACGAAGCAGACCGCCGAGTTCGCGGCCGAGCCGCGGCCCTGGCACAGGATGCCTTGTGAGCGGGCGAAGCGGACGATGCTGTGGACCGTCAGGAAGTAGGGTGCATAGCCCAGCTTCTCGATCAGCCGCAGCTCGTGCTCGAGTGTCGTGCGCACCTCCTCCGGCAGCTCCTCGGGGTAGCGGGCAGCAGCCCCCTCCCAGGTGAGCTTGGCCAGGGTCTGCTGCGGGGTGAGCGAGGGGTCCTCCCGCTCCTCGGGATACTGATAGGCCAGTTCCGTCAGTGAGAAGCGGCAGCGCTCCATGATCTCCAAGGTGCGCTCGAGCGCTTCCGGGTAACGCGTGAACAGCCGGTGCATCTCCAAAGGCGGCTTGAGATGGCGGTCGGCATGGCGCTCGCGTCGGGTGCCCAGCGCGTCGATGGTGACCTTGTGTCGGATGCAGGTGACGACATCCTGCAGCATGCGCCGGCCGGGCTCATGGAACAGGGCGTCGTTGGTCGCCACCGGCGCCACCCGCATCCGGGTGGCGAGGTTCGCGAGCTCATGCAGGCGCAGCTGGTCGTTCGGCCGGCGCCGCAGCGTCAGCGCCAGATAGGCGCGGTCGCCAAAGGCCTCGTGCAGGCGACGCAGCTGCCGCCCGCACTCCTCGTCGGCGATGTCCGGGACCAGGATGGCGAGCAGCCCGTCGGCGTAGGCGGTGAGATCGCTCCAGTCGAGCCGGCAGCGACCCTTGCCGGCGCGCGCCTTGCCGAGCGTCAGCAGCCGGCAGAGCCGGGCATAGGCGGGCCGATCGGTCGGGTAGGCGAGCAGCGACGTGCCGTCGGCGAGATCGAGCCTGGCGCCGACCACCAGGCGCACGCCGGTGGCCTTGGCCGCTTCATGGGCACGCACGATGCCGGCCAGCGAGTTGCGGTCGACGATGCCGAGCGCCTCGATGCCATGGAGGGCGGCCTGTGCGAACAGCTCCTCGGCCGAGGACGCGCCGCGCAGGAAGCTGAACTGCGAGGTGACCTGCAGCTCGGCATAGCGGGGCGTGGTCATCCGAACACGCCGTGCAGGAACCAGCGCTGCGAGCCGGTGGCGGTGTGCTCGCCATCGCCGGCGCGGTAGAGCCAGTAGCGCTCGCCCGCCTCGTCCTCGACGCGGAAGTAGTCCCGCACCGCCGTCCGCTCGGCATCGCGGTCCCACCACTCGCCGAACACCCGCTCCGGGCCATCGGCGCGCCGCACGCGGCGGCGGATGCCGCGCCAGGTGAACCAGACCGGCGGATGGTCCGGCAGCAGGGCCAGGGTCTCGACCGGCTCCGGTCGCGGCAGCAGGCGTGCGGGCCGCGGCCAGCGCCCCGGCCAGATGGCACCGGTCTCGGGCGCCATGGCCGCGACCCGGGTGACCGAGCGCTCCGGAACGTCGCTGACGACCGGTACCGCCCGATAGACCGCGCGCTCGCCGACCCGGTTGGCCAGCATGTCCACCAGATCGGAGACATCCGGCACGGCCTCCTCGACCAGCGAGCTGGCCAGCTGCCGGCGTGCCATCGGCTCCGCGACCGTGGCGGTCAAGGTCATCACCTCGATGCCGAAGCCCGGATCGATGGTCTCGATCCGGTCGCACAGGAGCCGGGTCAGCCGCTTGGCGTCGCGGACCGGCATGGCCATGCCGACGCGGACGGCCACGATCCGGTTGTCGACGCGGTAGCAGAGCAGATCGAGCCGGCGGGCGCCGAGATCCTTCGCCTCCAGACCGGCGCAGAGCTGATGCACGAGCTTGCCGATGTAGCGGGCGATGGTCTCGGCGGCACCGATCGGCTCGGCGAAGGCGCGGCGGGCCTCGACGAGCTCGGCTGGCCGGACCGGCTCGATCGGCTCGGCGAGCAATCCTGTGGTCTGGTCCAGCCGGCGGCCCAGCTCGGGTCCGAAGCGCAGCACCAGCGGTGCCCGGGGCTGGGCCAGCAGATCACCGATCGACGTGAAGCCGAGCACACGCAGGTCCGTCGCCATGCCCGCCGGTAGGCGCAGCGCCTCCAGCGGCAGGGCGGTCAGGACGGAGCTGTCGTGGCCCGGAGGTGCGATCCAGGTCGGCCGCGCCGCGTGGCGTGCCAGCGCGTGGGCAGCACCCAGGCAGTCGGCGATCGCGACGCGCGCCGCGATGCCGGACATGGCGAGCCGGCCGAGCAGTGCGTCGAGCATCGCCGCTTCGCCGCCATGCAGATGCCCGGTGCCGGTCGAGTCGATGGCGAGGCCGTCCGGCGGATCGACCGCGACGATCGGGGCCACCCGCTGCAGCACCCACAGCGCCAGCCGCTCCAGGGCGTCGGCATCGGCCTCGGGTTCATGGCCCCGGACCAGGAGGCCGGGCACCAGGATGCGGGCCTTGGCGGCCGGCATGCCGACCTGCAGTCCTGCGGCCCGAGCGGCATCGTCCACCGCCCGCACCACCTGCCGGCCGCCCTCCCGGCCGATCAGGACCAGCGGTGCGTCAGGCGGCGGTGCCGTATGGCCGAGCCTGCGCCGCAGCCGGTCGGTGGGCCAGCTCGGCAGGAACAGCGAGACGACCCGTGGCATCGCACGCCTCCAGCTCGAAGTCGGCACTCTCGCCGGCGCGCACCCGGATCAGCTCGACCAGCCAGCGCGGCCGGCCGAGGCCGGGCACCGGCAGCGGCGCGGACGGCAGCACCGAGACGCGCCAGCGGGTCATCGCCGCGGTGGGCTGCCCGAAATCCGCCGCCTCGGCCTGCCGGCGCCAGCGGCGCAGGGCGATGCCGATGGTGGCGGCGCCCTCGGCCGCCAGCTGCAGCCGGCGCGAGGCGCTCATCGACAGGCGCGCGATCTCCGCCACCGCGGCACCCAGCCCGCCATGGCGCAGCCCTTCTTCCATGCAGGCGAGCACGGTCCGGTCGTCGCCGGCCTCGAGATAGATCACCCGGTCCGGAGCGAGCCCCACCTGCGCCAGCGCCGGGGCGAACAGGTCGGCCCGCGCCAGGCACCACAGCACCTTGCCGCGCGTGCGGGCGGCGACTCCACCGGCGAACAGGGCGGCCGCCGCACCATCGATCGCCCCGTTCCCGCCGCCCGCCACCTCGTGCAGCGCACCGAGAGCGAGCCCACCGCCGGGCAGCCGCGCATCGACCTCGCGCACCCCGAACGGCAGCACCGCTCTGGCGCGCCGTTCCCGGCCCTCGATCCTCGCGATCTGCGCACGCAACGATGTCAGGGCGGACCCGTCCCGCACGCCCATCGCGATCTCCAAGAGCATTGAATGTTCTCTCTTTGTTCTCTCTCGTCGACGCAGAGAGTCAAGGCCGACCGGCAGGCGGCGGCTGGATCAGCGCGATTGAGGATAACTGCGCCTGCTCCTCGTGGAAGGCGACCATGGCTGCAGGCGGGCCAGCGCTGCGAACCCCGAGGCGGAGGCAACCTGTCATCAGGTGCCTTTATCCGCGTGCTCTATCCTCGTTCTCCGCAGCTTGTGCACAGGTTTCTCCCCTGATTTCCCGCACTTGCGCCGCAAGCTCGCCGGAACGAGGTGTCGGCGGGCAGGTGATCGACCTCATGGCGGCCTTGAAGAAGAGCCTGAGCGGGGAGCGCCGAGCAAGGGGCGGGCCGCCCGAGCTGCGCGACCATCCCCGCAAGGCTGCGGAACTCGAGCGCCATTGCGCCAAGCGGGACTTCGCGCGCACGCCTGAGCCCTTGCATCCAAGGGCGTACAGGATGGCGCCGCGCTAGTCAGAGAGGTGTCGATGTTGGGCCATCTGTGCGGATGCCCACTCTGACAATCAGAAGAAGCAGGAAAAAACAGTAGTTTGGCGAAATACATGGCGGATGGGGTGGGATTCGAACCCACGAGGGGTCGCCCCCTGGCGGTTTTCAAGACCGCTGCCATCGACCGCTCGGCCACCCATCCTGATGGTGCCGGTTGATAGCATGAGAGCGCGCGCGGGCAAGGGCCGGGTGGCCTGTCTCAGCCGTCGAGCATGGTGGTGGCGCGGTGCAGCGTGCCATGCCGCCAGTCGCGGCGTGGCGGTGTGGGGGCACGCGCGCCCAGGCGGAGCGGCAGGTGCAGGAGGCAGGCGCCGACCGCATCGAGGCCGTCGTCGCGGCCGGCGCCGGGCCGCCACTCGCGCATCTCGCGGATGAACGGGGTCTCCCACACCGAGGCATGCGCGCGCAGCGCATGGGCGGCGAGCACGGGATCGAAGGCGTTCATGATCCGGGTCGCCTTGCTGACACTGGCCGCCACCTCGATCACGGTGACGGCGAGCCGCTCCTCGGCGAGTACCTGGCGTAGCGTACCGGGCAGGAAGGTGCCGATGCCGTTGGTCTCGACCCGCACCGAAGGAAGGTGGAAGGCTCGGGCAAAGTCCGCGACCTGCCGGCACAGCTGGCGCGCCAGATCCGGCTCGCCCGGACGGTGCTCGTCGACCTGGAGATAGCGGATCGCGTGCAGCCAGTATCCGCCGGCGTCGTCGGCGAACACGGCGGCGATCACGCTCGCGTCGCCGCGCTCGGGCCGGCCCATGGCAGGATCCCAGCAGCAGGCGACGCCGACCATGCGCCGGCCGTCGATGAGCAGCAGCGGTTCCCCGCCGGCCTCGCGCAGCTCCAGCTGCGCCTCGTAACGGACCAGCCGATCGGGATCGAGCCGGGATTCGCGCGCCTGCGCCGGGGTCAGCATCATCTGACTGCGGAACCGGTTCGGGCCGGCGTCGCGCTGGAGGTCGTCGATGGCCGGCGGCGCGAAACGATCGGGCCAGACGCCGGCCAGCGCGGGATCGACCATCGGGATCTTGAGCCGGACGTAGCTCGCGAGGAACGGCGAAGCCTCCCCCAGCTCGTCGCAGGCCTCCTCCGCATAGATCGAATAGTAGCTGTGCGGCGTGCCGATATAGAGCTGGGTGCCGTCCGGCGTCAGCACGAAGGAGGTCTCGCGCAGCCGCTCGCGCAGCTCGCCGCGCTTGTGGTGGGTGTCCGCCGTACGCGGCACCTCGACATCGTCGCAGATCACGATATCGGCGCGGCAGCCGGTGATGTTGGCGCCGATGCTTCGAGCCAGCAGCGACGGATCGCGGTGCGAGGCGGACCGGTCGACGGTGAACTGACCCGCCGCCCATTCCTCGCGCCGCTTTGGCAGAAGGTGACGGGTCAGCCTGTTGCGTTCCAGCACGCGTCGCACGTTCCGGGTCATCTTCGTGGCGAGACCCGCTTCCGCGGACAGCACGAGCACCCGCAAGTTCGGATCCTGACCAAGCAGCCAGGCGCAGAACAGGCCCACCAGGGTGGACTTGCCGGCGTCGCGGAAGACCATCAGCAGGAGGCGTCGGTCCCCTGCGGCCCAGCGGCCGTCCAGCCACTTCGCGATGCGCAGGTGCAGGTCGGGCGTGTCCCGCCCCTCCTGCGTGTTCCAGGCGACGAGGAACTGGCTGAACGACAGGCCCGCGAGCGGTCCAGCAATTTGGCGGGCCGGGCTGCCGAGACTATCGGCAGGCCCGGCCCCGGGACTGTCCCCGTCGGCGCTCAATCGAGCAGGCTCCGCCGTGAGCTCGACCCGCGCGCCAGACCGCTGCCGAGCGAGAGCGAGCGGCTCGCGAAGTCGAGCAGGCTGCGGCGCCTGCGGTCGCCGAAGCTGCTGCGAATGTCGTCCGCGCGCAGCGCCGACTCGCGTCGGCGGGCCGCGTCCATCTGCCGGCTCTCCTCGATCAGGCCGTCGAGGATCGCGTCCGCCGCGCCGCCGGACGAGCCGACCCCGGCTCCGCCCGCGCGAGCCCGCTCTTCCGCCAAGCGGCGGCGGAGCGCCTGCTGCTGCTGACGCCGGTCCTCCGCGTCACGCAGGCGGACCGCCTCGAGCTGGCGGTTTCGCTCCTGCCGCAGCTGCTTGTCCTCGGCCGCCTGCGCCTTCTGCTGCAGCGCGAGATTGAGCCCGAGGCTGGCAAGACTGTTCAAGGCACCCATCACGTGTTCCCCATGATCTCGGCGGTGACCGACAGGATGGTGCAAGGTTGTGGGTCGTCCTGCTCGACCCGCCAGATTGGCTCGTCCGTCCCGCGCCGCCATCCCGCGGCGCGCAGCTCGGCGTCGCCCGTAAATCGGCCATCGGGACCGGGCGGCGACAGGGAGACAGGCATGAGCCCGTCGCCGGCGTCGAGGCGCAGGGCACCGGTGCCGAGGAGACGGAACACCAGGCGGACGGGCCGGTAGGGCCGATCGAGCGAGATGCCGGCGGGGCCGGGTACTACCGGCGCCATCGGCTCGACCTGGTGCATGAACGGTGCGCCGACGGTGAGCTGGATCGCAGGCGACGCCGCGGTCATCGAGCCCGCCGTGACCGTGGCCCGCTGTGGCGGGGCGGTTCCCTCGACCATCACCTCGGCGCCCTCGAGATGGCCGAGCCCCGTCCAGACCGTGCGCGGCGCAGCGCTCGAGAGCGTCACCGCGTGGTCGGTCGTCAGACCGTCGTCGAAACGCTCGAGCAGCGTCCGACCGCCGAGATCCACGAGAAAATACGGCTCGCCCCGCCAGAGCGCCACCGAGCGGAACAGGCCCGACCCGGCGAGCAGGCTCCAGGCGGCGACGTTGCTGTTGCGGTCGAGCACGACCGTCGCCAGTCCGCCGTCGGCGCGCGTGATCAGCAGCCAGCGACGCAGCCGGTCGAACCGCAGACCGGTCGGCTGGAGCATCAGATGCCGGGAGAGGAGCGCTATGTCGGCCGCCTGGTAGGCCTGCTCGCTGTCCGCAAAGAGAAACTCGCGCAGCTCGCGGCCCGACGCACCGACGAACAGCGCGGCGCCGTCGACCTCGAGCGGATCGATCCGCCGTCCAGCCCAGGAGCCGATCCGTGTCTGCAGCTCGACGGCCACGCTCTCGGCCGTCACCGGCGCTCCGCGGACGATCCACTCGCCGCTGGAGGTGAACACCTGCAGCAACCGGCCCGGCAGGAGCCCGCGGATGTCGTGCTGCTCGTCGCCGGACAGGCGGAAGCTGATCGCCTCGTCGTCCAGGCCCGTGCCCGGATCGAAATTGAAGGGGTGACCGGTCTTGGAGAACCAGAGCCGGTCCGGCACGTCACGCGAGCCGCCGATGACCAGACGCTCCTGATGGACGGCGACGCAGCGCGGCCAACCGTGCGCCTCACTGAACGCCTGCTCCTGCCAGTCGCGCGTGGGCTTGCCGTTGCCGAGCTTCTGCAGCGCCACGCCGAACGCTCGCTGGCGGTCCACCGGATCGGGATTGACGATCCGGACCTGCTTGCCCCGTACCGTGATCACGGAATCGATGTGGTCGGGGGTGAACACGGGCTCGCTGGCGAGGAGGCTGACGAAGCTGCCGGGAGCGATCTCGGCTGCGGTGCCGTCGTTGACCTGGATCGCGATCTCGGGCCGGGCGAAACGCGCGAACGGGCAGAGGTCGCACGGCTGGCCATCACCGTCGAGCGACTGCTCCCAACGCCAGTCGCGCAGCTGCCACCCGGAGATCGAGTTGCGGATCAGCTCCTTGGGGGGAACGGAAGGATGGCAGATCAGCAGCCGGTCGCCCCAGCGGGCCGTGCTCAGATCCGCGATCTCATTCGGGCCCCAGAGCGTATCGGTGATCGAGGCGACCGTCGCACCACCCAGCAATATGTCGATGCGATAGGCCCCGAAGGCGACGAGCTGGCCGCCGTCCGGGCCATCGAACGCGTCCAGGCGCAGTGCTCCGGGCAGGGTCGCGACATAGCGCAGCCCCGGGCGGCGGCTGACCCCGCCGGAAGGATGGACGACGACATTGCGCAGCCGCGCCGCCCCGTCCTCCAGCGCCTTCAGGTCGAGCCGGCCGCGCAGCAGCGGGTCGAGCTCGCCGGCCGTGAAGCTGGTCTTGGTGAGGAACGACCGGCTCATCCGAGGCGCGCCCCGATCAGGGTGAAGTCCTCGAACGCCTGCGGGGTGGCCTGCTGGCTGTCGATCAACCGCGCGCTCCGCAGCTCCGCCTCGGCCAGGCGATAAAGGTCCATGGCACGGCTGGAGCCCTCGGTGAGCGGGATGCAGAACTCGGCGGCCAGCCGGGTCACGACGAGCGGCAGGAAGAACGCGGGCAGCTCCTCCTCGGGCACGCGCCGCTGATAGGCGAGCACGATCTCGGCCGCGTCGCACAGGATGTGGCCGCCCTGCACGCGATAGGCGAGGCCACGGCTTCGGCCGCCCGTGCCGACCGAGACGGTGCGGAGATGGTCGGTGGGCAGCGCGAAGGCGCGGGCGAAATCGGCGAGCGGGGCGGCGGGCTCGGCCGTCAGGCGGGCCTGTGCCAGCGTGAAGGACCAGGGATGCAGGCCGAGGAGCAGATCGCGGGCGATGGGATAGAGCCGGCGCGCGCAGGCGGCCTCCGCCGTATCCTCCGCAAGATCCGAGATCGGCCTCGCGCCGACCTTGACGAGCGCTGCGGCACAGAGCTCGACGGCGGTCATCGGCATGTGCGTACTCCGGGCTCTGGGTGTGCGCTCAGGCGATCGCGCCGAGACGGCGGCGCATCGCGCGCCACAGATCGGCGGGCCGACTCGGCAGCACCGCGAGGAGACAGTCGGTGTGGCGGTAAGCGACCAGGATCGGCCGGTCGCGTCGGACGAACAGCACGACGCCATCCGGCGAGGCCGGGAACGCGCCTCCGCCGCCTTGCGCCCACAGGTCCAGGAACGGCGCCAGGGCCGGACCCGCGAACTCGTAGCGCCGGCTGTCCGGTAGACGCTCGGCCAATTCGCCGAGCGTCAAGGAAGGGCAGGCTCCGGCCGGCGTCGCGGTCAGCGTGGTGGCGATGAACAGCGCGCGCGGCAGGGCCAGGCGCCAGTGATGCATCCAGGACATGAACGGATTCCCGAAGGTACCGCCGCCGCGCCCGATCGGGCACGGCGGCGGCAGGAGCGGGGCTAGTCGGTGTTGACCGCGCCGAAGGTCGTGACGTTGGTGACGTCGACCGACGTTCCGGAGTTCGCCACCACGACCGCGACGCCGTTGGTCGGCGTGCTGTCGACGCCGGCGTTGAGCAGGATGAAGTCGCCGACGCGGATCATCCGGCTGGCCGGGCTGAAGTAGCCGGCATTGTCGACCTCGGCGGCGAGGTCGGTGGTGCGGTAGTGCCAGAGCGTGAAGCCGTTGGCGTAGCCCAACGCACTCAGGTTCTTGGACTGGTAGGCCATGATCAGTCCTCCAGGCAGGGCAGCATGACGACGCCGGCGGCGTCGATCAGGCCGGCGCCCTGAGACATCGAGTTGGCGACGAAGTGGGCCGCGCGGTCGCCGTGCCAGGTGATGTCGCTGGTGATCTCCTGGCCGATCGCGTGACCCACCGAACTGCGGTGGTACCAGAAGCAGGTCCGCACGCCGGCATCGAGCGGCAGTCCGGAGTGGGGCAGCCAGGTCGTGCCGAGCCAGCGCTTGGCCTGGATGCCGCGCCACGGCAGCTGGTCGTCGCCGACGAACTCGGCGCTGGCGAACTCCGGCAGGTCGAGGAGGTCCGACCACTGCCGCCAGCCGATGATCGCAAAGCGCTGCCCGTCGTCGGGGACATCCACGGCGCCGAGATCCTCGAACGCCTGCAGCACCTTGGCCTTGCTGAGCCCGGTCGAGCCGTCGCCGACCGTCCGGGTCGCGCCCATCATCGCCTGGACGATGAGCTCGTCGGTCTTGCGGCCCAGGGCGAAAGCGCCGGCATGGGCGAGCACCTGCCGCTCGTCGATGTTGGTCTTGAGCTCGTCGAGCTTGTCGATCCACTCGCCGACATAGAAGTCGACCAGCGGGACCTCGATCGCGCTGTGCTCCAGGCCGGTTACCGGCACCATGGCATGGCGGCCCTTGGTCTGGGCGGCCGCGGTGCCGACCCGCTGGAAGACGGTGGCGCCGCCGACGACGCCGGTCTTCACCCGCACCGTGCCGCGGAGCTTCGAGCCCTGGCGCTGGTAGGCCTCGTGGACCTCGCGCTCGAACTGCTTGACGAAAGCCTGGTCGATCGATGTGGACATCGAACGCACATCCTTGGTTGGAGGAGGTGCCGTACGAGACTGGTTGTCCTCGAGCGGGCCAGCTCTGGCGGCGGTCGGGATCGGCGGGCCGCGGCCGCAGGGGCCGAGGTTGTCCGGGAGGCGATGCCGGCGTCAGCCGTAGAGGCGCTTGAAGCCGGCTGTGACGCGGGCGATGAACTCGGGGTCGCGCTGGCGCCAATAGCGGGGGTCGCGCATCATCTCGACGAGGGCCGCCTCACCCAGCTCGACGGTCGGCTCGGCATCGCCGGTCAGGAGCGCCGGCTCGCTGGCCCGCATCATCTGATGCAGTGCCAGGACGCCCTCGTAGCTCGACGCCAGCGTCTCGAGGATGGCCGGATCCAGGTTTGCCGCGCCCCAGCTGCGCAGCTGACGTGCGGTGCGCCCCCAGGCTTCGACGCCACCGAAATGCTGCCGCAACCGGTCCGCCTGCTGCTCGGCCTCGATCTCACCCAGCGCGTTCTGGATCACCGGCAGCAGATGCTCGGCGGCGAGATCGTAGACGAGCTGGGCCTGATCCTGGCTGAAGCCCGCGGTGCGCAGGCGATCGTTCAGCTCGCCGTCCGGTTCGATCAGTGGGTGGGGTGACAGGATCTCCCAATCCTCCACCGCGCTCGGCGTCAGGTCGGGCTCGGACGCGAAAGCATCGGGCGCAACTTCCGCCACCTCTTCGGCTCTGCGGCTCGCGCCGAATTTGCGCTCGAGCTCGCAGTAGGATTTGAGCAGCGCATCCAGGCGGACCGTCCCGAGCGACTCGTCCCAGAACTTCTCCGGCACCTCCGCCGGACGCGCAGCCATGGGGGGCGCCATCGGCTCGGGCGACAGCTCGGCCGATTCGTCGACAGCGGTGTCGCTCATCGCGAAGCCTCCTGCTCGTGAACGGTGGCATCGGGAAGGGGAGCCCCGTCGCGGCCGCGCTCGATCAGGCGCAGCAGATGGGCGACGACGGAGCGTTGCCCCTCGACATGGCGCAGCTCAGCGCCGCTGGCGGAGGGCGGCAGACGGCGGTCGAGGAAGCTCTGCCGCAGGTGGCGCAGAAGCAATCGCCCATTGGGCGTGCCGAGGCAGGAAGCCGCCGCCCGGCACAGCTCGGGAGCGATCCCTGCGCCGGTGGAGGTGGGCTCGAGCCACGCCCAGCCCGGAGATTCAGGCGCCGACACGGCCGGCTCCATTGCCACCGAGCACTCGCGCCAGCGATTCCAGCGGAGAGATCTCTCCGACCAGCTCGTCCGGCACACCCAGCATGGTGGCGAGCCACCGCGCGGCTTCGCCCAGATTGAGCACCCCTGATG
>JBFWWD010000137.1:0-14791 GCA_050246385.1 Geminicoccaceae bacterium
CTTCAGGCACTGGCGCGTCATCAGCTCGCGCTCGCCCTCGGCCGTCAGCCACATGGTCTTCTGCCGCTCGGTCATGATCCAGCCGGGTGCGATCGAGTTGACCCGGATGTTGTCCGGCCCCCAGTCCCGCGCCAGCGAGCGGGTGAGCCCGAGCACGCCCGACTTGGCGGCGGTGTAGGCGGCCATCCCGCCCTGTCCCGCCATCCACGAGGTCGAGCCCATGTTGACGACCGAGCCGCCGCCCGCCTCCTTCATCATCGGATAGGCCGCCTGCGCCGCGAAGAACTGGTGCTTCAGGTTCACCGCGAAGCGCTCGTCCCAATATTCCGGCGTCACGGTCTCGAAGGGGTGGCGGTCGTCGCGGGCGGCGTTGTTGACGAGCACCGTGATCGGGCCGTTCGCCTCGCCCACCTGCGCCACGCAGCGGCGCAGGGCATCGATGTCGCGCAGATCGCAGGGCAGGAACAGGGGTCGTGCCGAGCCCTCATGCCCGATCGCCTCGAGCAGCTCCTCGCTCGCCTTGCGGTCGACATCGAGGAACGCGACCCGGCTGCCCTGCTCGCAGAAGCGCCGCACGATCTGTGCGCCGATCCCGGAGCCACCCCCGGTCACCAACACGGAACGGCCGTCGAGATCCGGATAGGTGGCCGAGCTGCTCATCCTTCGCTCCCCCTGAACGCTGCCGGCGGCATAGCCCTCGGCCGCGTGCGCGACAAGCGGCGGGCATGGGAGCGCATGCATCGGAGCGCCACAAACGTGCGAGGCTAGGCAGACTCATGTTGACGGGAACCGCAACACTCCTAGACTTATCAATGGGACAGAGGTCGGCTAAAGCCGGCCCGCGGGGATCCTTCGGGCCCGTCATGGGTTATCCGGTGGGGCTTTCGCGGTCCTATCCGCGCGCTTCTCGCCCGTCCGGGCAGAGAGCAGTCTCGACAGAGCGCGGATTTGTCCATTGAGCGCTCTTTGTCGTTCAGAAGACAATTTGGGAGGTCGCGCTGCAGACTTGTTGGCAGCGTACATGGTATTGGTCTTGCTTGTAGGCATGGTCTTTGTGGGCGGGATAAGCCAACGCTGCTCGTGGGGGTTGTGAGAACTGCTGCTGACGTCACGCTAGCCAGCGAGGTTTGTGTGCATGCCGGGTGACCCGATCGATTTCGCCGCCATCATCGAGCAAGATCGCACGGAGCGACAGAAACTCGATTGGCAAGGCACTTTCCTGCAGTATCTCGAGCTGGTGAAGCAGCGGCCGCAGCTGGCCGACCTCGCCCATCGCCGCATGTACGACATGATGATCGGGCCCGGCGTGACCGAACTCGATCTCGAGGCCGATCCCCGGGCCAAGCGGGTCTTCGGCGACGAGTCGGTGAAGATCTACAATTTCTTCGCCGACGAGTTCTTCGGCATGGAGCGCACGCTCGAGAAGATCGTCCGCTACTTCCACTCCGCCGCCATGGGCGGCGAGGAAGCGCGGCAGGTCCTCTATCTCATGGGGCCGGTGGGCTCGGGCAAGAGCTCGCTGGTCGAGCGGCTCAAGCGCGGTCTGGAGGATCTCGAGCCGCTGCACGTGATCGAGGGCTGCCCGATCTACGAGCAGCCACTGCACCTCATCCCACGCCATCTGCGCAAGGCGTTCGAGGACATGCTGGGCGTGCGGGTCGAAGGCGACCTCTGCCCGGTCTGCCGCTGGCGGCTGATGAACGAGCATGACGGGAAGTACGAGAATTTCCCGATCAAGTCCGTCTCGTTCAGCAAGCGCGCACGGCGCGGGATCGGCGTCGTACCGCCGGTCGACCCCAACAATCAGGATACTTCCGTCCTGATCGGCTCGGAGGACATCAGCAAGCTCGACCGCTTCAGCGAAGGCGATCCCCGCGTGCTGGAGCTGAACGGCGCCTTCAATGTCGGCAATCGCGGCATGGTGGAGTTCATCGAGGTCTTCAAGAACGAGACCGAGTATCTCCACACCATGATCACAGCGACGCAGGAGAAGTTCGTCCCGGCGCCCGGCCGGCACGGCACGATCTACGTCGACACCTGCATCGTGGCGCACAGCAACGAGGCGGAATGGCAGAAGTTCAAGGCCGACCACACCAACGAGGCGATTCTCGACCGCATCGTCGTGGTCAAGGTGCCCTACAATCTCCGCCTGTCCGAAGAGGTGAAGATCTACCGCAAGTTCTTGGATCGCTCCAAGTTCAATGCCAAGATCGCGCCGCACACGCTCGAGATCGCCTCGATGTTCGCGATCCTGTCGCGGCTCGAGCCGTCGCCGAAATGTGATCTGACGACCAAGCTCAAGATCTACAACGGCGAGGAGGTGCTGGAGAAGGGCCGGCCGAAGAAGCTCACGGTTCACGAGCTGCGCGACGACGCCAAGCGCGAGGGCCTGTTCGGCATCAGCACCCGGTTCATCATGAAGGCGCTCGACACGGCGCTGACCCGCAACAACGGCACGATCCACCCGATCAACGTCCGCGAGGCGATGATCGGGATGGTCAAGGAAGCCGACATCGCCGAGGACACGAAAAAGCAGTATCTCGAGTTCCTGCAGGACACCCTGCACAAGGTCTATCTCGAGATGCTGGAGAAGGACATCACCAAGGCGTTCGTCTACAGCTTCCAGGGTCAGGCCGAGACCTTGTTCCACAATTATCTCGACCATGCCGAGGCCTATGTCACCAAGACAAAGGTGAAGGACCCGGTCACTCGTGACGAGATGCAGCCCGACGAGGCCTTCCTGAAGTCGATCGAGGAGCAGATCGCGATCATCGGCCCTGCCGCGGACGGCTTCCGGCAGGAGGTGATCGCCTATCTCTGGGCGGCCACCCGGCGCGGCGAGAAGATCGACTACGCCTCCTACGAGCCGTTGAAGGAAGCGATCGAGAAGAAGCTGATGAACTCCGTGCGCGACATCAGCCGGATCATCACCAAGGCGCGTACCCGGGACGACGAGCAGCGCCAGAAGTACGACTCGATGGTCGAGAACCTGATGGAGCAGGGCTACACCGAGGACAGCATCGACACGATCTTGAAGTACGCGTCCAACCATCTGTGGAAGGACTGACGCTCGCCCCCCATGAGCACCGTCTTTCGGCCCTACTCCGAATCCGAGGCACTGCGGTCCGACCGCAGTGCCGGTGATCGCAAGCGTCACCGGGAGAAGCTGCGACGCTCGATCCGCGAGAACATCGCCGACGTCATCGCGGAGGAGAGCATCATCGGCCGCGATCGTGACCGGGTGATCAAGGTCCCGATCCGCGGCGTGAAGGAGTATCGCTTCGTCTATGGCGACAATGCCGGCGGTGTCGGCACCGGCGACGGCGAGACCGAGCCCGGCCAGGTCGTGGGCTCCGCGCGGGGCAAGGGCGACAAGGGTCAGGGCCCGGCCGGTAGCGATCCGGGGGTCGACTATTACGAGACCGAGATCACCCTCGACGAGCTGATCGACATCATGTTCGAGGATCTCGAGCTGCCCGACCTGGAGCGCAAGATCCTCAAGCAGGCCACCGCCGACCGCGTCGCCAAGCGGCAGGGGTTCCGCAAGGCCGGCATCCGGGTGCATCTCGACCGCCGGCGGACGGTCAAGGCCAAGATCCGCCGCAAGATCGCCTCCGGCGTCCCGCTCGAGGTCGAAGCCGAGGACGGCACGTCCGAACCCGAGGAGGAGCTGTCGCCGTTCCCGTTCCGCAAGGAGGATCTGACCTACAAGCGGCTCGTGCTCGACGAACGCGAGGAGAGCAACGCCGTCGTCGTCTGCATCATGGACACGTCGGGCTCGATGGACCGGCTCAAGAAATATCTCGCGCGCAGCTTTTTCTTCCTGCTCTATCAGTTCCTCTGCACCAAGTACAAGGCGGTCGAGATCGTCTTCATCGCCCACCACACGCAGGCCAAGGAAGTCACCGAGGAGGAATTCTTCCACAAGGGAGAGTCTGGCGGCACCCTCATCTCGTCCGGCTACAAGAAGGCGCTGGACGTGATCCAGGCCAGGTATCATCCTGAGCACTGGAACGTCTACGCGTTCCACTGTTCCGACGGCGACAATTTTGAATCGGACAATGAGGAGGCGCTCAGGACGGCGCGCGAGCTGTGCTCGATCTGCAATCTGTTCGGCTATGGCGAGATCAAGCCGATGGGCTCGCACTATTACGAGAGCTCGATGCTCGAGCGCTTCCGACGGCTGGACGACGAGAACTTCCAGTCGGTCCTGATCGAGCGACGCGAGGACATCTGGCCGTCCTTCAAGGCGTTTCTGTCGCGGGACCGGATGGCGGCGGAATAGCCGCCATCGCCCAGGTCGAGGCCGCGAGCGAGAGCAGAACCGCGGCCACGAACACCGGCAGGCCCCAGGTCACCTCGACCGTGCCGATGCCGACCCCCTTGAGCCCGACCAGGATCACCGCGAGCAGGAACACCTCGGCCATGGCGAGCTTGCCGAGCAGCGCGAGCCGCTCGAACGCCCGCTTCACCCGCCGGTAGGGGGTCCGATACCAGACCCAGACCAGGGCCGCTCCCTTGACCAGCGGCACCAGCACCGAGAACAGCAGCACGGCCGCGAACAGCAGCAGATCGAGGCGCCACAGCTCGGCCAGGCCCGAGGCGATCGAGACGTCGTGCCGCCACAGGAAGGGCACCCGTGCGGTGAACAGCGGCAGCCACCAGGTCACCGGCACGACCGCAAGGCTCGCCACGAGCAGCGGCCCGGTCAGGTGCCGCAGCCCACGCGCGCCGGCGGCGGCGCTGTCCGGCCGGGTGAAGCGGATCACGACTGCGCAGCCCTCCCAAGTGCCGTCGGCCGTCGCTATATACCGATAGTCCGATCGCTACGTTGGGCCAGACATGCAATTTGATCGTTTCGCGCTCTCCGAGGCCGAGGGCACCGTGCTGGCGCACTCGGTGCGATCCGGCGGCGTCGTGCTGCGCAAGGGGCGCCGGCTCGACGCCGCCGATGTCGAGCGGCTGCGCGCGGCCGGTGTGCCGAGCGTGATCGCCGTCCGGTTCGAGGCGGGCGACGTCGGCGAGGACGAGGCGGCCAGCACGCTGGCGGCGCTGGCCGGCGGTGAGGCGGTCGAGACCGCGGCGCCCTTCACCGGCCGCGCCAACCTGCATGCGACCGCGCGCGGCGTGCTGGTGGTCGATCGCGAGCGGGTCGACCGCTTCAACCGCCTGGACGAGGCGGTGACGCTGGGCACCCTGCCCGAACACGCCGTGGTCGACCCGAAGCAGATGGTGGCCACGGTCAAGATCATCCCGCTCGCCATCCCGGCGGGCCTGCTCGAGCGGTGCCGGGCCGAGCTCGCCTCCGGGCCCATGGTGCGGGTGGCGCCGTTCCGGCGCTGGACCGCGCGCCTGATCCAGACCGAGCTGCCGGGCGTGCCGGCCAAGGTGCTCGACAAGACGGTGCGCATCACCCGCGACCGCCTCGCCGCCCTCAGTGGCGAGCTGCTCGGCGAGACCCGCTGCACCCACGAGCCGATGGCGCTCGCGGCCGAGGTGCGCGCCGCCATGGCGGCCGGCTGCGACATGCTCCTGATCGCCGGAGCGTCGGCGATCATCGACCGCGCCGACGTCCTGCCAGCCGGGATCGAGGCCGCCGGCGGGACGGTCGAGCATTTCGGCATGCCGGTCGACCCCGGCAATCTCCTCCTGCTGGCGCGGCTGGACGGCAGGTACGTGCTGGGCCTGCCCGGCTGCTGCCGCTCGCCCAAGCTCAACGGCTTCGACTGGGTCCTGGAGCGGCTCGCCGCCAGGATCGAGGTCACCGGCCATGACATCATGGGCATGGGGGTCGGCGGCCTGCTGAGCGAGATCCCTTCGCGCCCGCAGCCGCGCGAGGGTACGCCGGCCCCCGCGCCGGCCAAGGCGGCCGCGATCATCCTCGCCGCCGGCCAGTCGCGCCGGATGAGCGGCCCGAACAAGCTGCTCCTGCCGGTCGACGGCAAGCCGATGGTGCGCCACGTGGTGGAGGCGGCCATCGCCTCGCGCGCCGCGCCGGTCGTCGTCGTGGTCGGGCATCAGCAGCACGAGATCCGCCAGGCGCTGCGCGGCCTCAAGGTCGTGTTCGCGGCCAATCCGGACTTCGCGGCCGGGCTCAGCACGTCGCTGCGTGCCGGTCTCGGTGCCTTGCCGGAGACGGCCGCCGGCGCCCTGGTCTGCCTCGGCGACATGCCGCTGGTCGGCAGCGCTTTGCTCGACCGCCTGATCACCGCGTTCGATCCGGTCGAGGGGCGCGGGATCGTCGTGCCGACCTGGCGCGGCAAGCGCGGCAATCCCGTCCTGTGGGCACGCGCCTTCTTCGCCGAGATGCAGGCGGTGTCCGGCGACGTGGGTGCGCGCCACCTGATCGGCGAGCATGTCGATGCCGTGGTCGAGGTGGAGATGGACAGCGACGCGGCGCTGGTGGACATCGACACGCCGGACGCGTTCGCGGCCTTCGCGGAAGCCCCCCCATGACCGGAATCCGCGCCGAGTTCCCCATCTTCACTGCCCAGCCGGCACCGTTCCACTACCTCGACAACGCCGCCACGGGCCAGATCTGCCGTGCCGCCGCCGAGGCGCAGTGGCGCTACGAGACCACCGCGCGCGCCAACGTCAAGCGTGGGGTCTATCGCCTCGCCGACGAGGCCACCGTCGCCTTCCAGCGGGCCCGGGCCGAGGTCGCGGCCTATCTGGGTGCCGCCGACGCGGACGACGTCGTCTTCACCTCCGGCTGCACGCTGGCGCTCAACATCGCCGCCAACGGCCTCGCGGAGCGGCTGCGCGAGGGCGACGAGATCCTGGTCTCCCGGCTCGAGCACCACAGCAACATCGTGCCCTGGCAGATGGCCGCGGCACGACGGGGCGCGCGGGTGCGGGCGATCCCGGTGAGCGAGGATGGCCGCCTCGACCTGGACCGGTTGGACGAGCTCCTCAGTCCCCGCACCCGGATCATCGCGGTCGCCCACGCCTCCAACGTCACCGGTGCAATCACCGACGTGGCGCGCCTGCGCGACGCCGCCGATGCGGTCGAAGCACTTCTGGTGCTGGACGGCGCCCAACGCGTGCCGCACGGGCCGTTGGACGTGCAGGCGCTGGGCTGCGACCTCTACGCCTGCTCGGGCCACAAGATGTTCGGCCCGACCGGCGCGGGCGTGCTCTGGGGCCGGGGCGACCTGCTCGCCGAGCTGCCGCCCCTGCTCGGCGGCGGCGAGATGATCCGCCGGGTCGAGATCGAGCGGTCGACCTACGCGCCGCCGCCGCACCGCTTCGAGGCCGGCACCCCGGCGATCGGCCCCGCCATCGGCATGGGTGCCGCGGCGGCGTGGCTCGCCACGCTGGACTGGGCGGAGCTGGGGCGGCAGGAGGCGGAGCTGACCGAGCGCATGCTCGACGGCTTGGCCGCGCTGCCCGGTGTGCGGGTGATCGGCCCGTCGGGCACCCAGGCGCGCCTGGGCGTGGTTTCGTTCGCGGTCGACGGCGCCCATCCGCACGACCTCTGCCAGCTCCTCGACGAGGACGGCGTCTGCCTGCGCGGCGGTCACCATTGTGCCCAGCCCTTGATGGACCGGTTCGACCTGCCGGCCACCGCCCGCGCGAGCCTCGCCCCCTACAACGACACGGACGACATCGACGCGCTGATCGGCTCCCTGGGCCGCGCGATCCGGCGCCTGCGGACGGACTGACCATGAGCAGCCAGCTCTACAGCGACGCCATCCTCGCCACCGCCAAGGCGCGCCGCGGCCATGGCCGCCTCGACCATCCCGACGGCACCGCGACCTGCGACAACCCCCTGTGCGGCGATCGGGTCACGGTCGATCTCCGCCTCGCCGGGTCGGACGTGGCCGAGATCGGTCAGGTCACCCGCGGCTGCGTGCTGACCCAGGCCGCGGCCGCGGTGCTCGCGGAGCATCTGCACGACGTGCCGGCGGGCGAGCTCGCCGCGGCGGCCGAGGAGGTCGGGCGGCTGCTGGCCGGCGAGGAATTCATGCCGCGCTGGCCGGAGCTGGCGATGTTCGCGCCGGTGCACGGGGTCAGGAGCCGGCACGAATGCGTCCTGCTGCCGTTCGAGGCCGCCGCGGCGGCGCTGGCCGCGGCCGGTGCTTGCCGCGAGCAGGCCGAAGGCCGATCGGAGCGCTAGGCCGCGTCCGGCTGCCGCTCCGGCTTCGCCTCGGCGAACGCCGGCAGCTTCTGGCAGGCGGCATCGATGCGCCGGATGGTCGGGTAGGGATCGAGGTCGCAGCTGTAGCGGCGGGCATTGTAGACCTGCGGCACCAGGCACAGATCGGCGAGCGTGACCCGCTCGCCGACGCAGTAGCTGCCGGCCGAGGCGGCGAGGCGCTGCTCGAGCGAGGCGAAACCCTCGGCGATCCAGTGTCGATACCAGCCATTGACGTCGCGATCGTCCAGCCCGAGCCGGTTCTTGAGGTAGAGCAGCACGCGCAGGTTGCCGAGCGGCTGGATCTCGCAGGCGAGCTGCTGCGCCAGCGAGCGGACCAGGGCGCGATCCTCGGCGCCTGACGGCAGCAGGGGCGGCTCGGGATGGATCTCGTCGAGCCATTCGATGATCGCCAGCGACTGGGTAAGCGTCGTCTCGCCCGCCTCCAGAGCGGGCACCAGACCCTGCCGGTTGTGGGCCAGATAGTCGAGCGTGCGCTGCACGCCCTGGCGTAGATTCACCGGAAGTTGTTGATACTCGATCCCCTTCAGCCGAAGGGCGATACGGACCCGGTAGGCCGAGGAGCTGCGCCAATAGTCGTAAAGCCGCATGAGAACTCCGCTGACGGCCCCGCAGGTGGGCCACCGCCCCTATCCCATTCTCCTGCCGGTTGACGCAAGAGCCGATCGGCCACGGTCTGGCCTGCAATCCGGGCACCACCTATCTTGGCACCGGACCCGACATCGGACGCGATCGCCCTTGACCACGCTCGACCGCCGCCTGTCCGTGGCGCCCATGATGGACTGGACCGACCGGCACTGCCGGTACTTCCATCGGCTGCTGGCGCCGCGCACGCTGCTCTACACCGAGATGGTGCACGCCGGCGCCATCCTGCATGGCGACGCGGAGCGTCATCTCGGCTTCGATCCGGCCGAGCATCCGCTCGCGCTGCAGCTCGGCGGGAGCGAGCCGGAAGCCCTCGGCCGAGCGGCCGCGCTCGCCCTGGCCCGCGGCTACGACGAGATCAACCTGAACTGCGGCTGCCCGTCCGAGCGCGTGCAGCGCGGCAGCTTCGGCGCCTGTCTGATGCGCGAGCCGGGGCTGGTGGCGGACTGCGTGCGGGCCATGATCACTGCGGTCGGCGAGGCGGTCCCCGTGACGGTGAAATGCCGGATCGGGATCGACGACAGCGAGGACTATGTGTTCCTCGCGCGCTTCGTCGCCGCCGTCGCGACGGCCGGCTGCCGGGTGTTCGCGGTCCATGCCCGCAAGGCGTGGCTGCGCGGCCTGAGCCCGAAGGAGAACCGCGAGGTGCCGCCGCTGCGCTACGAGGTCGTGCACCGGCTGCGCCTGGAGTTTCCCGAACTCACGATTCTGCTGAATGGCGGCCTCCGTTCGCCTGGGGTCGCCGCCGAGCAGATGGCCGCGGTCGACGGCGTGATGATCGGCCGCGAGGCCTACGAGAACCCCTGGTCTCTCACCGAATTCGAGGCTGTGGTTCTCGGCCCCGGTCCGGCGCCCAGGCCGCGCCATGCGGTAGTCGAGGCCATGGCCGACTACGCCGCCGGGCAGGCCGCACGCGGTGTGCCGGTCCGCGCCATCGCCCGCCCCATGCTCGGGCTGTTCAACGGCCTGCCGGGCGCACGCGCCTGGCGCCGCCGGCTTGCGACGGCCACGCCGGAGGAAGGGCCGGAACTCCTGGGCAGAGCGGCTGCCCTGGTCACCCCGGAGGATCGCCGGGTTCTCGGCGCGGCTTAACGAAGCGTTGAGGAGATCGCGCTACCCTTCCGCGTCATGAGACCGATCGTACCAGCAGCACGAACCGGCCGAGCCCTCGCCCGCTGTGCCCGATTGCTCGCCGACGAGCGAGGGGCCACCGCGATCGAGTATGGCCTGATCGCGGCGCTGATGGCCGTCGTCATCATCAGCGGCCTCACCGCCCTGGGCGGCGAGACCGGCGGCCTCTACACCGTGCTCGACGAGATCCGCACGGCGATCGAGAACGCCCTCGCCGGCTGAGGTGCTCGCGTTCGGTGCATCGCAATGCGCTGTCGGCTCGGGCACGATCAGGCTTCCATGAGCTCCTCGAAGACCCCGGCCGGACCGCACGCGTGTCACGGCGCAACCGTCGTTCCAGCGGAAGCGGGTCGCGGGATGCTGCGACCGCAGGCGATTCGGGTCCATTTGCCAGGCCACGCACGACAGATTCACCCGGTTGGTCGGAAGATCCTGCCGGCTGCCCGACCGGGGTGTCTCCCCGGACCTCGCTCGGCCAACCCACGCACCTCCGCGATCTTCGCGGCGGAAAGCCGGCGGGGCGTCCGCGGCAGACCGCCCCGCCTCGGCGGCCAGCGCCTCGAAACGGGCCGGGGAGAGCTCATTCCTCCGACCGTTGGGCGAAGTCTCTCATATCGGCGCTCCACGACCGATGCGGCATGGGCCGGCCTTGCGCTCGCGCCGAGCCTGATCGTCGTGGGCGGAGACAGGCGAGAGCGGCGTGAGGCCCGAGGCGTCCGATCGCCTGCCTCGTTGCAGCCGTCGGCCTCAGCTCATCCCTGACCGGCGTTCCCGCACCGACGGCCGCGAGTGCGCTGTCGCCGCGGCAGATCTTGTCGCGATGACGCGCCAGGAGCCGGCAGGCCCGATGAAGAGCAGGATGTGGACGGTCGATCCATACCGAGGCTCGAGATCGCCGGCCCCGAAGGATGGCGGCGACTGCCCGTTCCAGCGATCATAGACGGGTGGGCCGGCAGGCCGACGTCGCCGTGCCGAGCCGGCCACAGAGATCGGCCGCGGACTGCTCGCTGGCCAGCGGGCCGACCAGCATCGGTTCCGGGCCGGGGCCGGCGCCGGCGAGCCGCTCGATCCCGTCCAGGGCCGAGCCGTGCTCCGCACGCAGGCGATGCCAGGCCTCGCTCGCGGCATCGGGCGCGAAGCTGCCGAGGTCGATGAACCACTCGCCATTCGGCGTCGCGGCGGCACCGGCCTGCCCCAGCACGGGCAGGAGCGGACGGGGAGCCCGCGGCGCCGCGGGCTCTTCGCTGGTAGCGGGCGCAGGCGAGGCGGGCGCCGCGGCCGGAGCGACCCGGCCGGCGGACCTGCTCTTGCGGGTGAGCCGCGGCTCGGACGGTGCGGCATCGCTCTCCGGAGCCAGCGCCAGGGCGCGGACGGAGGGTGCTTCCATCCCCCGCAGTGCGGCGAAGTAGGCGAGATTGCTCGCCAGCGCCTCGCCGCCCAGATCGATGCGGCTGACCCGCTCGGCGGCGACCATGTCGCCCTGCAGCCCGAACACCAAGGCGAGGTTCTGGCGGGCGCGACGGGTGGAGTTCGGGCCCTCGGCGAGCGGGCGGATGATGTCGAGCGCCTCGGCGAACCGGTCCTGCAGGGCCAGCGAGAGCGCGAGATTGTTGCGCACGGATTCGGAGGCGGGCATCACGGTCAGCGCCTGACGGTAGGTGGCTTCGGCCGCCGCGTGCTCGCCCAGCAGGTCCTGCGCCACGCCGAGCGCGTTGAGGGCCGCGATGTTGGTCGGCGCCTCGGCGACGAGGCCGTGCAGCTGGTCGGCCGCGACCTCCGGCCGGTTGATGGCGATCATCGCGCGGGCATAGCCGTAGCGTGCCTCGGGCGAGCCGGGTGCGATCGCCAGCGCCCGCTCGAAGGCACGGGTGGCCTCGAGATCGCGGCCGACGACGAGCAAGGCCTCGCCCAGGCCCAATGCGGCCGGCAGGCTGCCCTGATCGGTCAGGGTCGCCTCCTGGAACAGGCCCACGGCACTCTCGGCCTCGCCACTGCGCAGCGCCGTGTCGGCGATGCGGGTCAGGCTGACGGCGCGGGCGCGGGCATCCGCGCTCGCCGGTGCCGAGGCCGGCCCGTCCGGCAGGATCGGCCCTTTCGGCACGCCGCCACACCCGGCCACGGCCAGGGCCGCAGCCAGTGCCAGCGCACGGGCAGGCGAGGTCGGCAGGGCCATTGCAGACTCCAGGACCATTCGATGATCACGCCCAGTTTCCGGCGCAACCCTTAGGTTCTGGTTAATGCCCGGACCGGCTCAGCATTCGGTGATCTTGCCGAGCAGGACGGGACGCCGGGCACCCGTCACCTCGGGCACGTTGCCTGCGACGCCGTCGATACGCGCGGAGGCGAGCAGCGCGAAGGCGATCGCCTCCTTGTAGTCCGACGACAGGCCGCGCTCGTCGCTGGTGACGACCGCCATCGGGGCCGAGGCCGCCGCCAGCCGCCGCATCAGGTGCGGATTGCGCACGCCGCCACCGCTCGCGACCAGCTCGGCAGCCCGAATCATCGGTGCCACATGCTGGCGGACGGCCTGCGCCACGGCATGCGCCGTGAGCTCGCTGACGGTGGCGAGCAGATCGCACCAGCCTTGCGCGTCGGCCGGCGCCACCCTGGCCAGCAGCCCGTCGCAGAACTCCGCCCCGTACTGCTCGCGGCCGAGCGAGCGCGGCGGCGGAGCCTGCAGCAGTGGGGCGGCGAGCAGCTCGGCCAGCAGCGTCTCGTCCACGCGACCCGCGGCGGCCAGCCTGCCGTCCCGGTCGCAACTCTCGCGCCCGCCGCTCATCCGGCGCACCAGCTCGTCCAGCACCATGTTGCCCGGCCCGCAGTCGAAGCCGATCAGGGGCTGCCCGGCCGCTTCGCGCGGCGGCAAGGCGGTCAGGTTCGTGATGCCGCCGATGTTGAGCGCGATCACCGCTTCCCCCGGCCGCGCCAGCAGCCAGCGGTCGACGATCGGCACCAGCGGCGCGCCGCAGCCGCCGGCGGCGATGTCGTTCTGCCGGAAGTCCGCGACCACCGGGCAGCCGAGCCGCTCGGCGAGGATGGCGGCCTCGCCGATCTGCAGCGTGGTCAACCCGTGCTCATGCGCGATCGTCTGGCCGTGGCTGCCGACCAGCTCGAGCCTCGCGCCGGCCTGGCGCGCGAGCTCGCCCGCCGCATCGGCGAACGTCTCGCCAACCAGCCGGTTGAGCCGCGCGAGCTCCAGCGGATCGCCAAGATGGGCCGCGCGCAGCCGCGCCTGCAGCTCGGGCGCCCAGGGCACGGTCCGTGCCGCCAGCAGCTCCAGCAGCCGCGGCTCGCCGGCCGCGAGGCGACAGACCGCGACGTCGATGCCGTCCATCGAGGTGCCGCTGATCAGGCCCGCCACCACCCGCACGGGCGCCGCGCGCACGGCATCCAGGCCTGGCCGCGGCCCCGCCGGTGATGGGCTCACAGCGTGCCCGGGAAGGAGCCGCCGTCGATCAGCAGATTCTGGCCGGTGATGTAGCCAGCCTGCGTTGAGCAGAGAAAGGCGCAGTACTGGCCGAACTCCTCCGGGTCGCCGAATCGCCCGGCGGGGACGGACGCGATCGCGGTGCGCTCCATCTCCTCCACGCTCACGCCGCGTCGTTTGGCGTTGCCGGCGAGGTTGGAGCGCAGCCGGTCGGTGGCGAATCGGCCCGGCAGCAGGTTGTTGACCGTCACGCCGCTGCGGGCCACCTGCCGCGCCACCCCGGCGACGAAGCCGGTGAGCCCGGCGCGCGCGCCGTTCGACAGCCCGAGCTCGGGGATCGGCGCCTTCACCGCCGCCGAGGTGATGTTGACGATGCGGCCGAAGCCACGCCCGCCCATGCCGTCGACCACGGCGCGGATCAGCGCGATCGGTGCCAGCATGTTGGCGCGCAAGGCCGCGAGCCACGCCTCCTCGCCCCAGTCGCGGAAGTCGCCCGGCGGCGGGCCGCCGGCATTGTTGACCAGGATGTCGGGCTCGGAGCAGGCCCGCAGCAGCGCAGCACGCCCGTCCTCGGTCGTCACGTCGGCCGCCACGGTCGCGACGCCGACGCCATGGGCGGCACGGATCTCGGCGGCCGTCGCCTCCAGCGCCTCGCTGCCGCGGGCGTTGATCACCAGCTCGACGCCGTTCTCGGCCAGCGCCATGGCACAGGCGCGACCCAGCCCCTTGCTCGCCGCGCACACGATCGCTCGACGACCGCGAATGTCCAGATCCATGCTACTCCTCCCCTTCCTGTCTGGCGGCAAGCTCGTCCAGCACCGCCCGTGCCAGCGGCATGGTGACCGGGCGCCTGGCGCGCAGCGAGGCCCGGTCGAGCTCGCGCACGAGCAGCCGGGCCGCGGTGAACGAGCGCTCCATGCGGCGGACCAGATACTCGACCACCTCCCGATCGGCACGGATCTGCCGATCGGCAAGCTGCTTGACCAGCAGGGCCTGCAAGAGCCCGTCGTCCGGCGGATCGATCCGCACCGGCCACGCGGTCAGCAGACGGGAGCGCAGATCGGGCAGGCGCACGCCCCAGGCCGGAACCGGCCGGCTGGCGGTCAGGAGCAGGCTGCCGCCGGCGCCGACGACGCGATTCCAGAGATGGAACAGCTGATCCTCGTGCGGCACCTCGTCGGCGTCGTCGACCACGCATGCCGCGGCGGCGAGCCGCGCCAGCGGCTCGGCCGGGGCCCACAGCTCCGACCCGCGCAGGTAGCCCGCCTCCGCGCGCTCGGCCCAGACCCGGGCCAGATGGGTCTTGCCACACGCCGCCGGCCCGATCAGCAGGCAGACGCGCGCCGGCCAGTCCGGCCCGCGCAGGACCGCGTCCAGCGCGGCAAGGTTCGGTGCCGCGGGCCTGAAATCGGTGAGACGGGCGCCGTCCG
>JBFWWD010000138.1:0-14790 GCA_050246385.1 Geminicoccaceae bacterium
CGTCGGCCTATTTTGCCCAGGCGGAGCTCGACCGCGGATCGAAGCCATCACCGGCAGCGCCGTCGATCCGGTTCCGCCAGGAAGCCGGGGCACGTACGGGGTCGAGCCGATCTGCCCTTCGCCGGCCGTAGCCGGCGATCCCTTGCGGGACCGGATCGATGCCCTTGGCATCGATGGTGCTGCCGATCGCCCCATCGACCTACCATGCTCATGTGGCGCAGTGTGCCGATCCGGCCAAGGCCTCGCCTCGCGCCCGGCAGGACCTGGTGCTCATGGAGCAGATCCGGCGGAACGACGTCCGATCGCGGCAGCCACCCCTTCATCGCGTTCCGCTCGGTGCCCACCTCGGGCCCGAGGACGGCCAGGAGCCGCTTGTACTTGGCGAGATTCGGGCAGGCCGTCCCCTGCGCATGGGCCTTGAGCGTGCGGACATCGATGCCGCTGCGGGCGGAAAGGGCGCAATGGCTCCACTGCGGCCCCGGCCCGACCATCCGCCGCATGCGCTGACGCAGCCGCTCGACCACCGTCTCGGGCGCCACCTCGAGGATGCTGAGCGGCAGCGCGAACTGCCTCGCCGGCTGAGTCAGGTCGCCTCCCGTGATCCGGCTCCTCTGCTCCTGCAGCCTTTCATGGCCGCCGGCCCGGTCAGTCGAGCACGATGCCGCCGTCGACCAGCAGCGTCTGCCCGGTCATGAACGCCGAATCCTGGCTGGCCAGGAACGTCGCCACGCCCGCCATGTCGTCCGGGCGCGAGCCGCGGCCGAGGAGCGCGGTGGCGGCGAAGGTCTCGAACGCCTGGTTGTCGCGCTCGGTCAGCCCGCTGTCCTTGAAGCCGCGGTCGATCAGCTTCCACATGTCGGTGGCGACCACGCCCGGGCAGATCGCGTTGACCCGGATCTTGTCCTTGGCGAAGGCGCGCGCCCCGGCCTGGGTCAGCGCCACCACCGCGAACTTGCTGGCCGAGTAGTGCGCCAGCGGCTCATAGCCCTGCTTGCCGGCGATCGAGGCGGTGTTGACGATGCTGCCGCCGGTGCCCTGCTCGATCATCCGCCTGGCCGCCTCCTGCATGCAGATCAGGACGCCAAGCCCGTTGACGTCCATGACCGCCTGCCAGTCCGCCTCGGTGATGGTGAGGAACGGGCGTACCTGGGCGATGCCGGCATTGTTGAAGATCGAGTCCAGGCCGCCGAACGCCTCGACGGTGGCCGCGATCATCGCCTGCACGCTTTTGCGGTCGCGCACGTCGACCTGGACCGGCACGGCCTCGCTGCCCGACTGCCCGATTCCCGCCGCGGTTTCCTTGGCGATGCCGGGATCGACATCGGCGATCACCAGCCGGCCGCCCTCGGCGGCCATGGCCTTCGCCATCTCGGCACCGATGCCACGCCCGCCGCCGGTGACGACGATGCGCTGCCCTGCGAGACGTCCTGACATGATGGTTCGCTCCCTGATGGTTGTCGGCCGCTCTCAGCCGGCGCGCGCGACCAAGGCCTCGATCAGCGCATTGACCTCGCCGGCCTTCTCCATGTGGACGAGATGGCCGGCCTGGTCGAGGACGGTGACCGCCACCGAGGTCTCGATGTGACGATGGGCAAGATCTCCGCCATCAGTGACCCTTCCCCCCAATGCACCTACCTCCGGTGAGAAATCCAGGCCAAGCCGACGCCGGTAGGCCCCAAGAAGCGCTCGGGCGTGCGGGTCTCGCTCCGAACTCGAGGGCTTGTCGCCGGATCGGGCAGGAGTCTGGTCGAGGATCGGTCAAAGCGAGGGGTGGCGCGTGTGCCAGTCGGTCTCCTGCTGGTAGGCGTGGCCCGCTCGGAGCAGCACGTCCTCGGAGAGATGCGGGCCGACGAGCTGGAAGCCCACCGGCAGCCCCTCGTCGCTGAAGCCGCCCTGCAGGGTGATCGTCGGGCTCCCCGACACGTCGAACGGCGAGGTGAACTTGAGCAGCATGGCGAGCTCGGCCGGATCGGACAGGCGGCTCATCCGCTCGAAGGTCGGGCCGGCCAGGTACATCGCCGGGATGAGCATCAGATCGACCTGCCCGAACAGTCGGACCAGCCGGCCCTTGAAGCGGTCGCGCTCGATCATGATCTCGCCGAGCTGCCGGGCGGTCAGCCCGTGGCCGAGATCGATCAGGCCGGCCAGCGTGCCGCCATACTCGTCGGCGCGCGAGGGGTAGGTCGCCTTGTGCGCGATGGCGGTCTCGACCGCGCAGAACGGCGCCCAGTTTTCGACCACCTTGCCGGTGTCGGGCATCGCGACGTCGACCAGCGTCGCCCCGAGGCGGTCGAACACCCTGGCCGCCGCCTCGACCACCTCCACCACCCTGGCCTCGACGCCCTCGGAATTGAACGAGGTGTCGATGCCGATGCGCAGGCCGCGCGCCCCGAGCACGCCTTGCGCGAGACCGGCCAAATAGTCCGGGACTGGCGCCACGAGGCTGGTCGGGTCGTTGGCGTCCTCACCGGCGATGGCGGCCAGCATCGCGGCCGCATCGGCCGCCGTGCGCGTCATCGGGCCGATATGGTCCAGCGAGTCCGCGAGCGGGAACACGCCGTAGCGGCTGACCCGGCCCCAGGTCGGCTTGAGCCCGGTGACACCGTTCGCGGTCGAGGGGAAGCGGATCGAGCCGCCGGTGTCGGAGCCGAGCGAGCCGAAGCACAGGCTGGCTGCCGTCGCCACGCCCGAGCCCGAGGACGAGGCGCCGGACCAGTGCGCCGGGTGCCACGGATTGAGCGGCGGCTGGATGGCGGGGTGGTGATCGGCGAACGCACCCTCGGTCATCTGCAGCTTGCCGAGGGACACCGCACCGGACACGCGCAGCCGCTCGACCACGGTCGCGTCGATCTCGGGCTGCCAGCTCTTCAGGATGGTCGTGCCGCAGGCGGTCGTGACGCCCTTGGTGAGGCACAGATCCTTGACCGCGATCGGCACGCCGTGGAGTAGGCCCCGATAGCGCCCCGCCATGATCTCGCTCTCGGCGACGTGCGCTTCCTCGAGCGCGGCCTCGGCGGTGACCAGGGCATAGGCGTGCAAATTGGGCTCGAGCCTCTCGATCCGGTCCAGCATGTGGCGGGTGATCTCGACCGGCGAGATCGCCTTGCTGCGAAGCTTGCCGGCCAGCTCGACCAGGCTGAGGAGTGCGGGGTCGGAGGCTTCTTTCATGGCGTTTCTCCAGATTGACTGTGCCGAGGGCTTGCGGGCCCCTTGCCAGGCAAGAGCCGCGAGCGCGAGGTCGAGCAGCTGCGCCGCAGCGTGAGGGTCGCTAAGCTCCGTCGATCTCCGACGCGATCACCGCCCCGCGCGACGCCATCGCATAGAGGCCGAGATGGTGCGTCGGCTCCTCGGGGTGGGCTGCCGAGGCGGCCAGCCCGAACTCGCCGGCCATGGCGGCGGAAAGATCGTAGGTGGCGGTGGCGGGCTCGATCACGACCACCTCGGCCAGGGTCGGCATCATGCCGTGGGCACGGGCGGAGATCAGGGCGAGGACCAGCTCCATGACGCAAACGTCGGTGCCGAGGCCGGCGACCAGAACCGCCCCGAGGCGGTGGCCGTTGACCCAGTCGACGACCCGGTTGTGCGAGGTGCCGTGCTGGCCGTGGTGGACGGCCTCGATCGCGCCGACGAAGCCGCTGACGCAGTCCTTGCGCAGGAGCGTCACATCCGGGTCGTCCCGGAGCCAGGCCAGGGCGGTCGCCGGCTGCTGCGCCACCCGGCGCTGGTCGACGAAGGCCAGCACCGGCCGCCGCCGCGCCAGGAACCGTCGCGCCAGGCGATCGGTCTCGGCGAGGGCGGATGCGGCGCGTGGGGAAAGGGGGCGCTCGGGCAGGAGGGTGCCATCGGCAGCGCAGGCCGCGGCGGCGGCGTTGGCGATCACGAGGCCGGCGTCGCGCCCGCTTACCGTGTAGCTGACCGGGACGACCGGAAGCTCGGCCCGCAGCCGCTCGAGAAGGAGCTCGCTCAATCTTCTGGCCCGATGCTCGTTCGCGTCCGTCCCGAGCCTGGAACATCGCGGCCGCGGAGGCAAGCCGCACCGCCTTGCCAGGCTGCGGCTTGGCCCCGATGATGTCGCGACGATGTTCCCGGGGCTGCTGCCGAGGATGCAGGGGTCTGGCGAGCGGGCGTCGCATCCCCTACTGCACGGTCCATGCGCGAGCTGCCCATCCCATCGCATTTCGATCCCGATCGCGTCGGCGCGGTCTGGCGCGTCCCTTATCAGGAGCGCGCCGCCGAGGCGGCGGCCTGGGCGGTGCAGCACGATCTGAGGCCGGCGGCCGGGGACCGGCTGCGGATCTGCCTCGTCGCCGTCGACGTGCAGAACACCTTCTGCATCCCGGGCTTCGAGCTGTTCGTCGGCGGCCGCTCGGGCACCGGGGCGGTCGACGACAATCGCCGCCTGTGCCGGTTCATCTACCGCAACCTCGCCTCGCTCACGCGGGTGATCCCGACCATGGACACCCACCATGCGATGCAGATCTTCCACCCGGTCTGGCTGGTGAACGAGCGGGGCGAGCATCCCGAGCCGTTCACCATCGTGACCGTCGTCGACGTCGAGAATGGCGTCTGGCGCTTCAACGCCGCGCTCGCGCCCAGCCTCAAGCGCACCGCCGACTACTGCCAGCAGGAGCTGCAGCACTATGTCCGCCGCCTCGCCGCGGGCGGCAAGTACGCGCTCACGGTCTGGCCCTACCACGCCATGCTCGGCGGGATCGGGCACGCTTTGGTCTCCGCGGTCGAGGAGGCGGTGTTCTTCCACGCGATCGCCCGCGGCAGCCAGCCCGACTTCCAGGTCAAGGGCAGCAACCCGTTGACCGAGCACTATTCGATCATCGGGCCGGAGGTGACCAGGGGCGCGCACGGCGAGCCGATCGCCGAGCGCAACCGGGCGCTGATCGACCACCTGCACGAGTACGATGCCGTGGTGATCGCCGGCCAGGCCAAGAGCCACTGCGTCGCCTGGACCATCGCCGACCTCCTGGCCGAGGTCCGGGCCCGCGACCTCTCGCTGGCGCCGCACGTGTTCCTGCTCGAGGACTGCACTTCGCCGGTCGTGGTGCCGGGCGTGATCGACTACTCCGACGAGGCCGACGCGGCGTTCCGGCGGTTCGCCGAGGCCGGCTTCCACGTCGTGCGCTCGACCGACCCGATCGCGACCTGGCCCGGCCTGGAGGCCGCCCGCCATGACTGACAACGGATCCCTCCGCGTCGGTGTGATCGGCTGTGCCGGTCGCATGGGCCGCACCAATCTGCAGGAGATCCTGGCGACGCCCGGCATGGTGCTGGCCGGCGGCGCGGAGCGGCCGGGCAACGCCGCGATCGGCCAGGATCTCGGCGTGGTGGCCGGCCAGGAGCCGATCGGGCGCACGGTGGGCGACGATGTCGAGGCGCTGATCGCGGCCTCGCAGGTGGTGATCGAGTTCTCCACGCCCGAGGCCACGCTCGCCAATGCGGAACGCTGCGCACGGCTCGGCTGCGCGCAGGTGATCGGGACCACGGGGCTCGACGCCGAGCAGGCGCGCCGGCTGCGTGAGCTGGCCGCCGCGACGCCGATCGTCTGGGCGCCCAACATGAGCGTCGGCGTCAACCTCCTGCTCGGTCTGGTCGAGGAGGTCGCGCGCACGCTCGACCCCGCCTTCGACATCGAGATCCTGGAGATGCATCACCGGCAGAAGGTCGATGCTCCGTCCGGTACGGCACTGGCACTCGGGCGGGCGGCGGCGCGCGGGCGCGGCGTCGAGCTGGACGGGGTGGCCGTGCGCTCGCGCGACGGCATTACCGGCGCACGCGCCGCGGGCGCCATCGGTTTCGCGACCTTGCGCGGCGGCGATGTGGTCGGCGATCATCGCGTGCTGTTCGCCGGCCCGGGCGAGCGGATCGAGCTCGCCCACATCGCCTCGGACCGGCGGATCTACAGCCGCGGCGCGGTCCGCGCGGCGCTGTGGGCGGCCGCGCAGCCGCCCGGGCTCTACGGCATGAGCGAGGTTCTCGGCCTGCGCCGGTCCCGTCCCGCCTGAGCCTGCGCCCGGCTCAGGCGACCAGGCGGGGCAGGGCGCGGGCCTGCGCCACCCAGGCTGCGACCTCCTCCGGCGTCGGCGAGCGCCGCGCCAGCCGCTCGGCGTGATTGTGCTCGCGCAGCTGCTCGTGCAGCTCGGTCGGGTCGCATGCCGCGATGTCCGCGACCGTACGCACGCCGAGCTGCTCCAGCATCAGCCCGAACACCACGCCAACGCCGTTCACCCGCGCCATGTCCGCGCGGCAGACCAGCTCCTCGAGCTGGTCGAGGTCCACCCGCGCGCGCGCCGCGAGCGCCTGGCGGTCGATCGCGCTGCCGGCCACCGCGAGCAGCTGCGAGCCGGTGGTGATTCTCTGGACCTTGAGCGCGAGCCTCACCCGGGTCGGCACGCCGTACAGCTTGCTGATCGGCAGGTTGTAGGCTTCCCTCCCCAGCCCCTGCGAGGGCCGGCCGAGGCGCTCGCTTGCCGGCGTACTGAGATATGTCATTTCTTACCTTTCAAGAATATAGCAGGCGGCAAATCCACGCGCCATGTAGCGCAATTAATGTGCCACGAGAACGGCGCAATGAAATGTGAAGATCAGGCTGGCCCATCGTCGTTCCCGATCGCCGACTGTGCGGGCTCGGCGGTCCCTCCTGCGAGAACTGGCGAGGTCCGATGGACGGCAAAGCCCAGAATGGGTACTTGGGTATTGCTTTACCTGGCGCCTGCGCTATCGGGGCAATATCGAATTGAACCCTGTCATCTTGCAACCAACGGTCGCAATTCTTGCGTAGTTGTAAACTACACGCAGGTCGGGTGAGAAGCCGCGCCCCCGGGCGTCAACTTTGCCGACGCTTTCTGTCAGGGTCGGACAATCTCAGCGATACGAGCGCAATGCGTTGCGCAGTGCCCGAGCGAGATCGAGGCGCTCGGCCGGGGTCAGGAAGGTGCCCACCCGAAGCGACAGACCGTGCGACGCCAGGGTGAGCCAGCTGTCGCGGAGCGGCGGGTCGTCCATGCGCACCTGCACCCAGTAGGGCTCGAAGCACCACTCGCGCGCCGAGCCGTTGGCGGCGACGCACCGGACATGCAGCCCCGATTCGTCCAGCCGGATATGCTCGCGGCATTGCGACCGTCGCCGGACCACGTGAAAGGCGAGATAGAGCAGGGCGACGTCCAGCCCGAGAAAGCCGGAGACCGGCCATGCGCCCATGGCGAAAAAGCCGAGGCCCATCACGAGGTTGACCGCGACCACGCTGGTCATGAGGGCGGCAAAGCCGCGCCGCCCCATCGGCGGATTGGGATAGATCGTCGCCTCGAAAGGCGGTGCGTGCGCTGCCATGCCCGACTATGCTCGCCGGTGTCCGTTCCGTAATGGTTCGATCGTTATATGCGTCGTCCCGCAACCGCGCCAAGCCGCGCCATGAGCCCCGCGGGGGGCTCGCTCCTTGCCACCCCGGAGATCGACCGGCTGTTCGCACGGCTTGCCGCCGCGAACCCCGAGCCCCACACCGAGCTCGTCTATCGCGATCCCTACAGCCTCCTGGTGGCGGTGGTCCTGTCGGCCCAGGCGACGGATGTCGGCGTCAATCGGGCGACCGGCCCGCTGTTCGAGGCGGCGCCGACGCCTGCGGCGATGGTGGCGCTCGGCGAGGAGCGGGTGCGCGACCTGATCAAGACCATCGGCCTGTTCCGCACCAAGGCCCGCAACGTGGTGGCGCTGAGCAAGGCCCTGCTCGAGCGGTATGGTGGCTCGGTTCCCCATGACCGCGCCGCGCTCGAGTCGCTGCCGGGGGTCGGCCGCAAGACCGCCAATGTCGTCCTCAACGAGGCGTTCGGCGAATCGACGATCGCGGTCGACACCCATGTGTTCCGGGTTTCGAACCGGACCGGCCTGGCACCGGGCAAGACTCCCGACGCCGTCGAGGCCGTGCTGGATCGGGTGGTCCCGCCACGATACAAGCACGGTGCGCACCACTGGCTGATCCTGCACGGCCGCTACGTGTGTCTCGCGCGACGGCCGAGCTGTCCTGGTTGCGTGATTGCCGACCTGTGCCTCTACGAGGCGAAAACTCCCGGCTAGGCGGGATCGTAGCCGCCGACCACGCCCTCGGGCGTCAGGGCGCAGCCGGTGAGCCGCCGCTCGGCCGCGAGCTGCCGCCACGACAGCATGCCCTGCGTCTGGGCCAGCAACTCGGCAGCGCAGGCCGGGTCACGGCTCCGATCGGTCAGCCAGCATGGGTCGTCGATGAAGGCCAGCGCCGGCAGGCCGGCGAAGTGGACATAGCCGACCCGCCCGTCGAAGCGCGTGGCGATCCCGCAGGCGTCGCTCGCCAGGCCGAGCGCCCGCTCATAGGTGCCGGTCACGATGTCGCGGAAGTCGTGCTCCCAGTGGGTCGCGGTCCGCCAGCCGGCCGACACGTCGTGCGTAAGGAATCCCGACAGCGAGCGCCCGTCGCACTGGCGCGGCACCGCGATCGCCAGCGCGTCCAGGATGGTCGGCATGAGGTCGACATGCTCGGTGAAGGCGGTCACGCGCCTGCCGCGCGCTCCGTCCGGATGGCGGATGAGCAACGGGACATGGAACGCCTGCGGGAAGAAGCCGGCCTTGCCGAGCATCCAGTGGTCGCCCAGCATCTCGCCATGGTCGGCGGTGAACAGGAGGAGCGTACGATCCAGCTCGTCCCGGCGGGCGAGCCGCTCCAGGATTCGGCCGAGATGATGGTCGACCTCGCCTGCCAGGCCCCAATAGACGGCCCGTAGCCGCTCCAGGCTCTCGCCGTCCAGCAGCTCGCGCCGGTCCGTGCCGGCGACGGGCTGCGCCAGATGCGCTGCCAGCCACGGGTGCAGGGCTCCTTCCGCCTCGACCGTGGCTGCCCGCACCGGGGCCGGCAGATCCGCCGCCTCGACCGCCGAGTACCAGGGCTCGGCCGCGACCAAGGGCGGGTGCGGCTTGAGGAAGCTGACATGGGCGAACCAGGGCTCGCGGCCCTGGCGGTCGAGCCAGGCGAGAAAGCGGTCGGCGAGGAACGCGGTGACGCTGTCCTCGGCCCGGAAGGGTGCCGGGCGCCGGAAGCCGCCGCCATAGACCTCCGCGTAGCTCAGCCGGCCATATCCGCGCTCCTCCAGCCAGTCGAGATAGGGCTCCTCGGCTTCCGGCAGACGCAGCTCGACCCGGAAGCCCGGCGCCACGCCTTCATAGGTGCGCAGCCACGGGCTGTCCGGCGGCAGGGTACGAGGATCGGCGCTGGTGTCGGTATAGCCGAACAGGACCGGGTCCCAGCCGGCCGCCCGGACCACCGCAGCCAGGGTCTTGTGGCGCGCGTCGAGCGGCGTGCCGTTGGTGATCGAGCGGTGGTTCAGCGCGTAGAGGCCCGTGTGCAGCGAGGCCCGCGACGGGCCGCAGGGCGTGGCCTGGCAGTAATGGCGCGTGAACAGCACCGCGTCCGCTGCCAGCCGGTCGAGCACGGGCGTGCGCACCGCCGGATGGCCGAGGCAGGACAGGCCGTCGCCGCGCCACTGGTCGGCGGTGATGAAAAGGACGTTCATCGGGGCGGGCTCCCGGGATGTCGCGCGGGCTCTCGCAGCATGCTTGATCGTTCCTAGTAAATCAGACTATATTCCTCTCGTTGTGCCCGCGTGGAGCCCTGCCATGCTGTTCGTGACCAACTGCCGGATCGACGGATCGCGACGTTCGGAGCCCGGCCGCAGCATCGGCTTCGCCAAGGGTGATCCCGAGCCCGGTGCGTCGCTCTACTTCTGTCAACGGCTCGGGCCGGACCGGTATGTCGAGCTGACCGCGGCTCCCTTCTTCTCGCGCCTGCGCCGCTCGCCCCGGCGCCAGGTCCTGTTCTTCCTTCACGGCTTCAGCTGCCAGCCGGAGGGCCGGGTGTTTCCTGACGCCCTCCGGCTCCAGGCGCTGTGCGACGCCCTCGATCCGGGCCTGGTCGAGGTGGTCGCGGTGGTCTGGCCGTGCGACGACGATTTCGGGCTCCTGCTCGACTATTGGGACGACCAGCAGTCGGCCACGGTCAGCGGAATGGCGCTCGCCCGGATGATCGGCAAGTTCGCGGCCTGGCGCGACCGCCTCGGCACCGAGGAGACCTGCCTCAAGCACGTCAACGTCCTGGCGCACTCGATGGGCAACCGGGTCCTCGCGACCGCGCTCGCGAGCTGGGCGCACGACTATGGCGTGGTGCCGGCCATGTTCCGCAGCCTGTTCCTGGTGGCGGCCGACGTCGCCAACGACCTGTTCGAGCCGGAGCGGCCGGGAGCGGTGCTGAGCGGGTCCGCGCGCCACGTGATCGTCTACCACGCGGCCGACGATTTCGCGCTGCGCACCAGCAAGGTGGTCAATCTGAAGAACCGGATCGTCCGGCGCCGGCTCGGCCACACCGGTCCGGCCGACCTCGCCCGAACGCCCGCGAACGTCGTCGCCGTCGACTGCGACGACTTCAACAATCTCTACGATCCGCTCGGCCACTCCTACCTGCTCGCCGATGCCGAAGGCAGGCCTGGTGCCGTGGTGCGGCATCTGGTGCAGACGATCCGCACAGGCCGTGTGGGCGGACTCGAAGGTGATCAGCGACGTCTTCTCCTCGGCCGCCAGTTCGCGCTTGAGCAGCCGGCGGCCAACAGCAATCGCCCTGCGGCGGCATCCCTGCCCGCGTGAGCCTTGCAGCCGATCCATTCATCGTGAGTTCTATCGGTTGATCTCGCGGCTTGCGCGCCCGCCACCCTGCCGCCATCCTCTCGTTGGCTGGAGGTGCCTGCGGCGCAGCCGGTCAGGATGAGACAAGGGGAGGCAACGAGATGAAGACCACGTTCGGTCTCGCTATCGCCGGTATGCTGACCGCCGGTGTCGCGTCCACTCAGGCGTCTGCCGCCACCATCTCGATCTCCTGCGGTGCGGTCGGCCTCGAGCTGAAACTCTGCCAGGACGGCGCGGAGGCCTGGGCCAAGGAGACCGGCAACCAGGTCAAGGTGATCTCGACGCCGAACTCCGCCACCGAGCGTCTGGCCCTCTACCAGCAGCTCCTGGCCGCGAAATCGCCCGACATCGACGTGTTCCAGATCGACGTGATCTGGCCCGGCATTCTCGCCAACCATTTCGTCGACCTCACCGGCAAGATCCCCGCCGACGTGGTCGCGACCCATTTCAAGGCGATCGTCGAGAACAACACGGTCGGCGGCAAGCTGGTCGCCATGCCGTGGTTCACCGACGCCGGCATGCTCTACTACCGCAAGGACCTGCTCGAGGCTGCCGGCAAGGAGCCGCCCAAGACCTGGGAGGAGCTCTCCGCGACCGCCAAGGAGCTGCAGGACAAGGCCCGCGCCGACGGCAACGACCGGATGTGGGGCTATGTCTTCCAGGGCAAGGCCTATGAGGGGCTGACCTGCAATGGCCTCGAATGGGTCGACAGCTTCGGCGGCGGCACCATCGTCGATCCGGACGGCACGATCACCATCGACAACGAGAAGGCGGCGGCGGCCCTGACCTGGGCCGCCACGACCGTCGGCTCGATCGCGCCGGAAGGGGTGCTCAACTACTCCGAGGAGGAGGCGCGCGGCGTGTTCCAATCGGGCAACGCCGTGTTCATGCGCAACTGGCCCTATGCCTGGGCACTCGGCCAGGCCAGCGACAGCCCGGTCAAGGACAAGATCGGCGTCGCACCCCTGCCGGCGGGCGGCGAGGGTGGCAAGCCCAGCGGTGCGCTGGGCGGCTGGCAGCTCGCCGTCTCGGCCTACAGCGCCAATCAGGATGCGGCCGTGGACCTCGTCCGCTACCTGACCTCGGCGCAGGAGCAGAAGCGCCGCGCGATCGAGGGCTCCTACAATCCGACCATCGAGAGCCTCTACCAGGACCAGGAGATCCTGGCCGCGGTGCCGTTCTTCGGCTCGCTCTACGACGTGTTCGTCAACGCGGTGGCGCGCCCCTCGCGCGTGACCGGCGCGAAGTACAACCAGGTCAGCTCGGAGTTCTTCAACGCGGTGCACGAGGTGCTGA
The DNA here is from genome assembly GCA_050246385.1 of Geminicoccaceae bacterium. Lineage (GTDB taxonomy): Bacteria > Pseudomonadota > Alphaproteobacteria > Geminicoccales > Geminicoccaceae > Benzoatithermus. The sequence goes on from JBFWWD010000138.1 coordinate 12,007, forward strand.
GCAGGAAGGCCGAGGCGCCGGACAGCCTCGCCGCCCTGGCCAGCAAGCTCGACCGGCTGTCGCGCGGCGGCCGCTGGTAGCCGCCATGTCCACCGGCGAGCTGGCGGTCGGCAGGCGCCTCGCGGCGCCGGTCGCGGGCCGGGCCTCGCGACTGACGCGCCAGCGGGTCCGCGCCGCCTGGCTGTTCGTGGCGCCGATGCTCGTGGTGCTGGGTGCGGTCGCGGGCTGGCCGCTGCTGCGGACCGTCTGGTTCGCCTTCACCGACGCCAACCTCGCCGACCTGTCGGCGGCGCAGTTCATCGGTTTCACCAATTTCGAATATCTGCTGACCGACCCCGACTGGTGGGTGGCGGTGCGCAACACCATGATCTTCACCGTCTGCTCGGTGACGATCGAGACCATCCTCGGGCTTGGCATCGCGCTGGCGCTGGATGCGCACTTCCGCGGCCGCGGCCTGCTGCGCGCCGCCGTGCTGATCCCCTGGGCGATCCCGACCGTGGTCTCGGCGCAGATGTGGTCGTGGATGTTCAACGACGTGTTCGGCATCATCAACGTCATGCTGCAGGGCGTCGGCCTGATCGACCGGCCCGTCGCCTGGACCGCCTCGCCGAGCACCGCGCTCGCCGCCGTGATCGCGGTCGACGTCTGGAAGACCACGCCGTTCATGGCGCTCCTGATCCTGGCCGGTCTGCAGATGCTGCCGACCGAGTGCTACGAGGCGGCCAGGGTCGACGGCGTGCACCCGCTGCGCGTGTTCTGGAAGGTGACCCTGCCGCTGCTGCGGCCGGCGCTGCTGGTCGCCGTCATCTTCCGGGCGCTGGACGCCCTGCGCATCTTCGACCTGATCTACGTCATGACCGGCAACAACAAGTCGACCATGTCGATGTCGGTCTATGCCCGCCAGCAGCTGGTCGACTTCCAGGACGTCGGCTACGGCTCGGCGGCGGCGACCATGCTGTTCGTGATCATCGCCGTCATCACCGCGGTCTATCTCACCGCGGCCCGCGTCGGCCGGGAGGACTGAGCCATGGCCGCGAGCGTCGCCCGTCGGCCGCGGCCGGGTGCGGTCAGGCGCCGGGTCAAGCGGACGCTGGGCTGGATCGGCTTCTACCTCCTGCTCGCGATCATCGTCTTCTATACGGTGTTCCCGTTCTACTGGGCGGTGGTCTCCTCGCTGCGCAGCGGGCAGGGCCTGTTCTCGACCGAGCTGCTCCCGACCAGCCCGGCCTGGAGCAACTATGTCGCCGTCTTCCGCGAGCAGCCGTTCGGCCGCAACATCCTGAACTCGCTGTTCGTCGCGATCTCGACCGTGGTCCTGTCCCTGGGTCTCGCCGTCGCCGCCTCCTACGCGCTCGGGCGGATCCGGTTCCGTGGCCGCATGCTCCTGCTGCTCACCATCCTCGGCGTCTCGATGTTCCCGCAGATCGCCGTGCTGTCGGGCATGTTCGAGCTGGTCACCTGGCTCGGCATCTACAACAACCTGCTCTCGCTCACGCTCTCCTACATGATCTTCACCCTGCCGTTCACGGTCTGGGTGCTGACCACCTTCATGCGCGACCTGCCCAAGGAGCTTGAGGAGGCGGCGATCGTCGACGGCGCCAGCCCCCTCGCCATCGTCACCAGGGTCTTCCTGCCGCTGATGGGCCCGGCACTCGCCACCACCGGCCTGCTCGCCTTCATCGCCGCCTGGAACGAGTTCCTGTTCGCCCTGACCTTCACCCTGTCGACGGAGATGCGCACCGTGCCGGTGGCGATCGCGCTGATCTCGGGGGCGAGCGCGCACGAGCTGCCCTGGGGCAACATCATGGCGGCCTCGGTGATCGTCACCGTGCCGCTGATCGTGCTGGTCCTGATCTTCCAGCGCCGGATCGTCTCCGGCCTCACCGCCGGCGCGGTCAAGGGCTGAGGCATGGCGAGCAGGCGGCGCGCGCCCTACCTCCACCTCACGCCTCGCGCCGCGGTCCGCAAGGATCTGTGGTGGAAGGGGGCCGTCATCTACCAGATCTACCCGCGCAGCTTCCAGGACACGGACGGCGACGGCGTCGGCGACCTGCGGGGCATCGCCCGGCACCTGGACTATGTCGCACGGCTCGGCGTCGACGCGATCTGGATCTCGCCCTTCTGCAAGTCGCCGATGAAGGATTTTGGCTACGACGTCGCGGACTACTGCGCCGTCGATCCGCTGTTCGGCACGCTCGAGGATCTCGACGCCCTGCTCGCCGAGGCCCACCGCCTCGGCCTGAAGGTGATGATGGACTTCGTGCCGTCGCACACCAGCGACCGGCACCCCTGGTTTCTGGAGAGCCGGCAGAGCCGCGACAACCCCAAGGCCGACTGGTACGTCTGGGCCGATCCCAGGCCCGACGGCACCCCGCCCAGCAACTGGCTCTCGGTGTTCGGCGGCAGCGCCTGGGAGTGGGATCCGCGCCGCGGCCAGTACTATCTGCACAACTTCCTCAAGCAGCAGCCCGACCTCGACTTCCACCGGCCCGAGGTGATCGCGGCCCTGCTCGACCAGGCCCGGTTCTGGCTCGATCGCGGCGTCGACGGCTTCCGGGTCGACGCGATCGACTACGGCGCCCACGACCCCGAGCTGCGCGACAACCCGCCCCGCCGGCGCCAGGTGGCCTCGGGCAGCGCCCCCGGCTCGCCCTACGAGATGCAGCTCCAGCGCTACAACAAGGCCCGGCCCGAGCTGGTCGAGCTGTTCCTCAAGCCCCTGCACGCGCTCACCGAGCGCTATCCGGGCAAGGTGCTCCTGGGCGAGATCAGCGGCGACGAGGC
>JBFWWD010000139.1:0-14766 GCA_050246385.1 Geminicoccaceae bacterium
GCCGCCGTCTTGACCGCAGCGTTCGTCCTCGACCTGCTGCTCGCGGTCATGATCCTCGCCTGCGCCGCCTGGACGCTACTCGCCCGGACGACCTTGGTCGCGGTCCTGGCCTTCGCCGCCTTCGGCCTGCTGCTGGCGCTCGCCTGGGTTCGCCTGGATGCGGTCGACGTCGCCCTGACCGAGGCCCCGGTCGGCGTGCTCACCAGCCTGCTGCTGCTCGGCGCGGCGACCCGCCTGCCTCCAACGGCACGTGGTGCCGGACCGGCCCTGGCGCTCCGGCTCCTGGTCGGCCTGCTCTGCGCCGGCATCACGGCAGCACTCGCCGCCGCCGTGCTGCTCCTGCCCGAGCCCGCTCCCTCGCTCGCCGTCGCGGCCGAGGCGGGGCTGCCGGCGACGGGGCTCGGCAATCCGGTCACCGCCGTCCTGATGGCCTACCGCGCCCTCGACACGCTGATGGAGAAGGTGGTGCTGGTGGTCGGGCTGCTGGCAGTCTGGTCGCTGGCCGAGGACCCGCTCTGGGCCGGCAGGCCCGCCGCTCCCGCCGCCGCCGACCCGGACGGGCCGCTCGCCTTCCTCGCCCGGCTCCTGCCGCCCGTCGGGATCGTCGTGGCGGTCTATGTCTTCTGGGTCAGCGCCGACGAGCCCGGCGGGGCCTTCCAGGGCGGGGCGATCCTGGCCGCCATGCTGCTGCTGACCATCATGGCCGGTCTGGTCGAGACGCCTGCCCTGGGCAGCCGGCCCCTGCGGCTGGCCCTGGTGGGCGGGGCGCTCGTCTTCTTCGCCGTCGGGCTCGGCGGTCTGCTGCTCGGCGACGGCTTCCTCGCCTATCCGGAGGCCTTCGCCAAGCCGCTCATCCTCGCCGTCGAGGCCGCGCTGATCGTCGCCATAGCCCTTTCGCTCGCCCTGTTCGTCGCCGGGCCGGGCGTGCGGCCGCGGCGATGAGCACGGTCGACCTGTTCGGCCTCGCCGGCGCCACGCTGGTCGGGCTCGGCCTGTACGGCCTGATCGTCCAGACCCGGCTGCTGCGCCAGATCCTCGCCGTCAACCTGCTGGGCGGCGGCATCTTCCTCCTGTTCGGGGTGGTCGCCCGCCGCGGTGCCGTACCCGGCCTCGGCAGCGATCCGGTGCCGCAGGCGATGGTGATCACCGGCATCGTGGTCGCCTTCGCCGCCACCGCGCTCGCGGTCGCCCTGCTGCTGCGGCTGGCCGCCGCCACCGGGCACGACACCCTGCCGCCGGACGGGCCGTGACCGCGGGCGGCTGGCTCCTGGTGCTCGCGATCGCGGCACCCTCGCTCGCCGCTCTGCTCGCCGTCGGGCTGGGCGGCCGCTGGCCCGAGCGTCTCGCTCTGCTCGCGGCGCCGATCGGACTCGCCATCGCTCTCGCGGTCACGGCCGCGGTACTCTGGGCCGGCGATGCCGTGACCTATCTCCTCGGCGGCTGGGCCCCGCCGCTCGGCATCGCCCTGCGTGCCGATGGCTTGGCCGCAGCGATGCTGCTCACCACCGCCGTCGTCGTCTCGGCGGTGACCCTGTTCGCCCGCGACGAGTTCCGCACGCCGCCCGACGGCTCGGAGGCACGGGCACCGACCACGTTCTGGACCCTGCTGCTCGCGCTGTGGTCCGCGCTCAACCTCGTCTTCGTCGCCGACGACCTGTTCAGCCTGTTCGTGGCGCTCGAGCTGCTCACCTTCGCCGCCGTGCCGATGGTCTGCCTGGACGGCCGGCCGGAGACCGTCGCGGCGGCGCTGCGCTACCTCCTGTTCGCGCTTCTGGGCTCGATGCTCTACCTGCTCGGCACCGGCCTGCTCTACGGCGCCCACGGCACGCTCGACATCGTCCTCCTGTCGGCCAGCCTGCGCCCGAGCCCGGCCGTCCTGATCGCCGGCAGCCTGATGACGGTCGGCCTGATCGCCAAGGCGGCCCTGTTCCCGCTCCATCTCTGGCTGCCGCCGGCCCATGCCGGCGCACCCGCCCCGGCCAGCGCCGTGCTCTCGGCCCTGGTGGTCAAGGCGCCGGTGTTCCTGATCGTCCGGCTGTGGTTCGACGTCATGCCGGGCGTGCCCGGCTTCGCCGCCGGCCAGATCCTCGGCGCGCTCGGGGCGGCGGCCATCCTGTTCGGCGGGGTGCTGGCGCTGCGCCAGGAGCGGCTCAAGCTCCTGGTCGCCTACTCGACGGTGGCGCAGATCGGCTATCTGTTCATCCTGTTCCCGCTGGTCCAGCTCGGCAGCCCGGACGCCTGGACCGGCGGCATCATGCAGCTCGTCTCGCACGCGATCGCCAAGGCGGCGATGTTCCTGGCCGCGGGCCTGATCGCGCAGCGGCTCGGCCACGACCGGATCGGCGAGCTCGGCGGCATCGCCCGGGCGCTGCCGATGACCACGCTCGCCTTCGGCCTCGCCGGCCTGTCGCTGATGGGCCTCCCGCCCAGCGGCGGCTTCATCGCCAAATGGCTGCTGCTCCTGACCTCGATCCAGACCGGTCAGTGGTGGTGGTCGCTGCCGATGCTGCTGGGCGGCTTGCTGACGGGCGCCTATCTCCTGCGCGTCCTCGCCCCCTCCCTGGCCGGCGGCGCTGCCGTGACGCCACCGGTGGCGCCGGTGGCCCGCCGCCGCGAGGCCTTGGTCCTGACGCTGGCCGCGGCCAGCATCGCGCTGGGCCTGGTCCCGCTGGCCTCGCTCAACCTGATGCAGATCGGCCGCCTCGCCCTGCCCGTGATCGCCGGCCCATGAGTGCTGCCCTGCTTCTCGCCCTGGCCCTGCCCGTCGCCATGCTGCTGGCCTGCACGGGCGACGAGGCGCGAGCACGGATGCTCGGCCTGCTGTGGCTGGCGCCGCTGCCCGCGCTCGGGGCCGCCTTCCTGACCGTCGACGCCGCCCCGATCGTCCTCGATCCGCAGCGCCTGCAGTTCACCCTGGCGCTCGACCGCCCCGGCGCGCTGCTGCTCGGGGTGGTGGCACTGCTGTGGAGTGCGGCCGGCGCCTATGCCCGCACCTATCTGCACGGTGACCCGCGGGGCGGCCGCTTCGCCGTCTGGTGGCTGCTGACCCTGACCGGCAGCCTCGCCGTGTTCTTCACCCGCGACCTCGCCAGCTTCTATCTGGCGTTCGCCCTGGTCAGCCTCGCCGCCTACGGCCTCGTCGTCCACGACGGCACCGCCCGGGCAAGGCGGGCCGGCGTCATCTATCTCTTCCTCGCGGTCCTCGGCGAGATCGCGCTGCTCGCGGCCTTCGCGCTCCTCGCCACCGCCAGCCCGGGCGACACCCTCGCCATCGCCACCACCGTGGCCGATCTCGCGGCCTCGCCCTGGCGCGATCTCACCGTGGCGCTGCTGGTCGCGGGCTTCGGGCTCAAGGCGGGTCTGGTACCGCTGCATGTCTGGCTGCCGATCGCCCACCCGGCGGCACCGATGCCGGGCTCGGCGGTGCTCAGCGGTGCGATCATCAAGGCCGGGATCATCGGCCTGATCCGCTTCCTGCCGTTCGACGGCGCGCTGTCGGACTGGAGCCCCGTTCTCGCCGCACTCGGGCTGGTCACCGCCTACTACGCGGTGGCGGTCGGCATCACCCAGGACAATCCCAAGACGGTCCTGGCCTATTCGAGCGTCAGCCAGATGGGCCTGGCCAGCACCGTCCTGGCGATGGGCCTCCTCGCCGGGCCCGGCGCGCTGCTGCCGGCCGCGTTCTACGCCGCCCACCATGTCCTGGCCAAAGGTGCCCTGTTCCTGGCCGTGGGCGTCGCCGCCGCCTCCGCGGGTCGGCGGCACCGGCTCGTGCTTCTGCCCGCCCTGGTCCTGGCGCTCGGCTTCGGCGGCCTGCCCCTGACCGGCGGCGGACTGGCGAAGCTCGCCGTCAGCGGCACGCTCGGCGACGGGCCGGTCTATTTCCTCGCCACGCTCGCCGGTGCGGGCAGCACGCTGCTGATGCTCCACTTCTGCCGCCGCCTCGCTGCGGCCCACGGGAGCTCCACGGCGGGAGCACCACCCGGCCTCGCCCTGCCCTGGCTCCTGCTGGCGGGCGCGGCGATCGCGGTGCCCTGGGCGGTCTTCCTGCTTGCCGGCATGGGCACCCTCGCCCAGATGCTCGACCCGAAGACGCTCTCGGCGGGGCTCTGGCCGGTGCTGCTGGGCCTGGTGCTGACCGGCGCCCTGCATCGTTGGGGCGACCGGCTGCCGCGCCTGCCCGAGGGCGACCTCGTGGTCCTCGGCGAGGCGGCCGGGCGCGCGGCGGTCGCCGGCAGCGGTTCGATCGCAGGGGTCGAACGAATGCTGCGCGCATGGCCGGTTGCCGGTGCCGCGACACTTCTGCTTGTGATAACGCTCGGCATGGCGCTGTTCCTATGAGGCGGACGGCGCTTCCGATCTGCCATCCGCACCGGGAAGCAGAGCAGCGCCGATGCCGCATCAGACCGAGCCGATCGCCACCGTCGCCATGAGCCTCGTGGCGGCGTTCGCCGGCAGGTTTCCGGCAACCGGGATACGCCGTCCGAAGAAGGAGGCGCGCGGCACGCCGGGGCTGCGCGCGCATCGCGAGCCGGACCCGCAGCATGCCTGAGCCAGCAGATCAGTCCGCACTCGAGCCGGTCGCGGCCCCGCGGCCGAGAGCCGGCCTGGTCCGGCGCATTCTCCGCTGGATCGTCGCGATCCTCGTCCTGGTCGTCCTCTACTATGTCGTCGGCGCCTGGGCCTACTATCGCGTCGACGACGATCCGGCCTTCCTGCCCGCCGAGCCGATCGCGGGCGGCAGCCGGGCGGTCGACATGGCCGCCGCCCTGATCGGCCGCGAGGTGGTGCAGCACGCCTGGCAGCCGCCCGACCCGTTCTTCTGGCCGAACCAGTTCCTGATCCACCCGGCCGCGTTCCAGCGCGGCATCCAGGCCGCACTCGCCCGCTTCTCGATCGAGCTGGAGGACCAGATCGGCCGGATGCGCGGCTCGTCGCCGGTCGATCCCGACCTCGGCCGTGCCCGCGGCCTGATCAACTTCCCGCCCGACATCTGGTATTTCGACCTGAGCAAGTCCTTCCTGCCGACCGTCACCAGCGCCAGGAACTACCGCGGCGCTCGCGACGCGCTGCTCGCCTACAATCGGCGCGTCGCCGAGAAGGCGGCGATCTTCGACGTCCGGACCGATTCGCTGGGCGCCGCTCTCGAGCGGATCAGCCTCGATCTCGGCGCGCAGTCGGCATTGGTCGACCAGCATCTGCGCACGACCGGCCTGTGGCCGATCAACTTCGACGCCGACCGGCTGTTCTACCAGATCAAGGGCCGGATCTACGCCTACCAGATGCTGCTGCAGGAGCTGGGCAAGGACTTCGACCCGGTGATCCGGCCCAAGAACAACGTCCAGAACGTCTGGGACCAGGTCATCGACACGTTCCGGGAGGCGAACGAGATGCGGCCCTGGTTCGTCATCGACGGCCCGCCCCGGGCGACCCTGTTCGCGAGCCACCTCGCGATCCAGGGCTTCTACCTCAAGCGTGCGGTCCTGCAGCTCAAGGAGATGAGCCAGGTGCTGCGGAACTGAGCGGCGCGCATGCGCACCCTGGCCCTGCGCTGGAGCCGGCGGCTGGCCCTGGTGGTCCTGGGCGCGCTCGTCCTGTTCCTCGGCGTCCGGGTCTGGCAGGTGCGCAACGCGCCGCCGCTGGAGCCGTGGCACACGGAGGTGCCGCACGACGTGACGGCCGCCGAGCTTGCCGGCATGGACTGGCAGGGCTACCTCGCCGCCGAGGACCGGGTCATGGCCGAGGTGCGCACCGAGGTCACGGACCGGCTGGACCCGGACGAGCGACGGCCCTTCAACCGCTACTTCGCCGACAGCCCGATCTATCCCGGCCGCTTCAAGACCGACTGGAACCGCTCGCAGGTCCTGGAGCCCGACGGCGAGCCGCAGGGCGCCATGGTGTTCCTCCACGGCCTGACCGACACGCCCTACAGTGGGCGGCACATCGGCCGCGCCTACCGCGACCGGGGCTGGCTGGTGCTGATCCCGCGCATGCCGGCCCACGGCACCGTCCCGGCGGCGCTCACCGACGTCGATTGGGAGGACTGGACCGCGGCCGTCCGGCTCGCGGTGCGCGAGGCGCGCCGGCGCGTCGGCCCCGGCAGGCCCCTGCATATAGTCGGGTTCTCCAACGGCGGCGCGCTGGCCGTCATGCATGCGCTCGACGCGATCGACGATCCCTCGCTCGGGGCGCCCGACCGGCTGATCCTGCTCTCGCCGATGATCGGCGTGACCGCCTTCGCCCGCTTCGCCGGCATCGCGGGCTGGCCGGCCTTCTTCCCCGCCTTCGCCAACGCGGCCTGGCTCTCGGTGGTGCCCGAGTTCATCCCGTTCAAGTACAACTCGTTCCCGGTCAACGGCGCGCGCCAGTCCTATGAGCTCACCCGGGCGCTGCAGGGACGCATCGACCGCATGGCCCGCGACGGCCGGCTCGCCCGCCTGCCGCCGATCCTGACCTTTCAGTCCGTGGTCGACTTCACGGTCAGCACGCGCGCGATCATCAACGCTCTCTATGCCCGCCTGCCGGCCAACGGCAGCGAGCTCGTCCTGTTCGACCTCAACCGCACGATCAAGTTCGGCCCGCTGCTCAGCTCCAGCGCCGATCTGATCCTGAACCGCGTTTTGCCGGCGCCGCCCAGGAACTGGCGCACCGTGATCCTGGCCAACGCCTCGCCCGGCGACCCCGCGATGGTGGCGCGGATCACCGAGGCGGGTGCCGCCACGGAGACGATCGAGCCGCTGTCGCTCACCTACCCGCCCCAGGTCTTCTCGCTCTCCCACGTCGCCCTGCCCTTCCCGCTCGAGGACGGGCTCTACGGCCTCCATCCCGACCCGAAGGACGATTTCGGCGTCCAGCTCGGCGCGATGGCCACCCGCGGCGAGCGCGGTGCTTTGATCATGAGCCTGGATTCGCTGATGCGGATGAGCAGCAATCCGTTCTTCCCCTACATGCTCGAGCGGATCGGGCAGGGGATTGCGGCGCCGAGGCCATGACCTTAGGTTGATTCCTTCCGCCACGGCGAACCATGACGGGCCGGGCGAAGGGAAGGAAACGGCAATGTCCAGGCGTCACCTGTACGGGCTGGCCGTGGTGCTCGGCCTCGCCCTGCTTTCCGGTCCGGCGAGCGCCAACAACGGGCCGCCGCCGGCCGGGCAGTGGCTGCTCGAGTTCTACCCCGACCCGAGCCTGAAACAGTCCGGTGCCAGCGCGATCTGCCTGCAGCCGAACGGCATCTGGTTCGCGCTCGACTTCCCCATCGCCGGCAATTGGTTCCTGCGCGGCGATCGCCTGCGCTTCGTCGGCGTCTATCCTGACGGCGTGTTCGCGGCGTTCGGCGGCTACGTGTCGCGCGACCGCGTGAGCGGCGAGTTCAACGACACGAACGCCTTCAGCCTGCGGGCGTTCGGCAACGGCAACTTCCAGATCACGCGCACCGGGAAGAGCTGCAAGGCCGCCAAGGTGCCGCAGACCAGGGGTGCCGCGACCGGCCGCGCCTATTCGGGGTAGAGTTCCCGGCGCAGGATCACCCGCACCTTCGACCGGCGCGCGACGTCGACGAAGCCCTCGTCGCGGAAGGCCTTGGCGATGCCGGTGAACGCGCCACTCGGACGCTGGCCCGGCTCCGGGTCGAGTGGATAAGCCTCGACCAGCGTGGCGCCGCGCGCCCGGGCGAGGTCGAGCGCACCGCGGATCAGCGGCCGCATCAGCCCCTTCCGCCGCCAGCGCGGCGCCAGGTAGAAGCAGGTGATCGCGAAGGCCGGCCGGTCGTCGACCGGCTGGCGCGTCCGCGAGCGCAGGATCACCGGATAGGCCTCGCGCGGCTCGACCGCGCACCAGCCGACCGCCTACTCGCCGACATAGCCGAGCACGCCGGGTGGCGGGCCGGCATCGACCTGCGCCCTGAGCATCGCCTTGCGCTCGGGCCGGGCCAGCACCTTCCAGTCCTGCCGCGCCAGCTTGAACCACAGGCACCAGCAGCCGCCGACGGCACCCCGCTCCGGCCCGAACAGGCGCTCGAGATCCTCCCACCGGTCGCCGGTCAGCGGCCGGCAGTCGATCATCCCTTGTACCTCGTCCAGGTCTGGCTCTCGCAGATGAACAGGACGCAGCCGTCCACCTCCAGCGTGTCCGGCCCCTTCAGCCGGAGCTTCGACTTGTAGGTCTTGCCGCCCTCGGGATCGTAGATCGTGCCCCCGTCCCAGGCGTCCGTGCCGGCGGGCTTGAAGCCCTGCAGCAGCGGCAGGCCGACGATCGGCCGCGAGCGCAGGGCCGGATCACTGTTGTTGATGTCCAGGAGCGGACCCTCGGCGGGCGCGTCGGGCGGCCGGTACGACCAGGTGATGGTCCCGCACAGCTCCTGGGCGTTGGCGGCACAGGGCGCGATCCTGACCCGCGCCTTGTCGCCCTCCGTCACCCATTCCCCTTCCACCGCCGCGGCGGCGACGCCGGAGAAGCCGACCGCGAGCACGAAGGCCGCTGCCAGGCTGCGCATCGTCCGTTCCTCCTGCTCAGCTGTCCAACACCCTTACCATGCGCTGCAGCGCCTCCTCCAGCCGGTCGGAGGCGATCGCGAAGCACAGCCGGACGTGATCGGCATTGCCGGGCCCGAACGTGTAGCCGGGTGCTATGCCGACCTTGGCCCGGTTGAGCACGCGCAGCGCGAACGCCAGGCTGTCCGAGACCCCCTCGATCTTCGGGAAGGCATAGAACGCGCCCTCCGGCCGCAGCAGCCGGATGCGCGGATGGCGGCCGAGGATCTCCATCACCAGGCCGGCATTGTGCCGGCAGCGGGCATTGAACTCGGCGAGAAATCCCTCGCCCTGCTCGAGCGCCGCGATCCCGCCATACTGCACGAAGATCGTCGCACCCGTGTTGTTGCACTCGGCCAGCACGCTCATCTGCTGCGCCAGGCTCTTCGGGTGCACCATCCAGCCGAGGCGCCAGCCGGTCATCGCCCAGGCCTTGGAGAAGCCGTTGAGCACGAACACGGGCTCGTCCGGCTCGGCGATGGTGAGGAAGGACGGCGCCGGATCCGTGCCGACCAGCAGGTTGCGGTGATAGACCTCGTCGGCGATCAGCCCGAGCCCGTGCCGGCGGCACAGCTCGAGCAGGCCCTGCTGGCCTTCCGCGGTCATCACCCAGCCGGTCGGGTTGGACGGCGAGTTGACGTAGATCGCCTTGGTCCGCGAGGTGATCGCCGCGGCCACCCGCTCCAGGTCGAGATGCCAGCGGCCGCCACTCTCGTCCAGGCGCACGTCGACCGGCATCGCCCCCATCATCTGGCAGACCGTGCGCACGTTCGGCCAGTACGGGCCGATCAGGATCACCTCGTCGCCGCGCGCGGCGAGGCACTGCACCGCGATCACCACCGAGCTCATGGTCGAGCCGGGGACCGTGACGCGGTCGGGGTGCAGGTCGAGCCCGTAGAGCCGCTGATGGTAGCGCTGCAGCGCCTCGCGCAGCGGCAGCACCCCGCGCGAATAGTTGTAGAAGGTGCGCCCCTCGTCCAGCGCCCGCTTCGCCGCGTCGCCGATGAAGGACGGGGTGACGAGGTCGCTCTCGCCGAACCAGAGCGGGATCACCTCCGGATCGTGCAGGGCGCCGATCGCCACCTTGCCGATGCCGCTCAGCTCGAGCGCCGCGATCTCCTCCCTGATCGGCCCCATCTCGTCCCCATTCCGCTGTGTCGGCGTGGGCTAGCCGAACAGCGGGCCGCGGGCAACCTTCCGCCGCGCCCGCACCTGGCCCGGGACCTGCTCCGCCAGCGCTACGCCCGGTGTGAGCTCTTGCATTCCTCGTCACACCGGCCGACAGCTTGCCTCCGGACCCGGATCGCCATCGCCTCAAGGAGCCTCGCCCCGTGCGCAGAAACGCCTCGCCGATCCTCGCCCTCGCCGCCCTGGCGGCGCTCCTGCCCTCGGTCGCCTCCGCCCACACCGGCGTCGGCAGCGCTGCCGGCTTCACGCACGGCTTCGCCCACCCGCTCACCGGCCTCGACCACGTGCTGGCCATGGTCATGGTCGGCCTGCTCGCCTGCCAGCTCGGCGGCCGGGCGCTGTGGCTGGTGCCCGCGAGCTTCGTGGCCGTGATGGCGCTGGGCGGTGCCCTCGGCGTCGCCGGCATCGGCGTGCCGTTCGTCGAGGCCGGCATCGCCCTCTCCGTGGTCGTGCTCGGCGCCGTGGTCGCCTTCCGCATCCAGGCGCCGACGGCACTGGCCATGGCCGTCGTCGGCCTGTTCGCCGTCTTCCACGGCCATGCCCACGGCACGGAGATGCCCGAGACCGCCGCCGGCGCCGCCTATGGTCTGGGCTTTTTGCTCGCCACCGGCCTGCTCCACGCCGCCGGCATCGGCCTCGGCCTGCTCCTCGGCCGTGCCGCCGAGCGCAAGGGTGCGCTCGTGGTCCGCGCCGCCGGTGCCGCCGCCGCGGTGGCCGGCGTGGCGATCCTGGCCGGCATCGCCTGAGCCCGCGTGCAGCGGGTCACCATCAGCCTGGACGACGACGTCGCCGCGGCGCTGGACGCTCTCGCCCTGCGCCGCGGCTACGCCAACCGCTCGGCCGCGGTGCGCGAGGCCGCGAGCCGCGAGGCGGCGACCGGCCCGGGCCAGTCCTGCCTCGGCGTGCTCAGCTACGTCTTCGACCACGAGCGCCGCGACCTCTCACGCCGCCTCACCCACGCCCACCACGCCCACCACGTCCTCAACCTCTCGACCCTGCACCTCCACCTCGACCACGCCACCTGCCTCGAGGTCTCGGTCCTGCGCGGCAGCGCGGGCGAGATCCGCGACCTCGCCGCCCGCGTCAGCGCCGAGCGCGGCGTGCGGCTGGGGGAGCTGCGGCTGATCGCCGAGGGGGAGACGGAGGTCTCGGAATAGTGTGTTGCGCGCAGAGCGGAAGCGTGGAAGGATCCGAGCGTGTTTACATGAATAGACTTCGGTTGAGGTGGTTGACGCCCCGCGCTCCCTTGTACAATGCATTCTTAGCACTGTGAACTTCGGCAGGACGGCTTAGAACCGATTATTCGCTCAATAGACGCAATTGAAATACACAACATTGAAAGGTATAGTCCATGACATCTAGACAGAAAAATGATGGCCATGACATAACTCTGCCAGATGGTTGGCCAGATAATTCATTTAGCGCGTATATGCTCAATTTTTTCCAGAATCAGCTAGCGTGTTTTGAACTTAAGCGAGGTCCTTTCCTTCGCATCGAGCGGATAGACAAGATATTTTTTAACCTTCTTGGCGACTGGCAAAACCCGAAGGGGCTGATTGAGGCACTTTTGTGCTACCGAACCCATTCCGCCTTTCGCACCGCCTCAGTCGTCACCATGGCAGGCGCACTCACTGAATCCTTTGCTCTACAGAGAGTCTGCCTTGAACAGGCTGGCTACGCAATTAGAATGGGTGGAGACAATAGTCTCGCAGAGGCGTGGCTTCGAAGGGACGAAGATAAGTTCTACGCAAGAATCGTGAGGGCGGAATTCACTCATGCAAAGATAAAGAACGCGATAGCTGTCAAAGATATTCATACATCGAACGTGTATTCTGACCTCTATGAGCGTTGTATCAGCTGGGGCGCTCACCCCAACGAGAAGTCATTAACAATAGGTGGTGCCATTGAGAAGGAGGAAGGCTTACGTCGCTACGGTCAGATTTACCTTCACGGCGACGGAGAGGCAATGAACATGGCCCTCAAAACACTTATGCAAGTTGCCGTTTGCTCTCTAGATATATTGTCTTTGGTATTTCCAGATCGAGTTAAGCAAGCCAATCTAGTGCTAGCCATAAAGTCAGTTCGCGCCAGACTTTGAGCGGTGCCCTTAAAGGAGAGGCATTACGGCGGCAGATAGTGCGATGAGGCACAGGATCCGCAAACTTAGGTTCTCGTACCAGCGGAAAGACAGTCGCTGGTACCAGAGCGCGTTGCCTCCGCCGGACTGGAAACGGGCTCAGGACTGGAAACGGGGTCAGGACAAATTCCATGGCTCGACTGGACTGCACCCCGAGGCCGGGGCGCGGAATTCGGGACAGTCGCTTGCCACGGCGGCCGCGCGCCTCCTGCCCGAGGCCAGCTGCTGAACCCTCGCGGACATGCTGCGCGACGACTGGCGGCGAATCGAGCTAATCGTACCCGGTGCAGGGGAATTGGCAGCGGCCGACCTGCCCGGGTCGGTCCGGGAGAATGTGATGAGCGACATCCGCAGCGCGCTCGAGGCCTTGTGCGCAGCCTTCAACGCGCACGATCTCGACGCGGTCATGGCCTGGTTCGCCGAGGACTGCGTGCTCGAGATGCCGCGCGGCCCGGACCCTTGGGGAGCGCGCTTCGCGGGCAGGAGCGCCGTGCGCGATGCCCTGGCGGGCCGCTTCCGGGGCCTGCCCGACGTCCATTACGGCGATGCCAGCCACCTCGTCGACGGCGACACCGGCATCTCGCGATGGACCCTCACCGGCACCACGCCCGAGGGCGTCCGGCTCGAGGTGCGGGGCTGCGACTTCTACACCTTCCGCGACGGGCTGGTGGTGCGGAAGGACTCCTTCTGGAAGATCGTCGCATAGCCGATGCAGGCGGGCGCTGCACCGCCGTGAGATGATCTTCCAGTAGGATCATTATCCTTGCCGTGATGCAACCGATGGGAGATAAGCCGGCAGATAGACTCTGCCTGGAGATCAGCATGCCCTCCACCCGTTCCCCCGCCCGGCAGGCCCCCGCGCGTGCCAACGGCACCCGCTCGCACGGCCCGGTCACCGCCGCCGGCGAGGACCGCGAGGCGTTCGCGGAGCTCCACGCTGCCGTCACCTGCGACCGGGACCCGCGCGACGCCTACGAGCGGCATTGGGTGATGGAGCTGGTCGGCTCGCTGTGGCGCCAGGACCGCCTGCGCGGCCTGGAGCTCGCCACGCTCACCGCCGCCGCCGCGGAGAGCCCGCCCGCCGAGGCGACCGTGCGCAAGCTCGGCACCTATGCCCGCTACGGTGCGCGGATCGAGAGGGACATCGGCCGCGCGCTGCAGGCGCTGGGCGTGCTGCGCAAGCGGCCCGATGCCTGGATCGAGGAGCTGCAGGACGACACGTCCGAACCCGGAGAGGCGGAGGCGCCGATGCGAAAGTTCACGAACGAATTGTCGCCGTGCACGTTCGAACCCGAGAGCCCTGAGCCGCAGGAGGTAAAATACACGAACGAGCTCGCGCGCACGTTCGAACCCGAGCCGGTGAACGACGATCGCGCGGCGCGCACGGCCGAACCCGGGCCGCCCGCCCGCAATCGCCATGAGCGCCGGCGGCGGGCGGCGCTGGCCCGCAGGCGGCGCGCCGCCTGAGCGCGCACCCCCAGCGTGGCGCGTGCGCCGCGCCCGCCGGCGCCGATGAACGGTACCATCTACATCTTCGCCCGCGACCGGATCATACTGCCCGGCGTGCCCACAAAGCAGGCCGGAGAACGGGCGATGTCTAGGACGCGGGGAACAAGGGGACGGCCGACCGGCATCAGTGCCCTGGCCTTGCTGGCGCTGCTGGCGCTGGGCGGCTGCGAGAGCTTCGGGCGCGGGGTGACGCAGGCGGTGCTCGAGGGCCAGCCGGGCGACGAGCAGGACACCCGCAACTGCGAGATCGAGGGCCGGCCGTTCGCCGGCGTCGAGCCCTATCTCGCCAAGCAGGACGCGCTGCCGCCGTTCGGCGAGCCGGTCGGCGACCGGCCCGAGGTCAAGGTGCTCTACGTCCACGGCATCGGGACGCACGCGCCCGGCCACGGGACGGCGTTGCGCGACAATCTGGCGAAGTCGCTCGGGCTGAATGTGCGCGCACCACGTCCGAAGCGGATCGTCATCGCGAGCCCGAGCTTCCCGAAGCAGGATCTGGGCGAGATCAACGTCACGCGGCTGACCGACGAGACGCGCACGCGCGACCTGCTGTTCTACGAGCTGACCTGGTCGCCGATCACCCAGCCCGACAAGGACCTGCTCGCCTTCGACAAGGAGCAGGACTACGTCCTGCGGCGCGCCGGTCTGAACCAGGCGATGCGCACCTTCGTCAACGACGTCGCCCCCGACCCGCTGGCCTATGCCGGGCAGAAGCGCGAGCCCATCCTGGTGTCGGTGACGCAGTCGATCTGCTGGGTGGTCTCGCGCAGCTGGAGCGAGCTGCCGGAGCTGACGGAAGGACAGAATTGCGGCGCCGACATGCCGGGGGTCGGCAGCCGTGCGGCCCGCGACGACTTCGTGATCATCAGCCACAGCCTGGGCAGCCGGGCCGTGCTGGACGCGCTGCAGCGGCTGACCAATCTGCCGGTCGGCACCGATCCCCGCCTGCAGGGCATCGCCGACAGCTTCAGGCAGCGCGACCTGCAGATCTTCATGCTCTCCAACCAGCTGCCGCTGCTCGAGGCGGGGCGCGAGGGGCAGCAGGTGGTGAACCAGATCGGCGCCTATTGCGGCCCCGACCCGAGCCGGCCCGGCCGCTTCTTCGCCAAGACCGAGCTGATCGCCTTCTCCGATCCGAACGACCTGATGAGCTACCCGATCCCGGACCAGTTCGCCGACCGGCACATCGACTCGCGGCTGTGCCCGAGCGTGACCAACGTCACCATCAACGTGGTCTCGGTCAGCTCGCTGCTCGGGCTGGGCGAGGTCGCCAACCCGCTCGGCGCCCATAGCGGCTACGCCGCGGACGAGCGCGTCGGCGGCCTCATTGCGCAGGGTGCGGGGCATCCGGGCGTGGCGCCGATCGTGGCCGAGCGCTGCACCTTCCGTGCCACCGACGAGAGCCTG
>JBFWWD010000140.1:0-14754 GCA_050246385.1 Geminicoccaceae bacterium
GCCGAAGGAGCTCGGCGGCGGGGGCGGCCCTGGCAACAATCCCGAGCAGCTGTTCGCCTCCGGCTACTCGGCCTGCTTCATCGGGGCCATGAAATTCGTTGCCTCGCAGGGCGGGCCGGCCCAGGTTCCGGCGGACGCCAGCGTGACCACCACCGTCGGGATCGGACCACGCTCGGAAGGCGGCTTCGGCCTGGACGTCGACATGGAGGTGTCGCTGCCGGGGGTCGACAGGGCCGCGGCCGAGGCCCTGGTCGAGCAGGCGCACAAGATCTGCCCCTACTCGAACGCGATCCGCGGCAACGTCAATGTTCGCAGCAAGGTCGTGTGAGCGGCATCAGCCCTCCAGCACTGCCGTGCGGAGCGCGTCGTCGACCTCGGGGACGCGCCCGCCCCAGTGCGTAAATCCCGGCACGGCTTGGTGCAGCAGCATGCCGAGGCCTTCCACCGCCGGGTTCCCACGTGCATGCGCCGCGGCAAGCAGCGACGTCTCCAAGGGCGCATAGACGAGGTCGGCGACCACGGCCGCGCGGTCGAGCGTGTCGAGCCCGATCTCGAGTGGCGGCTGTCCGCTCATCCCGAGGCTGGTGCAGTTCACGAGCAGGGCGGCACTGGCCAGCGCCTCCCGCACTCTGTCCCAGGTGACCGCGCTCACCGCACCGAGATCCGCGAGCTCGTCCGCGAGCTGCCGCGCGCGTGGCTCGCTTCGATTGACGAGGCACAGGCCGGGCACGCCGGCGTCGAGCAGCGCCGTCGCCACGGCGCGCGCGGAACCTCCTGCGCCGAGCACCACCACGGGGCCGGTCCCGGGCAGCCAGCTCGGCGCCCGCTGGCGCAGGTTGGCGAGGAACCCGGCCCCGTCGGTGTTCAGGCCGTGCGTCCGGCCGTCCTCGAGCACGAGCACCGTGTTGACCGCGCCGATCCGACGCGCCGCCGGGTCGAGCTCGTCGACCAGACGCGCCGCCACCTCCTTGTGCGGCACCGTGACGTTCCAGCCGCGCAGGCCGAGCCGAGGCAGCGCGTGAAAGGCGAGCTCGACATCCTCCGGCCGGACCGGCAGCGGGACGTAGACGCCGTCGATGCCGTAGCGCTGGAACCAGTGGCCATGCAGCCGCGGCGATCGGGAGTGGCCGACCGGCCAGCCCATGACGCCTGCGACTCTCGCCTTGCCGCTCAGCAGCATGGTCCCGCTCCGTGCCCGGACATCTCGGCACGGCCAAGCGGCCCGGAACTTGCGAGGGTCGGAGCCGTCGCTAGTGTGGCCCCGCCGTCGAGCCGCGGGCGAAGATTCAGGGAAACACAATGACCGAGACCGTCATGGGCCTGAGCGCCCTGCGCCTCGATCCGGAAGCCTTTCGCAGGGTCGTCCTGGGCAAGCTGATCTACCAGGTCGGCAAGGATCCCGAGCATGCGACACGCCACGACTGGTTCTTCGCCCTGGCGCTCGCAGTGCGCGATCGCCTCGTCGACGGCTGGATGACGACGACCCGCACGGTCTACGACGCCGACCGCAAGCGGGTCTACTATCTCAGCCTCGAATTCCTCATCGGCCGCCTGCTCGCCGACTCCCTGCGCAATCTCGGCCTCTATCAGACCGCGGCGGCGGCGATGTCGAGCCTGGGTGTCGATGCCGAGGCCGTGCTGAAGGTCGAGCCCGACGCCGCGCTGGGCAATGGCGGCCTCGGCCGGCTCGCGGCCTGCCTGCTCGACAGCATGGCGACCTTGGGCATCGCCGCCTACGGCTACGGCATCCGCTACGAGCACGGCCTGTTCAAGCAAGGCCTCGACGATGGCTGGCAGGTGGAGCGGCCCGAGGACTGGCTGGCCTTCGGCAATCCATGGGAGTTCGAGCGCGCCGAATCGGTCTATCCGGTCCGGCTCTACGGCAATGTGCGCGAGGAGCGGGACGAGAAGGGGCAGCGCGTCCGGGTCTGGGAGGGCGGACAGCAGGTGCTGGCGGTGGCGTACGACACGCCGGTGGTGGGCTGGGGCGGCCGCCACGTCAACACGCTGCGCCTGTGGTCGGCCCAGAGCGGCAATCTGATCGATCTCGCCGCCTTCAATCGCGGCGACTACATGCAGGCGGTGCAGGACCAGGTCCTGACCCAGAGCATCAGCCGGGTGCTTTATCCGAACGACGCGACCGAGGCGGGGCAGGAGCTACGCCTGAAGCAGGAGTATTTCTTCACCTCGGCCAGCCTCCAGGACATCATCCGGCGCCATCTCTCCTACCACGCCGACCTGCGCTCGTTGCCGGACAAGGCGGCGATCCAGCTCAACGACACGCACCCGGCCATCGCGGTGCCCGAGCTGATGCGGCTGCTGGTGGACGAGCACGGCGTCGACTGGGCGACGGCCTGGGAGATCACCCGCGGCACGATCCACTACACCAACCACACCCTCATGCCGGAAGCGCTGGAGCGCTGGTCGGTCCAGCTGATGGAACGGCTGCTGCCGCGCCAGCTCCAGCTGATCTACGAGATCAACGCCCAGGTATTGGACGAACTGCGCAGCCGTCCCGACGTCGATGACCCCTACCTGAGGGACGTGTCACTGATCGACGAGAGCTATGGCCGCTTCGTCCGCATGGGCCATCTGGCCTTTCTTGGGGCGCGCAAGGTCAACGGCGTCTCGGCGCTTCATGGCGAGCTGATGAAGCAGACGGTCTTCCGCTCGCTGCACAGGCTCTATCCGGACCGGATCACCGCGATCACCAACGGCGTCACGCCGCGACGTTGGGTGCTGGATTCCAACCCCGAACTCTCGGATCTGATCACCGAGACCCTGGGGCACCCGCGCTGGATCGTCGATCTGGAGCGCCTGGAGGAACTGGCTCCGTTCGCCCACGACGCAATCTTCCAGGCCCGCTTCGCGGCGATCAAGCAGGCGAACAAGGAGCGGCTCGCGGCGTTCATCGCCAGGCGGTACGAAGTGGCGCTGCCGACCGATGCGCTGTTCGACATCCAGATCAAGCGCATTCACGAGTACAAGCGCCAGCTGCTCAACGTTCTGGAGGCGGTGGCGACCTACACCGACATGATCGAGGGCACCGGCGACCATACGGTGCCCAGGGTCAAGATCTTCGCTGGCAAGGCGGCACCCTCCTATCAGCGTGCGAAGCTGATCATCAAGCTCATCAGCGACGTCGCCAGGGTGGTGAACGGCGATCCCCAGGTCCGCGAGCGGCTGAAGATCCTGTTCCTCGCGAACTACAACGTGTCCCTGGCTCAGATCCTGATCCCGGGTGCGGATCTGTCCGAGCAGATCAGCACGGCGGGCATGGAGGCCTCGGGCACCGGCAACATGAAGTTCGGCCTCAACGGCGCCTTGACCATCGGCACGCTCGACGGCGCCAATGTCGAGATGCTGGAGCATGTCGGAGCCGACAACATCTTCATCTTCGGCCTCACCGCCGAGGAGGTCGCCCGCACGCGGACAGGCGGCTTCTCGCCACGCGCGCTGATCGAGGCCAGCCCGCGCCTGAGCCGGGCATTCGACCTGATCGAGTCGGGCCATTTCTCGCCCGACGACGCCGGGCGGTTCCGCCCGCTCCTGGACGATATCGCCAGCTTCGATCACTTCCGGCTGACCGCGGACTTCGACAGCTATGCCGAGGCGCAGCGCCGGGTCGAGCAGACCTATGCCGAGCCGAAGGCCTGGTGGCCGAAGGCGGTGCTCAATACCGCGCACATGGGCTGGTTCTCCAGCGACCGGACGGTGCGGGAGTATGCTCAGGAGGTCTGGCGGGTACCGCTCGGCAGCTGAGCCTCGCGCGCCAGGGCGAGCCGGGGCAGAAGGCCGAGATCGGCTCCGGCCAACGCGCTTCGCGGCAGAAAGTCCGCCCAGACGATCTCACGACCGTCGGCGGCCGGTTGGATCGGACCGGTCGGCGTCCAGCGGAAGAGGTGAGTGCGTATCGGGCGGTGATGCTCGGTGAACTCGACGGCGCCGAGCGGATCCAGCTCCGACATCGGCACGACCAGACCGGTCTCCTCGCGCAGCTCGCGGCATGCGGCGGCGAAAGGCAGCTCCCCCTGCTCCATGCCTCCGCCGGGCAGGTCGAGCTCCCGGCGATAGGACGTGCGAACCAGCAGGAGGGCGTCATTCTGCCAGACCAGCACCGCGGCGCCTTCGGCGCGGGGCCGGCGTATGGCCCACCATCCTCGCAGCAGCAGAAAGGCAGCCCGGTAGCCGAGGCGGAAGAGGCCATTGACGAGCCGGTCTGGCGCAACCATGCGTGTGACCCTAGGCTTAACGGGTGAAACCCTTCGCCGAGCTCCTGGACCGGCTGCTCTATACACCGCAGCGCAACGCCAAGGTGGCGCTGCTGGTCGACTATTTCCGCGCCGTGCCGGACCCTGATCGTGGCTGGGGGCTGGCCGCTCTGACCGGTGCGCTCAGCTTCGCCCATGCCAAGGCTGGCCTGATCCGCGAGCTGGTGGCAACCCGCACCGATCCCATCCTGTTCGGCTGGTCCTACGATTTCGTCGGGGATCTCGCCGAGACCGCGGCCTTGATGTGGCCGGAACCGGACGAGGAGCTACCCTGGCCGAGGCTCGACGAGGTGGTGGCCGGGCTCGCAAACACGCCCAAGACCGCCCTCCCGCGACTGGTGGCCGGTTGGCTCGACGGGCTGGATGCTACCGGACGCTGGGCGCTGCTCAAGCTGGTCACCGGCGGGCTCCGGGTCGGTGCGTCCGCTCGACTTGCCAAACTGGCACTTGCCGAGCTTGGCCGAGTCGATCCGGCCGAGATCGAGGAGGTCTGGCACGGCCTGACGCCGCCTTACGGCACCCTGTTCGCCTGGCTGGACGGCAGAGGTCCACGCCCGGCGGTGGAGGACGTGCCGGTGTTCCGGCCGCTGATGCTGGCGCATCCGGTCGAGGACGAGGACGTCGCCAAGGTGGCGGGCGATCTCGCGAGCTATCTCGCCGAGTGGAAGTGGGACGGCATCCGTGTGCAGATCGCGGCCACGGCGGGTGGGGTGCGCCTCTACTCGCGCAGCGGCGACGACATCTCGAACGCCTTTCCCGATCTGGTCGAGGTCGTGACCTTCAAAGGCGTGCTGGACGGCGAGCTGCTGGTGAAGCGCGAGGGCGGCGTCGCCGCCTTCAACGACCTGCAACAGCGCCTCAACCGCAAGGCCGTGACCGTGCGGATGCTCGCCGACTATCCGGCCTTCGTGCATCTCTACGACATCCTGTTCGACGGCAGGGAGGACCTGCGGTCCTTGCCCTTCGCCGATCGTCGCGGCCGACTGGAAGCGTTCTTCGCCCGCGAGCGCCCTGCTCGGATGGATATCTCGCCCCTGGTCGAGGTGGCTGGGCTCGAGGATCTCGAGCGGTTGCGCGGGGGCGTGCGCGGCACGCCGATCGAAGGCCTGATGCTCAAGCGCAAGGACAGCCCCTACCTCGCCGGCCGGCCCAAGGGGCTGTGGTGGAAGTGGAAGCGCGACGCGCATCTGCTCGACGTGGTCCTCATGTACGCCCAGCGTGGCCATGGCAAGCGCTCGAGCTTCTATTCGGACTTCACCTTCGGCGCCTGGCGCGACGGACCGTCGGGTCCCGAGCTGGTCCCGGTCGGCAAGGCCTATTCCGGCTACACGGACGCCGAGCTGCTGCAGCTCGACCGCTGGATCCGCGACCACACCACGCGCCGCTATGGCCCGGTGCGCGAGGTGACGCCGGCCCTGGTGTTCGAGGTCGCGTTCGATTCCGCCCACCACTCGACCAGGCAC
This sequence comes from Geminicoccaceae bacterium, assembly GCA_050246385.1. Taxonomy (GTDB): domain Bacteria; phylum Pseudomonadota; class Alphaproteobacteria; order Geminicoccales; family Geminicoccaceae; genus Benzoatithermus. The sequence continues at coordinate 5,735 of JBFWWD010000140.1, forward strand.
AAGTCCGGTGTGGCCATGCGCTTCCCTCGCATCCATCGCATCCGCTGGGACAAGCCCGCCGCCGAGGCGGACCGCCTCGAGAGCCTGGAGCGGCTGATCGGCTGAAGCCGGGAGGCGCCGTCCGCCACGCCCGGCTCGATCCCGGCCAGCCCGCCGGGCGGGGCGATCTTGCCGGCGCCGCTTCTCCATAGCAGTGGCGTCCGGCGGGGCTTCACGGCAGGATTTCGCCCGCGAGGGCCACACAACAAGAGGCGGCAGCCATGCAGGAAGATCGTGTGCTGCCAGCGCTGCGATCCTATCAGTCTTGGATCGCCAACGAGACCCTGGAAGACTACTCGCTGCGCTACGCCGCTCGCTCCTTTCGGCGCTGGGCACCGGTGGGGATCGCCAACACCGCGCTGGGCGGCATCTCGTTCCTGGCGCTCGAGGCGATCGGCGGCGCGATCACGCTCAGCTACGGCTTCCAGAACGCGTTCCCGGCGATCGTCCTGGTCTCGCTCGCGATCTTCATCACCGGCCTGCCGATCGCCTACTATTCGAGCCGCTACAACATCGACATGGACCTGCTGACCCGCGGTGCCGGCTTCGGCTACATCGGCTCGACCATCACCTCGCTCACCTACGCCACCTTCACCTTCATCTTCTTCGCCCTGGAGGGGGCGATCATGGCGCAGGCGCTCAAGCTCTACGCCGATATTCCGCTGGCGGTCGGCTATCTGATCTCGTCCCTGGTCATCATCCCGATCACCTTCTTGGGCGTGACCGCGATCAACTGGCTGCAGTGGCTGACGCAGCCGATCTGGATCGGCATGATGACCCTGCCCTTCGCGTTCATCCTGGTCGAGCGGCCGGACGTGCTGCAGCAGTGGGTGGCCTTCCAGGGCGAGGACGGCCGCGGCGGCTTCGACTATCTGGCGTTCGGAGCCGCCACCGGCGTGCTGTGCTCGCTCGTGATCCAGATCGGCGAGCAGGTCGACTATCTGCGTTTCCTGCCGGAGAAGACCCCGCGCAACCGGCTCTCCTGGTGGGCGGCGATGATCCTGGCCGGACCGGGCTGGATCCTGATCGGCGGGCTCAAGATCCTGTGTGGCAGCCTGCTCGCCGTGCTTGCGATCGAGGCCGGCCTGCCGCGCGCGACGGCACTCGAGCCGGTGCAGATGTACATCCAGGCATACCAGTTCGTCAGCAGCGATCCGGCGATCGTCCTGACCCTGGCCACGGTGTTCGTGCTGATCTCGCAGGTCAAGATCAACGTCACCAACGCCTATGCCGGCTCGCTCGCCTGGTCCAACTTCTTCTCGCGCGTCACCCACTATCACCCCGGCCGCGTGGTCTGGCTGGTCTTCAACATCCTGATCTCGCTGCTCCTGATGCTGCTCGGCATCTTCGAGACGCTGGAGCTGGTGCTCGCGGTCTACTCCAACGTCGCGATCGCCTGGATCGGGGCGATCTTCGCCGACCTCGCGGTGCTCAAGCCGCTGGGTGTCAGCCCGCCCTTCCTCGAGTTCAAGCGTGCCCACCTGCACAATGTGAACCCGGTCGGCTGCGGCAGCATGGCGCTGGCGTCCGTGGTCTCGATCGCCTGCTTCGGCGGAGCCTTCGGCCCCGCGCTGCAGGCCTACTCCGCCCCGCTCTCGTTCCTGATCGCCTTCGTCACCGCGATCCTGATCGGCATCGCCACGCGCGGGCGCTACTATCTCGCCCGAGTGCCGCCGCCCGTCGCCGCGCAGCGCGCACCGGGCCGCGCGCGCTGCGAGCTGTGCGCGCACGACTACGAGCATGCCGACATGGCCTACTGCAGCTTCTACCAGCGGCCGATCTGCTCGCTCTGCTGCAGCCTCGACGCCCACTGCCACGATTCGTGCAAGGCGCCGGCCCCGGCGCTGATCGCCTCACGCGACCGCTATGCCGCGCAATTCCTGCGGGCGCGGTTCGCGCCGGATACCGGCCAGCGCCTCGCCAAGCTCGGCGGCATCCTGGCGGCGCTGGCGGTGATCACCGGTGCGGTGTTCCTGCTGACCTATCGCATGGCGGATCTGCACCACGATCTGCCGCTCGTCTCCAACGCCGATCTGTTGTGGCGGGTCTATCTCGTAATGCTGCCCCTGCTCGCCGTCGGCGCCTGGTGGATCGTGCTGTCGCACGAGAGCCGCGAGCTCGCGGAACGCGATCTGGTCGCCTCGGTCGAGCGGCTGCAGGCCACCCAGCGCGAGCTGGCGGCGAGCGAGCGGTTGGCCGCCATCGGTCAGCTCACCGCCACCGTGAGCCACGAGCTGCGCAACCCGCTGGGCACGCTGGTCTCTTCGGTGGAGATCTTGAAGCGCGGCCTCATCGGCCCCGATTCGCGCACTGCCGGCGAACTCGACCGCATCCAGCGCAACGTCTGGCGCTGCGTACGGATCATCGAGGATCTTCTGTCCTACTCGCGCCAGAACGGCCCGGCGCTCGCCCCGCTGGCGATCGATCCCTGGGTCGCCGAGCAGCTCGCCGAGCAGTCGATCAACCCATCGATCCGGCTGCGGCTGGGGCTTGCCGCCGACGTCACCATCCCCGCCGACGGCGAGCGGCTGCGGCAGGCGCTGGTCAACCTCGTCCAGAACGCGATCCAGGCGATCGAGGCGCGCCAGCCACCCGAGGGCGGGGAGATCGCCGTGGCGACCCGGGTGGAGGGCGAGGAGGTGGTGCTCGCCATCGCAGACAATGGCGGCGGCATTCCCGCGGAGCTGCAGGCGCGCGTGTTCGAGCCCTTGTTCAGTACCAAGGCGTTCGGCGTCGGGCTCGGCATGCCGCTCGTGCAGCGCGTCGCCGAGCAGCATGGCGGCCGCGTGACGCTGAGCAGCGAGCCGGGCCACGGCACCCGCGTCGAGTTGCGCCTGCAACGACATGCCAGGGTGTCCGTCCATGCCTGAGCCCGCCCACATCCTGGTCGTCGACGACGATCCCGACTTCGCCGGGAGCCTCGCTGATCTGCTGCGCTTCGAGGGCTTCTCCGTGGCGATCGCTCACGGCCCGGAGCAGGCCCTGCGCGCGGCCTCGGACATCCCACCCGCCGTCGCCCTGCTCGACGTCCGGCTCGGCACGGGCAGCGGCGTGGACCTGCTGCGCGCGCTGCACGCGCGGCAGCCTGACCTGATCGCGGTCATGGTCACCGCCTATGCCACGGTGGAGGCCAGCGTCGAGGCCCTGCAAGCGGGAGCCTACGACTATCTCCGTAAGCCGTTCCTGACCGACGACCTGCTCGCCACGCTGGCGCGCTGCCTGGAGCGACGGCGGCTGTACGAGGAGCGGCAGCAGGCCGTGGCGGCACTGCAGGCGCGCAATCGTGAGCTGGAGACGCTCAACGCACGGCTGGCACGGGTGCTCGGCAGCGTCGGCGAGCTTTCGCGGGCACCCTCGTCGGAGCATGCGGCTCATCGGCTGCTAGGGATTCTCGCCATCGAGCTGGAGGCGGAAGGGGCGGCGCTCTACCGGTGCCGGGACGACGTGCTGCAACGCGAGATCGAGACCGGGGCGCCGATGCCGGATTGCCTCGACACGCCACTCGACGATTCCGCCGAGGCGCGCGCGCTCCTGGCGATCCCCGTCGACGAGGAGGGTGGCGACGTCGTGGCGGCGGTGGCGCTGCGTCGCGGCGGGGCCACGCCGTTCCAGCGCCAGGACGTGGAGATCGGCCGCATTCTCGCCTCGTTCGGGGCGGAGGTCATGCGCTCGAGCGCGGCCAGGGACGCTCTCGCGTGCAGCGAGCAGCGTCTACGCGACGTCGTGCAGAACTCGCCCTCCGCCATCGCGCTCAAGGACCTGCACGGCAGCTATCTCCTGGCCAACGAGCGGTTCGCCGAGTGGTTCGGCCCCGACCGGCCGGAGAGCGAGGCCGAGCGGATCTCGGATGCGACGGTGGTCGGGGTCGGCCGCGCGGTGACGGGGGAGGTCGATCTCGCCTCGGTGTCCGGCACACCGCGACGGCTCCTCGTCACGCGCTTTCCCGTGCTGGGCGCGGAAGGCCGACCGATCGGCATCGGCACGATCGGCACCGACGTGACCGAGCGGCACGAGGCGGAGGAGCGCCTGCGGCTGGCGCAGCGCATGGAGGCGCTGGGCCAGCTCACCGGCGGCGTCGCCCATGATTTCAACAATCTCCTCGCCGTGGTCCTGGGCAATCTGATGCTGATCGAGGAGCAGTGCCGGTCCCGGCCGGACCTGCTCGAGATGATCGAGGACGCGCTCGATGCCACACGCAGCGGCGTCGAGCTCACTGGGCGGCTCCTCGCCTTCGGCCGCCGGCAGGCGCTGCATCCCGAGCTGACCGACGTCCGCGAGCAGATCCTCGGCACCTCCCGGCTGCTGGGACGGACGCTGGGCGAGCGGATCGCGATCCGGCTCGACCTGCCTCCCGACGCCGGGCAGGCGCAGGTCGACCGCAGCCAGCTCGAGGCGAGCCTGCTCAACCTCGCGCTCAACGCGCGCGACGCGATGCCGGACGGCGGGGCGCTCACGATCGCCGTCCGCGACGTCGAGCTGGATGCCGGTGCCGCCTGCGCCGATCATATGATCGAGCCCGGTCGCTACGTCGCGCTGACGGTGTCCGATACCGGGCACGGGATGGGCGAGGCGGTGCGCCAGCGCGCGGTGCAGCCTTTCTTCACCACCAAACCCGCCGGTGCCGGCAGCGGTCTCGGCCTCAGCATGGCCTACGGCTTCGTCCATCAGTCCGGCGGCCATCTGACGATCGACAGCGCGCCGGGCGGTGGCACGGCCGTGACGCTCTACTTTCCCATCGCCGCACCCGGTGCCGCGCCCGCCCCGAACCGCGCGACACCGGTCGCGAGCACACCGGAAGCGCGCGGCGAATGCGTGCTCGTGGTCGAGGACCAGCCCAAGGTCAGGCTCCTGCTGCGGCGCCAGCTCAAGCGGCTCGGCTACCTGGTCGTCGAGGCGACCGACGCAGGCGAGGCGCTCGAGCGGCTCGCCGAGCCGCGGATCGACCTGCTGCTCACCGACATCGTGCTGCCGGGCGAAATGGACGGCATCAGGCTCGCCGAGGAGGCGCTCGTCCGGCGCCCGGATCTCGCGGTCGTGCTCAGCACCGGTTACGCCGCCGGGACACTGACCGAGCGAAGCGCCGCCCTCGCCGCGGCGCCGGTGCTGCGCAAGCCGTTCGCGCCCGACGAGCTCGCCCGGACCTTGCGCCGGGCGCTCGACCGCCCGGGCCGGGCTCAGCCGCAGGCGGGCGCGAACATGTAGCCGACGCTGCGGACGGTCTTGATCAGCCGGCCGCGGCGCGGCTCGTCGCCGAGCTTGCGGCGAAGCTTGCCGATCAGGACGTCGATGCTGCGGTCGTAGGGCGACCAATGGCGGTTGGCGATCAGGTCGAGAATCTGGTCGCGCGACAGGGGGCGCCCCGGACGCGCCGCCAGCGTCGCCAGCAACTGGAATTCCTGGCTGGTCAGGCGCACCGGCTCACCCGTGGCGTTGCTCAGCTCGCGGCGGCCGAGATCGAGCCGCCAGCCCTCGAAGCGGAGCACCCCATCGTCCTCGCTCGCGGCATCCGCCCATTCGGGTCGGGACCTGCCCGCCGTGCGCCGCAGCACGGTGCGGATGCGGGCGAGCAGCTCGCGCGGCTCGAACGGCTTGGTGACGTAGTCGTCCGCACCCAGCTCGAGGCAGACCACCTTGTCGATCGTGTCGCATTTGCCCGAGAGCATGATCAGCGGGACGTCGTACTGGGCGCGCAGGCCGCGCGCGAGGCTCATCCCGTCCTCGCCGGTCGGGAAGGTGAGATCGAGGATGACGAGGTCGAAGGCGCTGTCGGCGATGGCCCGTCGCATGGCGCGGCCGTCGTGGGCCGAGGCCGCCGCATAGCCCTCGCCGCCGAGGAAGCGGGTGAGGAAGCCGCACAGGCGCCGGTCGTCGTCGACCACCAGGATCCTGGAGGCCTTCGCCGCGTCGAGCATGGTCGGTGCCGAGCTCTGCATGCCGGTCTGCTCCCCGACCTTCGAGCCTAGTGGAATCTCGGGCCCGCGGCCAGCCGACGTCCGGCGGGGCCGGAGCCGATTACAAAAAGTTACACGGGCGCCCGGTGGCACCGGTCAACCGGTTACATGGCCAAGCTAGCGTCTCCTGGTCCCCCTCGCCGCTGTGGGCCGCGTCGGTGGCCCGTCGCGCGCGGGGTCAACCAGGGAGCAACGAACATGGTGAAGACCGCCTTCAAGGTCGAGTTGGACAAGGCCCCCGAGCAGCAGACCACCAAGACCCACAATCGCTGGCACCCCGACCTCCCGTTCGTCGAGACCTTCAAGCCGGGCGACGTGTTCCGGGTCGAGTGCTACGACTGGACCGGCGGCCAGATCGGCGACAATGACAGCGCCAACGACGTCCGCGACGTCAAGCTGACCAAGGTCCACTATCTGAGCGGCCCCTTTGGGGTCGAGGGCGCCGAGCCCGGCGACCTCCTGGTCGTCGATCTCCTCGACCTGGGTGCCATTCCGGGTTCCGAGTGGGGCTTCAACGGCATCTTCGCCAAGGAGAACGGTGGCGGCTTCCTCACCGAGCACTATCCCGAGGCGCGCAAGTCCTGCTGGGACATCCATGGCATCTACGCCACCTCGCGCCACATCCCCGGCGTGCGCTATCCGGGCCTGGTCCATCCCGGCCTGATCGGCTGCCTGCCCGACCACAAGCTGCTGGCCGAGGCCAACCGCCGCGAGGCGGCGCTGATCGCCACCGACCCGAACCGGGTCCCGCCGCTCGCCGCCCCGCCGACGCTCGAGCATGCGCTCATGGGGCAGATGAAGGGTGCGGCCGCCGATGAGGCGGCCAAGGTGGCGTGGCGCACCGTCCCGCCGCGCGAGCATGGCGGCAATTGCGACATCAAGAACCTGTCGCGCGGCTCGCGCGTCTACTTTCCCGTCTACGTCAAGGGCGGCGGGCTCTCGATGGGCGACATCCACTGGTCGCAGGGCGACGGCGAGATCACCTTCTGCGGTGCCATCGAGATGGCGGGCTGGATCGACGTCGGCGTCAGCCTGATCAAGGGCGGGATGGCCAAGTACGGCGTGATCAACCCGATCTTCAAGCCGAGCCCGGTCGACCCGCACTTCGACGACTATCTGATCTTCGAGGGCATCTCGGTCGACGAGCATACCGGCGAGCAGTACTATCTCGATGCCCATGTCGCCTATCGCCGGGCCTGCCTGAACGCGATCGAGTATCTGAAGAAGTTCGGCTATACCGGCGAGCAGGCCTACATGATCCTGGGCACCGGCCCGGTCGAGGGCCGGATCAGCGGCATCGTCGACATCCCCAATGTCTGCGCCACGCTGGCGATTCCGACCGGCATCTTCGACTTCGACATCCGCCCGAACGCCAACGGGCCCACCCGACAGGTCTCCGGCGGCGGCGTCGCCAAGACGAGCTGACCCTCAGCACGATCGGCCGGAGGCGGTGCGCCGCCTCCGGCGTCCCACCTAGTCGGGAGACACTGCGATGATGCTCGGCCTCGCACTGCTGTGGGTCGGTGCCGTCCTGTTCCTCAACGGTCTGTGGATCCTCGGCCGCATCGAGGATCGCGAGATCGTCGTGATCAACGTGGTCAGTGGTTTCGTCACTCTCTGTGTCGCGCTCTACTCGGCCTTCGGTCCGGCCGCGAACGACGGCTCGATCCGTGCCGCGGCGCTGACCCTGCTGTTCACCACCACCTATCTCTGGGTCGCCTACAACCGCGTCGTCCAGGTCGACGGCCGTGGGCTCGGCTGGTTCAGCCTGTTCGTGGCTCTGACCGTGGTGCCGGTGGCGTTGAGCGCCTTCGGCAGCGCCCGCGGCGGCCTCGATCTGTGGATGGCGTTCAACTGGGCTGCCTGGGCCGTCCTCTGGTTCATGTACTTCCTCCTGCTCGCCCTGAAACGGCCGATCGGGCGCGCCACCGGCATCGCCACCGCGGCCGAGGGTGTGCTCACCGGCTGGATCCCGGGCGTGCTCATCCTCCAGGGCCTCCTCGGCGCCGGCACGCCGCCTGCCAGCTGACCATCACGCGGGAATCCCGACGATGCCACTCTACGACTATGACTGTGCCGACTGCGGCCCGTTCCGGGCCTGGACGGCGATGGACCGGGCCGCCGAGCCCTGCGCCTGCCCCTATTGCGGACAGGATGCGGCGCGCCAGCTCGCGACACCGCATCTCGCGACCATGAACGGCAGGCTGCGCAAGGCGATGGACCGCGCCGAGCGCAGCTCCGCCGAGCCGCGCCTGGTCAAGCGCAAGCACCTTGCGGGCTGCGGCTGCTCGCTCTGCTCGACCAGGAAGACACCGCCGCCGCTGTCGAAGCGCTGGGCTATCGGTCACTGCTAGGATGCATGCATGCCCGCCGCTGCAGCGGCGGGCATTTCACCAGAGGCCGCCCGATCGCCGCCTTCCTGTTGTCCGATGGTCCGGCACGGACGATGGGACGAATTGACTCTTGTAGAGAGCGAATACGGAACAACGACGCCCGCCGGGTGAGCGGCGGGCGTCTGCGGACGTTCTGGAGCGTCGAGTAAAGGTGGTTGCGGGGGCACGCAATGTGCTGGGTGAACCGCGCCGGGTTTGGCGGAGGCTCCAACTGTTGAGAGGATGGGGCTATGACGAAGAAGACGTCGAACCGCTTTTCGCCTGAGGTCCGGCAGCGGGCCGTGCGGATGGTGTTGGAGCACGGGGGCGATCACGCCTCGCGGTGGGCCGCGATCGGCTCGATCGCGGCCAAGATCGGCTGCACGGCGGAGACGCTGCGAAAATGGGTGCGACAGGGCGAGCGCGATCAGGGACTGCGGGCCGGCCCGACGACGACGGAGCAGGACCGGATCAAGGTGCTGGAGCGGGAGAACCGCGAGCTGCGCCAGGCCAATGAGATCCTGCGCAAGGCGTCGGCCTATTTTGCCCAGGCGGAGCTCGACCGCGGATCGAAGCCATCACCGGCAGCGCCGTCGATCCGGTTCCGCCAGGAAGCCGGGGCACGTACGGGGTCGAGCCGATCTGCCCTTCGCCGGCC
>JBFWWD010000141.1:0-14693 GCA_050246385.1 Geminicoccaceae bacterium
CTCCGGCAGGTCGGCCAGCGCCAGCATCGACTGGCTCTTGCCCCAGCCCCTGGTGTCCACGTGCACGAAGGTGAGCAGCGGCCGGCCGATCTTGCCGCCGTCCAGACGGGCCACGGTCCCTTTGACCACGCCGTCGCGGCGCAGGCGCTTCACCCGCTCGTAGACGGCGGCGGGCGAGAGATGCAGGCGCTGGCCGAGCTCGGCGTAGCTCAGGCTCGCATCCTCGGCGAGGATGCCCAACAGCCTTCGGTCGATCCGGTCCAGGGCGCCACCCGCCCGGGTCCCCGCCCGAACCGCATTCGGAACTTCCGGCATGACCCGACTCCCGCATTGCTGCTGAATCTTGTTCGGATATGTTCGTCCTGTGCCATAATCCATCAAGCGAATCCGGTATGCGTGGCCAGACCCTGATCCTCATGGCGGGAATCGCCGTCACCGGTTCGAACTCGCTCGTGCTGAGCCCGATCCTCGCCGACGTGGCCGCGGGCCTCGGCACCACGGCCGTCACGGTGTCCTACGCACTGGCCGCCTATGGCGGTGCGACCGCGATATCCGCGTTCTTCCTGGCGCCCTGGATCGATCGGGCCGGCGCGCGCACGGCCTTGCTGGGCGGGCTCGCCGCCCTGCTCCTCGCGACCCTGCTCAGCGCGGGCGCGCCGAGCTGGCCGGTCCTGGTGCTGGCCCAGGCCCTGGCGGGGCTCGGCGCGGGCGTGGTGCTGCCGTCGATCTATGCCCTCGCCGCCGGACTGGCGCCGCCCGGGCGCGAGGCGGAGACGCTGGGCCGGGTCCTCACCGGGTGGTCGATCTCGCTCGTGGCCGGGGTGCCGGCGGCGGCGCTGGCATCGGACCTGGCCGGCTGGCGCGCACCCTTCCTGCTCCTGGCGGCACTGGCGGCAGCGGCACTGCTGGGAACGCTGCGACTGCCCGACCACCGGGTTCCGCCGATGCCGCGGCGAGGCCCCCTGGCACCGCTCCGCTACCCGGGCGTGCCGGCCCTGCTGATGATCTGCCTCGGCTATATGAGCGCGTTCTACGGCGTGTACGCGTTTCTCGGCGATCATCTGCGGACCGGCCTGGGCGTCTCCGCGGCCGCGGCGGGCCTCGTCGTCTTGACCTACGGCATCGGCTTCGGCCTCGCGAGCCTCGCCGACCACAGGCTCGACCGGATCGGCCCGCGGCGTGTCTTTCCTTTGATCCTGCTGGCGATCGCGCTGATCTATCTCGCCCTGATCGTCGGCAGCGCCAGCCTCTGGACGGCGGCCGTGATCACCGGCCTGTGGGGGTTCGCGAACCATCTCGGCCTGAACACCCTGATCCTGCTGCTGGCCGCGGCGCGGCCGGAGCAGCGCGGCGCCGTGCTCGGGCTGAACAGTGCCGTCACCTATCTCGGCGCCATGCTCGGCACCGGCGCCGCAGGCGTCCTTTACGAGAGCGGCGGCTTCCCGGCGACCGCGGGTGCCGCGGCGCTGGCCCTGGCGCTCGCCGCCCTGGTGGCGCTGCGTGCTCTCGCGCCGCGACCTCTTGCCCGAGGCGAGGCGAAGCCGCAGTCTGCCTGCCCCTGAACCGGAGCTCGGCATGGCCAAGGAGCATCGCTACCAACTCGAGGTGGCCTGGACCGGCAATCGCGGCTCCGGCACCTCCGGCTACACCGCCTATGGCCGCGAGCACGAGATCCGGGCGCCGGGCAAGCCACCCCTGCCCGGCTCGTCCGATCCTGCCTTCCGCGGCGACCCGGCGCGCTGGAATCCCGAGGAATTGCTGGTCGCCTCGCTCTCCGCCTGCCACATGCTGTGGTATCTGCATCTGTGCAGCGATGCGGGCATCGTCGTGACCGGCTATCTCGACCGGGCGGAGGGGATCATGGTCGAGCCTCGGCCCGGCAGCGCCAAGTTCGAGCGCGTCATCCTCAAGCCGCGGATCGGGCTGGCACCCGGCGCCGACCTGGAGAAGGCCCGAGCACTCCATGAGGATGCGCACCGGCTGTGCTTCATCGCGCGCTCGGTCAACTTCGCGGTCGAGCACGCGCCCGAGTTCACGCCGGGATGAAGGCCTGCCGCCGAACCCTCGGGCGGCAGATCGAGATTGCTACCCTCCCCGCAGCCGAGGGCAGAGCACCAGGGTTCCGTGCCAAGCCCGTCCGGGTGCCGGCCGCCCCGGGCGGCGGCCCTACCAGCCTGGCCCAGCCTGGCAGGGAGGGTGCGGCCTCAGCCCACCGGCTCGAGGACATCCTCGCCGGTGTCCTCGTCGCTGCCGTCCTCCGGAGGAGGCAGCAGCGCCGTGTCGCCGGCCGGCACGATGTGGAAGGCCGGCTCGTCGCCCGAGATGGTGATGTAGACCTTGCCGCCCTTGGCGAGCTTGCCGAACAGCAGCTCGTCGGCGAGCGGGCGCTTGATCCGGTCCTGGATCACCCGCGCCAGCGGCCGGGCGCCGTAGAGCCGGTCGTAGCCCTTCTCGGCCAGCCATTCCGCCGCCGCCTCGTCGAGCTCGATCGAGACCCGCTTGTCGGCGAGCTGGGCGCCGAGCTCGCGCACGAACTTCTGCACCACGTTGCGGATGATCACCGGCGACAGCCCGCGGAATCCGATCACCGCGTCCAGCCGGTTCCTGAACTCGGGCGTGAACAGGCGCTTGATCGCCTCGGCGTCGTCGCCCTCGCGCTCGACCGCCTGGCCGAAGCCCATCACCGGCCGGCTCATGTCCGAGGCGCCGGCGTTGGTGGTCATGATCAGGATGATGTTGCGGAAGTCGACCGTCTTGCCGTTGTTGTCGGTCAGCTTGCCGTAGTCCATCACCTGCAGGAGGATGTTGAAGACGTCGGGATGCGCCTTCTCGATCTCGTCCAAGAGCAGGACCGAGTGGCGGTGCTGGTCGATCGCGTCGGTGAGCAGGCCGCCCTGATCGAAGCCGACATAGCCCGGCGGGGCGCCGATCAGCCGCGAGACGGCGTGGCGCTCCATATATTCGGACATGTCGAAGCGGATCAGCTCGACCCCCATCACCTTGGCGAGCTGCTTGGCCACCTCGGTCTTGCCGACGCCGGTCGGGCCGGAGAACAGGTAGCAGCCGATCGGCTTGGACGGGTCGCGCAGGCCGGCCCGGCTGAGCTTGATCGCCGCCGCCAGGGCCTCGATCGCCTGATCCTGGCCGAACACCGCCGCCTTGATGTCCTCGTCCAGCGTGCGCAGCGACTCGCGGTCGCGCGCCGTGACGGTCTTGATCGGCACGCGCGTCATCTTGGCGACGATCTCCTCGATGTCGCGCGCCTTGATGGTCTTCTTGCGCAGATGGGTCGGCCGCAGCATCTGCGCCGCACCCACCTCGTCGATCACGTCGATCGCCTTGTCGGGCAGCTTGCGGTCGTGGATGTAGCGGGTCGACAGCTTGACCGCCGCGTCGAGCGCGCCCGAGGTGTAGCGGACCTGATGGTGCGCCTCGAAGCTCGGGCGCAGGCCCTCCAGGATCTTGACCGCCTCGTCCTCGGTGGGCTCCGGGATGTCGATCTTCTGGAAGCGCCGGACCAGGGCCCGGTCCTTCTCGAAGTAGTTGCGGAACTCCTTGTAGGTGGTCGAGCCGATGCAGCGCAGCTCGCCGCTGGCCAGCGCCGGCTTGAGGATGTTCGACGCGTCGAGCGAGCCGCCGCTGGTGGCGCCGGCCCCGATCACGGTGTGGATCTCGTCGATGAACAAGATCGCGTGCTTGCTCGCCTCGAGCTCGGACAGGACCGCCTTGAGCCGCTCCTCGAAATCGCCGCGATAGCGCGTGCCGGCCAGCAGGGCACCCAGATCGAGCGCGTAGATGATCGCGTCCTTGAGCACCTCGGGCACCTCGCCCTGCACGATGCGCAGCGCCAGCCCCTCGGCGATGGCGGTCTTGCCGACGCCGGGGTCGCCCACGAACAAGGGGTTGTTCTTGGAGCGGCGGCACAGGATCTGGATCGTGCGCTCGATCTCGTTCTCGCGCCCGACCAGGACGTCGATCCTACCCTCGCGGGCCTTGACGTTGAGATTGGCGCAGTAGGCGGTGAGCGCCTCGGTGGTCTCACGCTTGTCCTGCGTCTCCTGCTCATCCGCGCCACGCACGCGACGCTCCTCGCTCAAACCCGGCTTCTTCGCGATACCATGCGCGATGTAGTTCACCGCGTCGAGCCGCGTCATGTTCTGTTCCTGCAGGAAGAACACGGCGTGCGACTCGCGCTCGGAAAACAGCGCGACCAGGACGTTGGCGCCGGTCACCTCCTGGCGGCCCGAGGACTGGACGTGGATCGCGGCGCGCTGGATCACGCGCTGGAAGCCGGCGGTCGGCTTGGCCTCGGCCGAGCCTTCCACGGCGAGGCCGGACAGCTCGTGATCGAGGAAGTCCATCAGGCTCGCGCGCAGCCGCTCGATCTCGACCGCGCAGGCTTTCAGGACGGCTACCGCATCCTGGTCCTCGGTCAGTGCCATCAGAAGATGCTCGAGGGTGGCGTACTCATGCTGACGAGCGTTCGCGAGCGCCAGGGCCCGTCGCAGGGTCTTCTCGAGTGTGCGGGAGAGCATGGGCATCACCTGTCGTCCTCGAGCGGTTCAGAGCAGCGGCCGGGCAAGCGGCGCCGCATGCGTCACTCCTTCTCCATCGTGCATTGCAGCGGGTGCTGGTGCTGGCGGGCGAACTCCATCACCTGGGCCACCTTGGTCTCAGCGACCTCGAAGGTATAGACGCCGCATACACCAACACCGTTGTGGTGCACATGAAGCATGATGCGGGTCGCATCCTCACGGCTTTTTGAAAAAAACCGCTCAAGCACGAGGATGACGAACTCCATCGGAGTGTAGTCGTCGTTGAGCAGCAGCACTTTGTACAGTGAGGGCCGCTGCGTCTTGGCGCGTGTCTTGGTGACGACATCGCCTTTGGGCGAGTCGATACGGATCGGAGGCTTGTCGCTCATCCCCAAGTCGCTAGGTCCCAACGCCGGGCCGACGCCAGAAGCATAGAGCAATCATCCGGTCGGACAAACGGCAAATTGCCCCGGCCGAACCGCCGGGTGTGCAGCAACGATCGAGCGCTCAGGCGTCCGGAGCGCTCGCCGGACGCTGGACGGGCTTGAGCCGCAGCCGCTCGCGGCGAGGGCCGGTGCCCGCGCCATCGCCGTTCGCAGCCGCCTCGGCAGGCTCGCGCTCGGGACGACTGGACTGAGGTCGCGAGAAGCCGCTGCTCAGCTCCGGGCGGGACGGCAGCTCCTCGGGCTCCTCCTCGACCGGCGGCGCAGGGCGAACCATGGGCGCCGGCTCGGAGGTGGCGAGACGCAGGGCGACCTCGCGCAGGCGGGCCGCGTCGACGGGCGGCGCAGGGCGCTGCGGCGCCTCCTCGAGCTCCTCGGCCTCGGCCGCGCCTTCCTCGGCGTCGGCGATGGTCAGCTTGAGCAGGGCGAGCTGCTCGAAGAACTGCTCGCGCGCCGCCGGCGGCAGACGGTCCGGCATGCGGTCGTCAACCATCCGATTGGCCTGAGCCAGGACGTTGCGGGCATGGACCAGCTGACCGGAGATCTTCGTGTTGCCGGCCAGCATCTGCGCCAGGGCCTTGGTGGTCGGCTGCATCACGCTCAGCAGCTCGCCGGCGGATCCAGGAATCCGACGGTTGGCTCCGCCGGCGTCGTGATGGCGGCGTCCGCCGCCGCCTCCGCCACCGCCCTTGCCGCGCTTCTTCGGACCATTACGGCGAAAAGGAAACATTACCGGGCTTCATCCATGGAGTTTACCGACTGCACCGAGCACTTTCGCCCGCGGCCACGGTGCAGCTCGGCCGCCGGCGCCTACACGTCCGCATCCCGGCGCATCGGCCGCGGATCGGCGTTCGCAGTCACCTAATGTTTCGAACCGTTGCGCTGCCCGCGTATCCTGTGAGCCCCGTGCATTGCCACTGGAGCGCGGCAATTGGCAGCGAACACTGGTTCCACGTTGTTGTAGCACCGTTACCGCTAGCTCTCGGAAAAGCAAGAGAAAAGAGGACCAGCCTAGTTAGCGCCACAGCACGTCACGTCGCGGCACGAATTCACACCGGCCCGACAAATCGCAGCGAGCGATGAGCCGCACCGGCCGATGTGGAAGCTCGGAGAGCAGCACCGTATGCTGTGACGCCGCAAGTCTCCGCATGTGCCGTTCGGCCAAAAGGCTGGCCGGGTCCGCGGCATGGCTCTCATCCGCCGACAGCACCAGCTGAAGCCGCCCCCATCCCGCCGCTCCGACCTCGGCCGCGACAGCCCCGCCGGCAACCTCATCCTGGAGATGCTCGCGGCACACGCCAAGCAAGCGTTGCCACCCGGCAGCTTCACCGACCACCTCGACGCTGTCGGGCAGATCGCGGAAGCGAGCCGCAAAACCTGCATCGACGAGCAGGGAGCGCATGCTACTACGTGTGGATGCGCCGGCCATGATGCAAGGCTCGCCAAGCTCCTGCGCACAAAGAACGGCTCGTTCGAGCGTTCGACCCGCGCGTCCGATGTCGGCAAGAAGGCCGATCATCTCGCCGGTCAACGGCCCGGCGGATCCCGACAGCAGCAGCTCGGCGAATCCCCTTACGGCGTTCAGCGGCGTACGCAGGTCATGCGCGAGGAAGCTTGCCAGTTCGCCCGTCGTCGGCGCTCCAAGCTCATGCTCCAATGGGTTGATCAGCAAGCTCACAACCAGCGCTCGTGTTGCAAACGGGTATCCCTGCCTGTCGGTTCCGTCCGAAGCCGGCAATCCGTCGCGTGCGCCGGTTGCCGCGCCGGCCGCTTCAATGCACCTTCTCTGCGGCCAACCGCAATCTGACGGCACCGCCGTTTGGCAGAGGTAAATGACGCAGACGATCTGCTCGGGCACAGGGGTGTCGATGCATCAGGATACAGCATCTGGTGAAATCGAGCTCGCCTACCGCCGGGTGTCGATGCTGGCCGACTACTTCCGCGGATGGGCCGGGCTCGCCTTGTCCTGCTTTCCTCTGCTGACGATGCGGCCGACTTGGCCCATCGGATTCGGCCTGCTCGCCTTGTCCTGCATGTTCGTGCTGTTTCTCTGGCAGACATGGCGGCGGCAGCATTCCCGGCTGCGTCTCGATCGCACCGGGATCGCGCTGGTCGGCCATGACGTGCGCAAGGTTACCTGGCGCGAGCTCGACGGCCTCCGGCTGCGCTGGTTCGGCACGCGACGCCACGGTCGCGGTTGGCTCGAGCTCGAGCTGCGCGGCGGCGGCACGCGCCTGGTCGTGACCTCCGCCCTGGAACGCTTCGACCTCGTGGTCGCCGACGCGGTTCAGGCGGCCAACGACCGGGGGCTGCCGCTCGAGCCGACAACCCGGGCCAATGTCGAGGCGCTGCTCGGGCGTGCCGCCTGAGCCCCGCTCAGGCGCCCGCGGATTCCTGGCGGTAGTTCGGGGCCTCGCGAGTGATCGCCACGTCGTGAACGTGGCTCTCGCGCCAGCCGGCATGCGAGACCCGCAGGAACCGGCACCCGGTCTGCATCGCTCGCAGATCGGCATTTCCGGTGTAGCCCATGGCCGCGCGCAGGCCCCCCACGAGCTGGTGGATGATGTTGGCGACGGGGCCGCGATAGGGAACGCGCCCTTCGATCCCCTCCGGTACCAGCTTGAGCGTGTCGCGCACCTCCTGCTGGAAGTACCGGTCGGCCGAGCCGCGCGCCATGGCGCCCAGCGAGCCCATGCCGCGATAGGATTTGTAGGAGCGGCCCTGGTACAGGATGACCTCGCCCGGCGCCTCCTCGCTGCCGGCGAACATCGAGCCGAGCATGGCGCAGTCGGCGCCCGCCGCGATCGCCTTGGCGAGATCGCCCGAGAAGCGGATGCCGCCGTCGGCGATCACCGGCACGCCGCGCGGCCGGCAGGCCGACGACGCCGCCATGACGGCGGTGAGCTGGGGCACGCCGACGCCGGCGACCACGCGCGTCGTGCAGATCGAGCCCGGGCCGATGCCGACCTTCACCGCGTCGGCGCCAGCCTCGACCAGGGCGATGGCCGCATCGGCGGTCGCGATGTTGCCGGCGACGATCTGGGTGGCGTTGGACAGTCGTCGGACGGTGGCAACGCTGTCGATCACGCCGCGCGAATGGCCATGCGCCGTGTCGACCACGATCACGTCGGCGCCGGCGGCGATCAGCGCCTCGGCGCGCTCGACACCCGCCGGACCGGTCCCGACCGCGGCACCCACGCGCAACCGGCCGTGATCGTCCTTGCAGGCGTTGGGGAAGCGCTGCGCCTTGTCGATGTCCTTGACCGTGATCAGCCCGACCAGGCGGTAGGCCTCGTCGACCACCAGCAGCTTCTCGATCCGATGCTCGTGGAGCAGCGCCATGGCTTCGCCGCGGCTCACCCCCTCGCGCACGGTGACCAAACGCTCGGCGGTCATCAGCTCGCGCACCGGCCGCTCGCTGCGCGGGACGAAGCGCACGTCGCGATGGGTCAGGATGCCGGCCAGCCGGCCGCTCGCTCCCTCGACCACCGGCAGGCCGGAGATCTGGTGCCGGTCCATCAGGTCGAGCGCCTCGCTGAGCGGCGTCTCCGGCCGGACCGAGAGCGGGTTGACCACCATCCCGGCCTCGAACTTCTTCACCTGCTCGACCTGGCTCGCCTGCTCCTCGATCGCCAGATTTTTGTGCAGGATGCCGATGCCGCCATGCTGCGCCATGGCGATCGCCATCGGCGCCTCGGTGACCGTGTCCATCGCCGCCGAGATCAGCGGGATGCCGAGCTCGATCTCGCGGGTCAGCTTCGTGCGCACGTCGACCTGCGCGGGCAGGACCTCGGAATAGCCCGGCTCCAGGAGCACATCATCGAACGTGAGTGCCTCGACCGTCGCGGGACGCGGGTCGTCGCTCATCGCTCACCTCAAATGAACGGAGTTGTTGCGCCGCATATAGCGGCAGGTGGCGGTAGGCCGCCAGTCCATACAAAGATAGGCTCACGTGCCGATTCCGCACCCCTGCGGATCCGCAAGGCGCGCAGGCGAGGCCCGCGAGGGTCTAGCGATAGCGCTCTGAAGCCCATTGGAGGCCAGGATGCGGGCGAGAGCGGGTGCGGTGATCGCGCTGTGCCTCGGCGGCTGCGCCGGCGGCATCGGGGATGCCGGCCCGGCGGTCGATCCCGAGGCCGAGCGCCAGGCCACGCGCGCGATCTGGGGCATCGTCCCGGACCCGCCGAGACGCAAGGCCGAGCTGCAACCCGAGATGATCCGGGGTGCCGCCGTGGCGGTCTCGGCCGATACGCTGCTCGCGGATTGCGCGGCCGTGTCGGGAAAGGAGCGGGTTGGCCTCGTCCGCCACAACAAATATCGCCTCGCCGATGTCGCCGGTGACGACGGAGGTCAGATCTGCCGGCTCACGGTGGCGGAGGGTCCGCTCAGCCCGGTGGCCGGGTACCGCAGCTTCGCCGACCTGGCGGTCGGCGAGCCGGTCACCGCGCTCGCCAGCCGAACCGCGAGCGATGTCCAGGTCGCCCGCGACGAACGCACCGGGTCCGACCGTATCCCGATATGCGTCATAGTGGGCCTGCGCCCGCGGCGACAGCTTCAGCGGTCCGCTGCCGATGTGTTGATCCGTACAACTGCTGGCAACGAGGCCTGCCACGAGGCAGAGCAACGATAGGACTGGTTTCCCGCTCACTATCGTGATCTCCGGCAAATATGATCGTCGCAAGAATGGGAAAGCAGCAACCGGTCGGGGTATCGCACCAACGACAGATCGCCGCAACGGACGACCCGAGGCCCACGCGCGGAAACAACCGTCCCCAAGCTTCGCGCCTTGATCGGACTGTCCCTCGGCCGCCTTGACGCCCGTTCCTTGGAGGAGTTCAACACCGGCACTCCGGCCCGATCGGCCGGGAAGCGGACAGGGCTGAGGATGACGGATCAGGGCAAGCGGCGGCTGCGCAGTCAGGACTGGTGGGACGACTACAGCGAACCGGACATGACGGCGCTCTATCTGGAGCGCTATCTCAATTACGGGCTTACGCGCGAGGAGCTGCAGTCCGGCCGCCCGATCATCGGCATCGCGCAGACCGGCTCGGATCTGGCGCCCTGTAACCGGCACCACGTCCAGCTCGCGAGCCGGGTGCGGGATGGCATCCGCGACATGGGCGGCATCCCGATCGAGTTTCCGGTTCACCCGATCCAGGAGACCGGCAAGCGGCCGACGGCCATGCTCGACCGGAATCTGCAGTACCTGTCGCTGGTCGAGGTGCTCTACGGCTACCCGATCGACGGCGTGGTGCTGACCACCGGCTGCGACAAGACCACCCCCGCCCTGCTGATGGGGGCGGCCTCGGTCGACATCCCGGCGATCGTGCTGTCCGGCGGGCCGATGCTGAACGGCTACTATGGCGGCAAGCTCGCCGGCTCGGGGACGGTGGTCTGGCATGCGCGCCGGATGCTGGCCGCCGGCGAGATCGACGTCGACCAGTTCATGGACATGACCTGCGCCTCCGCTCCCTCGGTCGGCCACTGCAACACCATGGGCACGGCCTCGTCGATGAACGCGATGGCCGAGGCGCTCGGCATGTCGCTCACCGGCTGTGCTGCCATCCCCGGCCCCTACCGCGAGCGCGGCCAGATGGCCTACGCCACCGGCAGGCGGATCGTGGAGATGGTCTGCGAGGATCTGCGCCCGTCGCGGATCCTGACCCGCAAGGCGTTCGAGAACGCGATCTTCGCCGCCGCCGCCGCCGGCGTCTCGACCAACTGCCCCCCGCACGTGACCGCGATCGCCCGCCACATGGGCGTCGAGCTCGACGTCAAGGACTGGGGGATGGGCCACGACATCCCGCTCCTGGTCAACATGCAGCCCGCCGGCGAGTATCTGGGCGAGGAGTTCCATCGCGCCGGCGGCGTGCCCGCGGTGATCAAGGAGCTGCTCAAGGCCGGCCGCTTCCACGGCGACGCGCTCACCGTCACCGGCAAGACCATGGCCGAGAACCACGAGAAGGTGCCGTTCTCGCCCGACCGCCGGGTCATCCGCCCGTACGAGGACCCTCTGATGCCGGAGGCGGGCTTCGTCATCATCAGCGGCAACATCTTCGATTCGGCGGTGATGAAGACGTCCGTGATCACCGACGAGTTCCGCCAGCGCTATCTCGAGCAGCCGGGCCATCCCGGCGAGTTCGAGGGTCGGGCGATCGTGTTCGAGGGACCGGAGGACTATCACGACCGGATCGACGACCCGTCGCTCGACATCGACGAGGACTGCTTCCTGTTCATCCGCAACTGCGGCCCGGTCGGCTACCCCGGCGCCGCCGAAGTGGTGAACATGCGTCCGCCGGCCAAGCTGATCGAGAAGGGCGTCAAGGCCCTGCCGACGATCGGCGACGGACGGCAGAGCGGCACCTCGGAGAGCCCTTCGATCCTCAACGCCTCGCCCGAGGCCGCGGTCGGCGGCAATCTCGCGATCCTGCGCACGGGCGACCGCGTGCGGCTGGATCTGCCCAACCGCCGGCTCGACGTCGTGATCTCGCCCGAGGAGCTCGCCCGGCGTCAGGCCGAGTGGAAGCGCAACCCGCCCAAGCTGCCGCCCAGCCAGACCCCCTGGCAGGAGATCTACCGCAGCATGGTGGGGCAGCTCTCGACCGGCGCCTGCCTCGAGCCCGCGGTCCTGCATCTCAAGATCGTCGAGACCTACGGCAGCCCGCGGCGCAACCACTGAGACTCGCCGTCATCCCGGTGCTGGCCCTGCTGGCAGGGCCGGCGCTCGGTGAGGACGTCGCCGCCGAGTGGCAGCGCGTCAGCGAAGAGGGGGTCGCCAGCGCCAATGCCGGCGACCTCGCCGCCGCCGAGCGCGACTTCAGGGCGGCGCTGGCCCTTGCCGACAAGCTGCCCGAGGGCGATCCGCGGCGTGCCACCACCGCGAACAATCTCGGCTTCGCCCTGCATGCACAGGGCCGCACGCGCGAGGCCCTGCCCTACTACACCGACGCGCTGGCGATCCGCGACGCGACGCTCGGCGCGACCCACCCGGCGACGGCGCAGAGTCTCAACAATCTGGCGGAGGCGCTGCGCAGCGAGGGCCAGCGCGACGAGGCCGAGCGCCTGCATCGCCGGGCGATCGAGATCCGCCGCACGCGGCTGCCGCCCGATCACCCCGACCTCGCCGAGAGCCTGAACAATCTGGGCGTGCTGCTGACCGAGGAGCGCCGGTTCACGGAAGCCAAGTCCCTGTTCGACGAGGCGCTGGCGATCCGCGTCAAGGCGTTGGGCGAGCACCACGCCGCGGTCGCCGAGGTGCAGGGCAATCTCGGCGCGCTCGCCTTCGCTCAGGGCGATCTGACCACGGCGGAAGCGCGGTATCGCGAGGTGGTCGCGAACGAACAGGTCTCGCGCGACCCGAACGACCCCGAGATCGCCATCGCGCTGGGCAATCTCGCGCAGATCCTGCTGGCGACCGGCAACGCGCAGGAGGCGGTGGCGTCGCTCGAGCGGGCGCTCGCGATCCGCACGACCAGCCTGGGCGCCGACCGGCTGGAGACCGTGCAGTCGCGCCACACCCTGGCGGTGGCGCTGGCAGCCTTGGGTGACGACAAGCGTGCCGAGCCGTTGCTGCGCGAGGCGGTGGCGACGCGGGAGCGGCTGCTCGGCGCCGATTCGCCCGAGCTCGCGCCCAATCTCGCCGACCTCGCCGACCTGCTCCAGCGCAAGGGCGAGTACGATGCGGCCTTGCCGCTGCTCGAGCGGGCGCTGGCGATCGAGCAGGCGAACTACGGCCCGAACGACCCGCGCCTCGCCGTGACCCTCAACAATCTCGCCGCGCTGCAGGGAGATCGCGGCGCCTGGGGCGCCGCGGACCCGCTGCTCGCGCGTGCGGCGGCGATCGAGGAGAAGGCATACGGCCCAGACAGCGTCGAGCTGATCACGACGCTCGGCAACCGCGCCTCCGTGCTCGAGCGGCTGGACCGGCGCGAGGAGGCCCAGGCGCTACGCCAGCGCGCCACCGCGATCGGGGTTGCCAATCAGGCCGTCCGCCCCGTCGCCAGCCCGTGAGCGGCCTGCGGCAGCGCTCAGACCGCCACCGCCCGGCGCGGGATGAGCGCCCAGTAGTCGAGATCGAGCAGGATCTCCGGCAGGTAGCGGCCCTCGCCGTCCCTGAGCGGGAAGTCGTGGCACGGGCGGTCCTTGGTCGCGACCAGCCGCAGGCGCAGGGCACCGACATCCGCCCGCCCCGGCAGGCGCGCCACGTCCAGCACCTCGGACCACGCATAGACGGTGTCGCCGGCACGGCAGGGATTGACGTGGCTGCCACCGTTGATCGCAAGGACGTGCAGGCAGTTGCCCAGGCCGTTGAAGGAAAGCGCGCGGGCGAGCGAGATGACCACGCCGCCATAGACGATGCACGCACCCAGGCGGCCCTGCCGCTCGGCGTGGTCGTTGAAGTGCACCCTGGCGCCATTGTGATAGAGGCGGGTGGCGGAGCGGTTCTCGCTCTCCATCACCCCCATGCCGTCGACATGATCGATCCTCTCGCCGACGACATAGTCCTCCAGGAAGAAGGGCGAGCCGGTCTCGACCGGATCGACCCGGGTCACGCGCAGGCCCTGCGGCACGACGAGCCTGTCCGCGCTCACGGTGGCGGGCAGCTCCGGCACCACCGGCTCGGGTGCCGCCGAGGCCGGGTCGCGCTTGCGGACCATCACCCAGCGGACATAGTCGACGATCTGTGCGCCATCGTCCTTCCAGCCCCGGCTGTGCACCCAGACGATGCCGGTCTGGCGGCTGGAGGTCTCCTTCAGCCCGATCACCCGCGAGCTGGCGTGGATGGTGTCCCCGGGATAGACCAGTCCGAGAAAGCGCCCATCGGCGTAGCCGAGATTGGCGACGGCGTTAAGCGACACGTCGGCCACGGTCTTGCCGAAGACGAGATGGAAGGCGAGCAGATCCTCGATCGGCGCGCGCGGCAGGCCGTTCGAGCGCGCGAACGGGTCCGAGCAGTGCTGCAGAAAGCGCGAGCCGGTCAGCGCGAGATAGAGCGCCGCATCGCCCGTGCCGACGGTGCGGGGCGTCGCGTGGTGGATCTCCTGGCCGACCTGGAAATCCTCGAAGAAGTTGCCGGTGGCGGTCTTGCTCATCTCGCTCCGTGCCAGGTCGATGCTGCGCTGCGCATGCGCTAGGCGGCGCTCGGCCGCGGGCATAGGCGACGGATTGGCGCAAGCATCCGCCGGGCGGTCGCGGCTGCTGGCCCTGATGCTCCTGCTTCTGGCCGGGCTCGGCGGCTGTGGAAACGTCGATCTCGACCGGGCCGGCATCTGCGAGCAGGCGCTCCGGGCGCTGCAGCCCGGCGCGGTGGTGGTCGAGCACAGCGCCGGCACGGACGACAGCGTCACGCTGCGCTACCGGCAGGCGGGCCGTGAGGAGCAGCTCGTCTGCGGCTTCAGGCCCAGGGGCCTGCAGAGCGACGGACGCAGCCTGACGCGCGTGGTCACCCGGGAGGATGGCGAGCTCTCCCCGACCGTACTGTTCCTGCTGAACCATTTCGGCCTCGGCGCCAGCCAGGACGACGCGGCGCCGCGGCTGGGGCGGTGGGCCTACCTGCTCCAGCAGCTCGCCAACGCGCTGGCGCCCTCCGCGATCTACGCGCTGCTCGCCGCCGGCTACGCCGTGATCTACGGCGTCACCGGCCGGATCAATCTCGCCTTCGGCGAGTTCGCGACGGTCGGCTCGTTCGCGGCGCTCTCGGGCGTTCTGCTCGGCG
>JBFWWD010000142.1:0-14664 GCA_050246385.1 Geminicoccaceae bacterium
GCTGCCGCGCCGACGATCGATGCCGAGATCGGCCGCGGATAGCCGGCGCGCGACATCGCCGCGATCATCACGCCGCCGACCGCCGCGGCGTTGGCCGGGCCGGAACCGGAGATGCCGCCGAGGAACATAGCCACCGTGATCGCCACCAGCGGCAGCATGCCGGGGCCGCGGCCGACGATCGCCACCGCGAAATCGACCAGCCGGCGGGCCACGCCCGAGCGGTCGAAGATCTCGCCGACCAGCACGAACATCGGCACCGCCAGCAGCGGATATTTCGCGAGCCCGGCATGGAAGTTCTGCGGGATCGCCAGCAGCCCGAACCACTGCACGTCGCGGTTCGCGATCGCGATCGCCAGCGTCGCCGCGCCGGCCAGCGCCACGCCGATCGGCACGCCGACCACCATCAGCACGACGAACAGCACGAACAGCAGCGCGGCGATCATGGCGCGATTCGGCGGGTACGCAGCAGCACGCCCAGCGCCCGGCCGGCGATCGCCAGCGACAGCAGCGGCGTCCACATCGAGTACCACCAGATCGGCACGCCGATGCCCGGCGAGGTCTCGCCGTACTGCAGGTCGTCCCAGACGACGCGGCCCGACAGCACCGTCAGGATGGTGAAGAACACGCAGACCACCGCCGCCCCGAACATCAGCAGGCGCCGCCGCCGGGCCGCCGGGGCGGTCTCGACCAGATAGTCGATCCGGATATGCCGGTCGCGGGCCACCGCCGCCGAGGCGGCGGCCAGCGTGATGATCACCATCACCGCGATCGAAATTTCCTCGGTCCAGGCGAACGAATAGGCCGTCAGGTAGCGGACCACGACGTTGCCGAAGGTGATCACCACCAGCAGCAGCATGCCCAGCGCGCTCAGCGCATCCTCCAGCACCAGCGGGACCCGGACCGGCGGGTCCGGCGGGCGCGACGCGACGGCATGGGGGTCGGGCGCGTCGCCAGCCGCACCGTCGCGCCGGGAGCCGGTGCCGTCCGGATCGCCGGGCCCGCTGGCGTCGCGGTCGCTCACTGGGCTACCTTCGTGCTGCGCACTCGGGGATTCGCCCTTGGGGCGGCCCGGGAGGCTCATGCCGCCAGCCACGCCCGCACCGCCGCCGCGATGCGGCCGCGATCGACCCGCGCCTCGGCCTCGAGCACCGGCGCATAGCCGACCGGGATGCGCGGCGCGCCGAGCCGCCGGACCCGGCAGCCGGTCTCTTCGGCCGCGACCGCCGCGACCTCGGCGCCGAAGCCGGCCACCCGGACCGCCTCGTGGGCGACCAGCAGCCGGCCGGTGCGGGCCGCCGACGCGAGCACCTGCTCGCGGTCCCACGGCCAGAGGCTGCGCAGGTCGAGCACGTCGCAGCCGATGCCTTCGGCCTGCAGCTCGGCCGCAGCCGCAGTGGCTTCGACCGCCGTCCGCGACCAGCTGACGATGGTGACATCGTCGCCGGCATGGCGCCGCGCCGCCCGGCCGATCGGCACGGCGAGGCCGGGGTCCACCGGCCCGGTGCTGCTCCACAACTCCTTGTGCTCCAGGTAGGCGACCGGATCGCCGCTGTCCAGCGCCGCGCGGATCAGGCCGTAGTTGTCCTGGGGCGTGGACGGGCAGACGACCACCAGCCCGGGCACGTGCGCGAACCAGCTCTCCAGGCTCTGCGAATGCTGGGCGGCCGACGACGCCCAGATGCCGATCGGCATCCGCACCACCATCGGCACCCGGCTCTGGCCGCCGAACATGAAGCGGTTCTTCGCCGCCTGATTGACCAGCTCGTCGATCGCGCAGAGCGCGAAGTCCACGACGCGCATCTCCACGACCGGCTTCAGCCCCGACAGCGCCATCCCGACCGCCGCGCCGACGATCGTCGCCTCGGAGATCGGCGTGTCGATCACCCGCCCGGGACCGAAACGCTGCTGCAGCGTCACCCAGGCGGGGGCCTGCGCGGGCGGTGCCCTGCCCGTCTCGCCGGCGGCGGATGCGGCACCCGTCACGGCAGGTGAGGCATCCGTCGCGGCGGGTGAAGCGCCCGCCCCGGGCGGCTCGGCGATCCGATACTGGCCGAACACACCGCCCCGGCCGAGGTCCTCGCCGAGGGCGACGATCGTCGGGTCGGCGGCCATCGCCCCGGCCAGTGCCTCGGCCGCGGCCTCGGCATAGGTCATGGTGCGCACCGCGGCGCCGGGCCGGGCCTTCAGAACCATCGGTCTCCTCCACTGTCGAGGACGTCGGCATAGGCGGCCCGGGCTTCGGGCGCCGGCGCCGCATCGGCGGCCGCGACGGCGCGGTCGATCTCGGCCCGGGCCTCGGCCTCGATCCGGGCGGCCTCCCCGGCGAGCCCCAGCGCGTGCAGCGCGGCGCGGGTGCGTTCCAGCGGTTCCACCGTGCGTGCCCGGGCCACCTCGGCCGGGTCGCGATAGGTGCGGGGGTCCACCGACACAGGGCCGGTCCGCGGGTTGGTGCCCGCATGCAGCCGCGCGGGCGCGCCGGCGCGGACCTGCGCGACCAGCCGGGCCGCGGCCGCATCGACCGCCTCGACGTCGTTGCCGTCGACCCGCAGCGCGGCGATACCCAGCGCCTCGGCCCGGGCCGAGGCTCCGGCCCCGGCGGTCATCGCCGCGGAATCGGTCGTCGCCGAGATGCGGTTGTCCTCGCAGACGAACAGCACCGGCAACGCATAGACCCGGGCCCAGTTCAGGCTCTCGAGGAACGGCCCGCGATTGATCGCGCCGTCGCCGAAGAAGCTCGCGACGATCGCGCCGGTGCCGCGCAGCTTCTGGGCCTGGGCCGCGCCCACCGCGATCGGGATGCCGGCGGCGACGACGCCGTTGGCGCCGAGCATGCCCACCCCGAAATCGGCGATGTGCATCGAGCCGCCCTTGCCGCCGTTGCAGCCGGTGGCCCGGCCGAACAGCTCGGCCATCATCCGTGCGCCGTCGGCGCCCTTGGCGAGGGTGTGGCCGTGGCCGCGGTGGGTCGAGGTCAGCAGGTCGCGCCGCTCTAGGTTGGCGCAGACCCCGGCGGCGACCGCCTCCTGGCCGGTGGACAGATGCAGCGGACCGCGGACCTTGGCCACCGGGCCCGCGGCGGCCTTCAGGCCCCAGACCTCGACACCGCCCTGGCTGGCGAGCAGGGCGGCATCCTCGAAGGCGCGGATGCGCACCATCGTTCGCCAGAGGGACAGCAGGCGGTCGGGCCGATCGCTGGCACGGCCGGACAATGGCGGCATGGGTCTCCTCCCCGGGGATCCGCGCGGACCCGGACGGGACGTCGGACCGGGCCGCTTGGGGGTGCATGATAGCGGGCGGGGGAAGTGCCGGGCGATCCGGGTCTTCTACTACGCTACTACGCGATCCTCATGATCAGGCTGCAGGGGCCCTGCCTCGGCGCATCGGCGCTGCGCGAACGAACGTATCCGCGAGCAACCGGCAGCGTGCGCCGCGACCGCTCCGGCGCCGATGGTCTAGGTCCGCGAACCGACCGAGACGTTCCGCTGAAACGCCGCGGCCAGCCGGTCCGGTTGCTGCGCGGTGCACCGCGCCTACAACGCACTACTATTTAGCGCAATGTGATACATTGAATGCAGATGCGCCAAACCCTCGGCCGGGTCCGGCGCCGAAAGCCTCATCGTCGAGGATGCCGATGGCCTGGTCTGCGGACACGGATACCACCGGGGCGCCCGGGTCCGGCATTCTTGACTTCATCATCGTCGGCGCCGGCGCCGCGGGCTGCGTGCTGGCGGCACGCCTGTCGGAGGATCCGGGCAACCGGGTGCTCCTGATCGAAGCCGGCCCCGATCTTCCGCCCGGCTCGGAACCCGACGATGTCCGGAATCCGTTTCCGGGCGCGCTCGGTGGCGCCCGCTTCATGTGGCCCGGCCTGACGGCGGAGGTGTTCGCCGCGACGCCCGACCGTCCCGCCGTCCGGCGCGCCTTCCTGCAGGGCAAGGTGGTGGGCGGCAGTTCGACGATCAACGGCATGATGGCCCAGCGCGGACTGCCCGCGGACTTCGACCAATGGGAGGCGTCCGGCGCGTCCGGCTGGGGATGGCAGGGCGTCCTGCCGTATTTCAACGCGCTGGAGACGGATCTCGACTTCAAGGGGCCGCTGCACGGCAGTACCGGACCGATACCGATCCGCCGGGAGCGGCGTGAGCAGTGGCCCCCCTTCACTGCCGCGGTCACGGCCGCCATGCTGGCCCGCGGCCATGCCGAGGGCGACGACTTCAACGCCGAGTTCGGCGACGGCGTCTTTCCCGGTCCGTTGAGCAACCTGCCGGACACGCGCGTCTCGGCATCGATGGGCTACCTCGACCGGGATACCCGCCGACGCCGCAACCTGACCCTGCTGGCGGACACGCCGGTCACCGGGCTGCTGTCCGAGCGGGGCAGCATCATCGGCGTGACCGTCGGAACGCCCGGCGACACGAGGCAGTTCCGGGCCAGACAGACCATCGTCTGCGCCGGCGCCATCCACTCCCCCGTGCTGCTGATGCGTTCGGGCATCGGCGATGCCGCCGACCTGCAGCGCGCTGGCATTCCGGTGGTCGCGCATGTGCCGGGGGTCGGCCGGAACCTGCACAACCATCTGATGATCCACGTCGCGACGCATCTTCCACGCCGCGCCGTCCAGTCGTCCGCAGCGGCTTCATGGGCGTTCACCGTGCTGCGCTACTCGTCCGGGTTGGCGGGCTGCCCACCGGGAGACATGCAGATATTCCCCATCAACCGGACCGCCTGGCATGCGTTGGGCAGGCGGATCGGCGCGATCGGGCTGTGCCTGTACAAACCGTTCGCCACCGGCGAAGTGCGCCTGAACGGCGCATCCCCCTCGGCCACGCCGGTGATCCGCTTCAACATGCTGGCGGATCCGCGAGACACGGAGCGGATGGTCGATGGCCTCGGGCGGGTGATGGAGCTGTTCGCCGATCCGGGGGTCGCCGCCACGCGGAACGAGGTCTTCCTGCCGGACAAGGCGCTGGCGGGCCGGATGGCAACCCCGACGCTCTTCAATCGCCTGCGGACCGCGTTGATCAGCGGCGTCTTCGACAGCTCCGCCGGGGTGCGTCGCCGGCTCCTAGGTGACAGCGTCGTGAATCCGGCCGCGCTCGCCGCCGACCGCGACCGGCTTCTGGCCATCGTCCGGGCCGTGACCGCGCACGTCCATCATGTCTGCGGCACCTGCCGGATCGGCGCGAGCGACGACCCGCTCGCCGTGGTCGATTCACGCTGCCGCGTGCGCGGCGTCGATGGCCTGCGGGTGGTCGATGCCTCGGTGATGCCCTCGAACGTCAGCGCCAACACCCACCTGGCAGTGATGATGATCGGCGAAAAGGCGGCGTCGATGATCCTGGAAGACCGCCCGACCTGAGCTACGGAGAAGCCCATGCATGAAGATCTCGCGAATCGTATCGCCCTCGGCTCGTCCACGCGCAGGCGCTTGCTCGCCGGCGGCCTCGCCGCCGCGGGCATAGGCCTTCCGTCGCTGCTGTCGGCCCAGTCGACCTATCCCTCGCGTCCGATCCGGATGATCATCGCCTTCGCCGCCGGCGGCGGCAACGATCGCATCGGACGCATGCTGGCCGACTGGCTGAGCGTGCGGCTCGGGCAACCCGTGGTCGTCGAGAACCGGACCGGCGCGGGCGGCAACATCGGGGCAGAAGCGGCCGCCAAGTCCGAGCCCGACGGCTACACGCTGTTCTTCGGAACCAACGGCACGCAGTCGATGAACCAGCTGATCTTCAAGAGCATGCCGTACGATACCGACACGGCCTTCGCCAACATCTGCGATGTCATTCGCGTGGCCAACATCATCACGGTGGCAGACTCGTTCGAGCCGCGCACCACGGCAGCGCTGGCCGACTACGTCAAGCGCCATCCGGGCAAGGTGTCGGCCGGCAACTCGGGCATCGGCTCGATGTCGCACCTCGGCCTCGAGCTGTTCAGCTCGATGGTCGGCGCCCGGATGAATCTCGTTCCCTACCGCGGCTCGGCGCCGGTCCTCGCGGATCTGGTCGCCGGCAGCCTGCAGGTCGCGCAGACCGAGCTGTCGACGGCCAAGCCGCTGATCCAGGCCGGGAAGGTCCATGCGATCGGCGTGACCAGCAAGGAACGCTCGCCGGCGTTGCCCGACGTTCCGGCGATCGCCGAGGCGCTGCCCGGCTACGAGGCGACATCGTGGCAGGTGCTGGTAGCCGCTGCCGGCACGCCGCGGCCGATCATCGACAGGCTCAACCGTCTCACCAACGACTTCCTGAAGGATGGCGAGATCCTGCGCAAGTTCGGCGAGATGGGGGTGGACCCGACCGGCGGCACGCCCGAGGATCTCGACCGCTTCGTGCGTGCGGAGACCACCAAGTGGCGCAAGATCGTGGCCGATGCCGGGATCACGCTGCAGTAGTCGGCAAGCCTTCGGCATGCGCGTGATCGTATTCGGCGCGGGCGCGGTCGGCGGTGTCCTCGCCTCGCGGCTGGTGCGATCGGGCGAGGACGTCGCCGTGGTGGCGCGGGGATCGCATCTCGACGCGATCCGCCGGAACGGCCTGACCGTGGAAGACGCGCAGGGCGCGTGCACGACCGTCATGGTCGAGGCGAACGACGATGCCGGTGCGCTGCGGCCGGCGGACGTCGTGCTGGTGACGCTGAAGTCGTTCGCGCTGGCCGATGCCGCCGAGCGGATCGCCGCCTTGCAGCAGCCACGCGGCGTGACCGTGTTCCTGCAGAACGGGCTGCCATGGTGGTTCTTCCGCGGACTGGCCGCCTTGCCCGATGGCGTGCAACTTGCCAGCACGGATCCCGGGGGGCGGCTCGCCGCCGCGTTCGCGCCGGGCAGCATCGGCGCCGGTACGCTCTATACCGCGGTCGCCCTGCAGGCGCCCGGGCACATCAGGCACATCGCGGGACAGCGGATCGACCTGGGCTCGCCCGATGCACCCGACGATCCGCGGCTCCTGGCGCTCGCCGCGGCCTTGCACCGTGCCGGCTTCGACGCCCGGCACGTCGCCGATCCCCGACCGCAGGTGTGGCGCAAGCTCGCCGTCAATATCGCGCACAGCGGCGTGAGCGCGCTGACCGGCTCCAGGACGAGAGCGATGTGGAGCGATGCCGCGCTGGCTCCGCTGCTCGTGCGGCTGGCCGACGAGGCCGCGGTGCTGTCGGCCGCTTTCGGCATGCCGGTGACCGTCGACATGGATGAGCGGCGCCGGGCCGCGACCGATCACAAGACATCCCTGCTGCAGGACCTGGAGGCTGGCCGGCGCATCGAGTACGAGGCCATCTACGGCGGCGTGCTCGAGCTGGCGGACGTGCTC
This sequence comes from Geminicoccaceae bacterium, assembly GCA_050246385.1. Lineage (GTDB taxonomy): Bacteria > Pseudomonadota > Alphaproteobacteria > Geminicoccales > Geminicoccaceae > Benzoatithermus. Next base: position 7,299 of record JBFWWD010000142.1, read on the forward strand.
GGTGTGGAGATCCCCACCATTCGGACCATCGCAGGCCTGCTGCGGCATCGCGCCGCGGCCGCGGGCTGCCTGCCGCCGCCGGGCCGATGACAGCCCGGGAGCTCAGGACAGCGTGTCCGGGGCTCAGGACAACGTATCCGAGATCCTGTCCTTCAGCACGCGGCCTGCGGCCACGATCAGCGACATGTGCTCGCCCTGCCCCGTCAGCAGCCCGAGGTCCTCGAGCGGATTGCCGTCGATGGCCAGCAGATCCGCGAAGGCGCCCGGCTGGATGATGCCGAGCTTGCCCTCCTGGCGCAGGATCTCGGCGCCGATGACCGTGGCGCTGCGGATCACGTCCGCCGCCGGCAGGACCTCGCCGCGAATCAGGAATTCCTCCGACTGACGTTCCGGACAGCGTGGCACGTCGGTGCCGAATCCCATCTTCACGCCGGCCGCGGCCGCGAGCTCGAGGGATCGGGTACCGACGCTCAGCACCTCGTCCACCTTGGCCAGGCTGGTCTCGGAAAAGTTCATGTTGGCGCCGTTCTCCTTGATCGCCCGGTAGGCGATCAGCGTCGGCACCAGATAAGTTCCGGCCTCGGCCATCATTTTGACGGTCCGATCGTCGATGAGGTTGCCGTGCTCGATCGTGCGCACGCCGGCCTGGACGCAGCGCCGCACGCCCTCGGCGCTGTAGACATGCGCCATCACGTAGGTATGAGAGCGCGTGGCCTCGTCGACTGCGGCTTCGAGCTCTTCCATCGAGTACTGCAGGTGCCCGATCGGGTCGGCCTGCGAGCCGACACCCCCACCCGCCATGACCTTGATATGGTCGGCTCCCAGCCGGATTTCGTCGCGGACCGCCTTGCGCACTTCCGGCACGCCGTCGGCAATCCGCCCGATGCCCGGAAAGGTCGCGCAGCATGCCGGCGGCTCGCGCAGGTCCGCCGTCGAGCGGGAGTCGCCGTGGCCGCCGGTCTGGCTGATGACCCGTCCCGCGACGAACAGCCGCGGCCCGATGAACAGGCCCAGCTCGACCGCCCGCTTGTGGCCGTGGTCGGCACCGCCCGCGTCGCGTATCGTCGTGAAGCCTCGCGACAGCATGCCCATCATCACCTGGCTGGAACGCGCCGTCGCCAGCGAGGGCAGCATCCGCGGAAACATGGGCAGCGTCTCGCCCAGCAGATGCTGGTGCAGGTCGATCAGGCCCGGCATGAGCGTGCGACCACCGAGGTCCATCACCCGGGCGTCGGCGACGTGCGGCACGTCCCTGCCCACGGCGGCGATGAGCCCGCCTTGGACGAGGACCTGGACGCCGGTCCGCAGCTCGCCGGCGACGGGGTCGAGCAGGGCGAGATTGCGCAGGAGCAGCGGCGCGGCATGCTGGTTCCCGGCGTCGGGCGGTTCGAGGTAGTTGAGGAGCGGTATGCGGTTCATACGGCGATTCACGCAGGTTGGAAGACGAGATCGGGGGTGATGTCCGCGATGCGCGAGCAACCCGTGAGTGCCATGGTACGGGTGAGCTCCGACTGCAGCAACGCGAGCGCATGCAGCGCACCGTCCTCGCCGGCCACCGAGACGCCGTAGAGCGGAGCCCGGCCCACCAGCACCGCGCTCGCACCGAGCGCCAGAGCCTTCACGATATCGCTGCCGCGGCGGATGCCGCTGTCCATCAGGACCGTCATGCGGGAACCGACTGCCGCGACGATGGCGGGCAGCACGTCGATCGGGCTGACTGCGGCGTCCAGATTGCGGCCGCCGTGATTCGAGACGACGACGGCGTCGCAGCCGAGCTCGGCAGCCCGCCGAGCATCGTCCTCCCGCAGGATGCCCTTGACCATCATCGTGCCCGGCCAGCGGTCGCGCACGCGGGCCAGCTCCTCCCAGGTCGTGGTCTGCGACAGTGTGGTCCGTCGTTCGATGTCGGCGTCGGCCTGACTGCCGCCGGCCGACTCGGGCATGTTGACGATCCGCGGCCAACCGGTGACGAGGGCATATCTCAGCGGGACGCCGGCCAGCCAGCGCGGATGCAGCAGCATGTCGAACAGCGCCTTGGGCGAAGCGTGGAACGGCGGCAGGAAGCCGTTGTGATGGAGGTATTCGCGCTGCCCCAGCACGGGAGTATCCACCGTCACCACCAGCGCCTCGAAGCCCATCGTCCGCGCCTTGTCCAGTAACGCGAAAGAGAGGGTCCGGTCCTGCCAGAGATAGAGTTGGAACCACGGGATCGCGCCGGCTTCGATGATCTCCGACATCTCCGTGGTCGAGTAGGTCGACAGCGTGAACGGCACGCCGGCTCTGGCCGCGGCGCGGGCGAGCGCGAGCTCGCCCTTGTGCCAGAAGAAGCCGGCCGGACCGGCCGGCGACACCACCACCGGCATGGCCAGCCGCCTGCCGAACAACTCGACCTCCGTGGTCCGGGCCGCCACGTCGACCAGCATCCTCGGCGCGAGCCGTATGCGCTCGAGGCCGGCGCGATTGAGCCTGAGCGCGACGTCGTCCTCGGTGGCCCGGTCGATGAACTCGAACAGCCCGCGCGGCAGGCGTCGCCGCGCTTGCCGGCGCAAGTCCTCGATGTTGTGGCAGCGGCCGAGCGTCATCGCCCGGAGCGTCGGGTCAGGGACGGGAGAAGACGTTTTCCTGGGCGGTCATGAATTCCAGGAGCACGGTCCGCCCTTCCTCGGTCTGGCAGATTCCGCGCCCGAGCGCCGCCTGGATCTGGTCGGGGGACGTGATCCGCTCGCTGTAGCAGCCGAGCGCGCGCGCCATGTCGGCATAGTTGCCGGTGATCCGCGCCGCATCGTAGCGCGCGATGGCGTTCGGAATGTTGGCGAGCTCGGTGGCCATGCCCTGATTATTGAAGAGGACCGACAGGATCGGGATCCGCTCGCGTGCCGCGGTCTCGAGGTCGGTGCCGGTGAAACCGATCGCCGCGTCGCCCCAGACGTTGATGCACAGGCTCTCCGGGCGGGCGAGCTTGGCGCCCATCGCGAGGCCGAGGCCGTACCCGAGCTGAGTGGTCTTGCCCCAGCCGATGTAGTCCAGCGGCTCGCGCGCGATCCAGAACGGCGAGAGCTGGTCACGCGGCCGCCCGGCGTCGTTGGTGATGACCGTCTTGCGGCCCTCGACCGCCTTCATCAGCTCCCAGATGACGCGATAGGGCGACAGCGGGGTCCCATCCGAGGTGAGCTTGGGCATCCACTCCGCGAGCCAGGCATCGCGCACGGACTTGATCCGCGCCGCGACCTCGGCACCGCGATCGCTGCGATGTCCCCGTGCCCGCAGCGCGTCGATCAGCGCCGCCAGTGTCAGCTGCGCGTCGCCGACCAGACCGACGTCTGCCCTGACGTCCTTGCCGAGATGGTCGGGATCCAGCGTCGCATGAATGATGCGCGGGCCCGACGACGGCAGCGGGACCGCGAAGACGGTTTCGGTGAAGCTGCAGCCGATGCCGATGATCAGGTCCGCATCCGCCAGGAACTTCCTGACGGCGGCGGGATAGGCCAGTCCGCCCGAGCCGAGAGACAGCGGGTGGTCCTCCGGGAAAGCGCTCTTGCCCGACAAGGTGGTGGCCACCGGCGCGGCGAGCAGCTCGGCCAGCTCGCGCAGCGCGCTCCAGGCCTGCGACCAGTGCACGCCCTGGCCCGCGTAGATGACCGGTGACCTCGCGGCGGCGATCAGCTCGACCGCTTTGGCGATGTCGTCCGGGGCGGGCCCGTAGCGGCTGGGCGCGACCGGCACATAGGCGTCCGGGGCGGGCGACTCGGCACCCCAGAGATCGCTCGGCACTTCGACCACCACCGGTCCGCCGCGCCCGTTGCGCAGCCGGCTGAAGGCCCGGCGCATCACCGCGGTCACCTCGGCCGGAACGGCGAGCGCTTCGGCCGATTTGCTGACGTCGCGCATGCTCGTCGCCGAGCTGAAGTTCGGACTGATCGGGGCGATCCGCTGCGGGTAGCCCTGCGGAATGACCAGGATCGGCACGGACTCCGCATAGGCCTGGGCCACGCCGCCGTACGAGTTCTCCGCGCCGGGTCCGTGCTGCATGGCGAACACGCCGATTCGCTTGCCGGAGCTCATCCGGGACAGCGCGTCGGCCATGTGCAGTCCGGTCCGCTCCTGGCGGACCACCAGGGGGCGGATGCCCTGCAGCGCGGCTTCGTCGATGATCCGGCTGGTCGGGTAACAAAAGAGGAAATCGACGCCCTCCTTCTTCAGGATGGCAGCGACGGCCTGAGCGACGTTCATGGTTGGATTCCTGCAGGGGGCGATGCGCGCAACCGACTCCGCCCGTGGTCACTCGATGGTGGATGCCACCGCACGCTTGCGCGGTCGCTCCGAAATCATACTCGTGTATTGCAATACAGGACTTAGTATTGATTATTAGCCGAAGGAGCGCGGCAGTGTCAATCCCGGATCCCCGTCGGGGGTCGCCGAATCGCTCGAGCTCCCCTGCCCCGGTAGCGGCAGAACGGTAGCGATACTGCTGAATCGCCCCGCATTGCATGAAGCTACAATCTATTGAATTTGGTATCGAGGCACTCGGCCGGCTGGCGCGGAGTCAATTTGGCGAGACAGCAAAAGAGCGGCAACAGCGACGTCGAGACCCCGGCCGCGGAATCGAAAACCCCACGCCCGCTGATGGTGCGCTCGGTCGAGAAGGCCATGAAGATGCTGGAGGCCTTCGGCGCCGCCAATCCGGTCATGGGGCTGACCCAGCTGGCGTCGGTGCTGGGCGTGGACAAGAGCGAGGCGCAGCGCTTCGCCTATACCCTGACCGAGCTCGGCTACCTGCGCAAGGACCCGGTCTCCAAGACGCTGCAGCTGACCGTCAAGACGCTCGACCGGGCCCACAACTACCTGCGCAGCAACCCGGTGATCCGCGGCGCATCCACCTATCTCACCCACTTGAATACGCTGACGGAGGAAACGGTCAATCTCGCCGTCCTCGACGACACCGACGTCGTCTTCGTGCAGCGCATCGTGAGCCGCCACGTGTTCAACCAGAACGTGGTGATCGGCAGCCGGATGCCCGCCTATTGCACCGCGCTCGGCATCTCGATGCTGGCCAGGCTCGACGAGGAGGCGGCCATGGATATCCTGCGCCGATCCGACCTCAAGCCGCATACCGCCAATACCGTCTACAAGCTGCCGGACCTGATCGCCAAGCTGCGCGTCACCGCGGCCCGGGGCTACGCGCTCACCAACGGTGAGTACTACAGCGACATCTCCATCGGCGCCGCGGTCGTCGATGCGCGCCATGCCCCCGTGGCCGCCGTCAGCATCGCCGTGTCCAGTGCGCGCTCCAGCGTCGAGGAGGCCGAGCGCAAGCTCGCGCCGCTCGTCATGGAAGCGGCCCGCTCGATCCCGGCCTAGCCCTGCCTCAGCTCCGCGCTGAGGTGCGCCGAGGCAGCCTCGGCGCGGAGATCGAGGCAGCGGCCGATTTGAGCAGCGCCGAGTGCCGCTTCTCGGAGGCATCCGGGTCCCAGCTCGCGCGGGAAACCGCGACGTTCAGCGCCCCGATGGCGCGGCCCCGGGCGTCGAGGATCGGCGCCGCCGTCGAGACGTCATCATAATAGAGCTCATCGGCGGTCAGCGAGTACCCCGCCACCCTGATGCGGCCCAGCCGCTCCTTGATCCGCTTCGGGTCGACGATGGTATTGGCCGTGTACTGGACCAGATCGCTGCTGGCCAGAATGTCATCGACCTCCTGCTCGTCGTAGGTGGACAGGATGGCCAGGCCGGGGGCGGTGCAATACGCCGGCAATCGCGTGCCGACGATCACGTTCGGGTTCAGGCTGCGGCGGCTGATCAGCCGTGCGACGAACACGATGTCGGTGCCATCGGCCACGGTCAGATTGCAGGCCTCTTCGGTTTCGCGAGCCAGTTGATGCAGCACGGGCACCGCGCGTTGCACCAGTTCGCTGGAAGCCAGGTAGTGGTACGTGAAGTCCAGCAGCCGGACCGACAGCTCGTATTCACGCGTCTCCGGGTCCTTGCTCAGATAGCCGAGCGCGGTCAGCGTATGCGTGAAGCGCTGCGCCGTGCTGAGATCGATCTCGGCGAGCGCGGCGATGTTGGTCAACGACAGATGACGCCGGGTTCCGTCGAACGCCATCAGCACCTTCATGGCCTTCTCGACGGATTGAACGAAGAGGCGGGATTCTGCTGCCGCCCGCTTGAGTCTGGAGGGTTTTGCGACTTTCCGCGCCGGCCGTTTTTTTTCCGCCATGCCGAAATTGTAGATCGTTTCCCCACGACACGGCCCGCCGTGCGTCAACTGCTCCAGGCCTGGTCCAGAAGGCGTATCCCGTTGCCGCCCATGACATTGCGGTCCTGGATGACGGCCAGCCGCGCGCCAGCATGGCGGCCGTGAATTTCGAATAGCCGGTGCTCTACGCGTATCGAGGCTGGAGCAAGGCCATCACTGGCCCGAGCATGGCGACGGCAGGCTCCAATGCCTCGGCGATCCGCTCGTCGAACACGCCCTCGGGAGCACCCAGACAGATCGCAGCGAACGCCTTGCCGTCATAGCAGACCGGCAGCGTCAACAGGCTCCGCGCTCCGGTGGACATGAACACGTCTTCGCGAAAGTAGATGGTCCGGTACTCGTCCATGTTGCGCACCAGCAGCGGCTGCCGCGCTTCGAGCACTTGCCGCAGGAGGCCGTCCGGGAACGGCTTGCTGTACTGCAGCGGATAGGCTTCGAGGTTGCTCGAATAGACTCGTTGTGCGTGGCCGTCGGGCCTGACGAGCAACAGCGTCGTGAACGAATGCCCGCAGGCCGCTCGAACGGCATCGTGGACCGCCTTGCAGGCCGGCTCCGGCTGCCCCGCGGCAGCAAGCTGCCGGGAAATGCCGGCCAGGTCGAGCGAGTGGGTCGTAACGCTCATGATGCTTCCTCCATGACCGGATTATTCGATCTTGATGCCGGCATCGCGAATCACCTTACCCCACTTCTCGCGATCCTCGCGAAGCACCGCCTCGAACTGCTCGACACTGGAAGGCGAGACGTACCAGCCCATCTGCACCAGCCGGTCATGCACTTCCGGCGACTTCATCGCGGCAGCAATCTGCCGGTTCAGTTGCTGCACGAGTTCGCGCGGAATGCCGGCCGGCCCGAGCACTCCGAACCACGTGCTGGCCTCGAAGCCCGGAAACCCGGCCTCGGCTACCGTGGGAACGTTCGGCAGGTCGGGAAACCGCTTGGGGCCGGTGAAGGCGAGCGGCAGCAGCTTGCCGGCAAGGACGTGCGGCATCACTTGGCCGGGAGAGGTGAACATCGCGTCGGCATGGCCGCCCATGATGTCGGTGACCGCCTGGCCCGCCCCCTTGTACGCAACGTTCGTCATCTCGATGCCGGCTGCCTGCATGAACAGCCGGC
>JBFWWD010000143.1:0-14644 GCA_050246385.1 Geminicoccaceae bacterium
CCAGCGCATCGTCGGTGCCGCGCAGGCTCAGGGGCTGGCCGTCGAGCGAGAGGGTGCCGGCGTCGGGCGGATAGAGCACGGCCAATATCTTGGTCAGGGTCGATTTGCCGGCACCGTTCTCGCCGACCAGCCCGTGCACGCGGCCGGCATGCACCGCGAAGTCCACCCCGCGCAGCGCCCTGACCGCGGCGAAAGACTTCTCGATGCCCCGGCAGTCGAGCAGGGCCGTGGCCGAATCGGACAAGGGCGGTGGCACTCCAGCGCGAGCCGCCCTGCTATTTGCCGGTCACCTGCGGGTCGTCGGCGAACTCTGCCGCATTGTCCTTGGTCAGCATCCGGGTCGGGATGTCCATGCGGGCGACCGGCGTGCCGCCCTGCAGCTTGGTCACCATCGCGTTCATGCCCTCATAGCCCATCTTGAACGGGTCCTGCACCACGAGGCCCAGGATCTTGCCGTCCTTGACCATCTGATAGGAGACGGGATCGAGGTCGAAGGAGACGAGCTGCACGTCGGTGCGGTTGGCAGCCGCCAGTGCCGCCGCGGCGCCTTGGGCGACGGCCTGGTTGAAGAAGAACACGCCCTTGATGTCGGGGATCGCGACCAGCGTGTCCTCCATCAGCTTGCGGCCTTCCTCGAGACTCAGCTTGAGGAACTTCTCGGGCTGCACGCTGAGGCCGAGCTCCTTGGCCTTGTCCTCGAAGCCGCGCTGCCGCATCTGCGCATTGTCGTTGCCGGGGGCGTGGTCGAAGGTGATGACCTTGGCCCCGGCCGGTACAGTCTTGGCCATCAGCTCGGCCGCCGACTCGCCGCCCGCATAGTTGTCGGTGATGATGAAGGTGTCCCAGCTGCCCGACTGCAGGCCGATGTCGGTGATGACGACCGGGATGTTCTCCTTGTTGTAGATGTTCTTGACCGGCTCGGCGAGGACGATGCTGTCACCGGGAAACAGGATCAGGCCCTGCACGCCCTGGGCGTAGAGGTCCTCGAGGTCGGCCACCTGCTTGGTGGTGTCGGTATCGCCGCCGTTGGTCAGGATCATGTCGACCGTGACGCCCTTGTCGGCCCATTCGGCGATCGACTTCTTCGCACCGTTCGCCATCGTCACCAGGAACGGGTTGGTCCCCCAGAACTGGGAGTAGCCGACCGTGAACTCCTCGGCTTGCGCCGCGCCGACGGCCAAGCCGATCCCGACGACGGCGCCGACCGCCGCCCTGAACCTGATGTCCATGCCCTGAGCCTCCCTTGCGCCGCTTGTGCGGCCGGCTTTCACGATCTCCCGGAACTATGGAGCAGGCCGATGCGCAGGTGCAAGACCGGCCCGTGCTCGTGAACCCGATGCGGGGCGAGGTCATGGCCCTCGCGATCCCGCTCGGGCGATCGGCTCGACATTCGCCGTCAAGGCGAGCACGAGACGGGATCTTCTTTGACGTCTGCCAACCCTTGGACAATGCCGATGGTCGAGCTCACCCCCTGCATCATCACGGTCGCGATCACCGGCTCCTTGCCGCGCAAGGAGAACAATCCTGCGGTGCCGATCACGGTCGCCGAGCAGGTCGAATCGACCCAGGCCGCCTTCGAGGCGGGCGCCGCGCTCGCCCACCTGCACGTGCGCAACGACGACGGCACACCGACCTCCGATCCTGAACGCTTCGCGCGTCTGCTGGAGGGCCTGCGCTGCCACTGCCCGGGCATGATCCTCCAGGTCTCGACCGGCGGCCGGTCGGGCTCGGGCCGGGAGCGAGGCGGCATGTTGGATCTCAGGCCGGACATGGCCTCGCTCTCGACCGGCTCCTGCAACTTCCCGACCCGGGTCTACGAGAATTCCCCCGAGCTGATCGACTGGCTGGCCGGCGAGATGCGGACCTACGGCGTCAAGCCCGAGGTCGAGGCGTTCGACCTGTCGATGATCTTCAAGGCCGTCGAGATGCAGCACGCGGGCAGGATCGCGGGACCGCTGCACGTCCAGTTCGTCATGGGCGTGAAGAACGCCATGCCGGTCGATCGTGCCGTGTTCGAGTTCTACGTCGCGACGCTGGCGCGGCTGGCCCCCGACGCCACCTGGACCGGGGCCGGAATCGGCAGGGATCAGCTCACGCTGAACAGATGGTCGCTCGAGCTGGGCGGTCACTGTCGCACCGGGCTGGAGGACAATGTCCGCTGGGACAAGGACCGGCTGGCGCCGTCCAACGCGGCCCTGGTCGGCCGGGTCGCCGCCTTGTGCGCCGAATATGGCAGGCGCCCGGCCACCACTGCCGAGGCGCGCGCTCTCCTGAGCCTGCCGGCCGTCGGCTGACCGACTGTGGCGGAGAGAAAACGGGCAGGAGTTCGCGCCGGCTCGCCAGGACAGGGTGATAGGCAATAGGGCTGCGGTGAGTTCAGTCAGAGGGGAGTTCTGGAGTGACCAAGCGGATCCTGTTCACCGGTGGGACCGGCAAGGCCGGACGGCACATGCTGCCGTGGTTGCGCGAGCGCGGCTACCGGATCTTGAATTTCGACCTGAAGCCGTTCGACCATCCGGAGATCCCGACGCTGATCGGTGACATCACGGACGAGGGTCAGGTCCTCAACGCGATGACCACGCATTTCGGCTTTGCCGGATTCGACGAGGGACGCCCGCCAGCACCGGTGGATGCGGTGGTGCATTTCGCCGCGGTGCCACGGGTGCTCATCAGTCCCGACAACGAGACCTATCGGGTCAACGTGATGGGTACCTACAACGTCATCGAAGCCGCGATGAAGCTGGGCATCCGAAAGGTGGTGATCGCATCGAGCGAGACGACCTATGGCGTGTGCTTCGCGGAGGGGGACCGCGACTTCAAGCGGCTCCCGCTCGAGGAGGATTACGACGTCGATCCGATGGACAGCTACGGCCTCTCGAAGGTGGTGAACGAGCAGACGGCACGCGCCTTCGCCCAGCGATTCAAGGCCGACATCTACGCGCTCCGCATCGGCAATGTGATCGAGCCGCACGAATACGATCGCTTCCCCGGCTTCGTCGCCGACCCGCCTTCGCGCAAGCGCAACGCCTGGAGCTACATCGACGCCCGCGATCTCGCCCAGATCGCACATCTGTGCCTGGCAACGGACGGGCTCGGCTTTCAGGTCTTCAACGCGGTGAACGATACCATCACCGCCGACGTGCCGACCGCCGAGTTCCTGGCCAAGTGGTGTCCGAACACACCGGTCACGCGGCCGCTCTACGGCAACGAGGCGCCGCTGTCCAACCGCAAGATCCGCGAGGTGCTCGGCTTTCGCGAGGCGCATGACTGGCGCAGGGAGATCGGCGAGGCAGGCTAGGGCGCTACCGCGTCCGCGTCAGCCCGCCGGGGCAGTGACCGGCAGAAAGCCCCATTTCGCCATGATGGCCTGGCCTGCCGGCGACAGGATGAACATCGCGAAGCGCGCGGCCGCCGCCTGCTGTTCCGCGGGTCCCGACAGGACCGCGAGCCCATAGTCGGCGCCGACCGCGAGCTCGTCCGGCAGCGGCAACACCTGTAGCCCCGGCAGCTCGGCGGCGGCGGTCCTGCCGCTGGTGCAATAGGACAGGAACAGGTCGGCACGGTCCTCGCTCATGTGCCATGCGACGGTGTTGCGGCCCTCGGGCGCGAGGGTGGTGGTCTTGCCGCCCACCGGCATCAGCGCCTTGCCCTCCAGCGCGGCCTGCGCCCCAGGACGGACGGCCTCGCCCTTGGCGAACAATGCCCAGGCATAGTCGCCGGACGGATCGTTCCCCGGCGTCGAGGTTCCCAGCTTGAGCGCCGGATCGAGCATGGCCGCCAGAGGGTCCGTCGGCTCGACCGTCACGCCGGGGCGTGCCAGCAGGCAAAGCCGGTTCCTGACGAAGATCACCGGCGGATCCGCCTTGCCCTCGGTGAACAGCTTGGCCGGGTGGCCGAAATCGGCCGAGGCGAACAGGGTGGCGGGCTCGCCTGCCTCGATTCGCTCGCGCATCTGCCCCGAGGGTCCGAACCTCGTCGCGACCTCGACGCCCGAGGATTGCGCATAACTCTTCGCCGCCTCGCCCAGAGCGCCGGTCAGGGAGCCGGCGGCGTAGAGAGATACCGCCGGCGCGCCGATGGCCGCGAAGGGTGAGCCCAGCAGTGCCGCGAGGGCCAGAGTGAGCAGGCGCATGCGTATCTCCTCCCGTGATTCGCCGCTTCGACGGTTGCCACCATCGCTATATCGTCTGAGATATAGCGAGACAATCGGCCATGGGGATGTTTCGGCATGCGGTCCTCGAGCAGCCTGCTTCTCGCCGGAACGGGGCTCTCGCCCAGCGTGGTATTCGCCGGCGCCACCGCGGATCAGCGCGACCCGTTTCCCCAGCCCAGGCGGGCGTGCGAGCAGCGGGCGGTTCCAGCGACGCGGACCCGGCTGGACGAGCTGCATCCGAGCCTGCACTGCTCGATCGTCGGCACCTGCTTCGGGCTGCGCGAGCTGCGTCAGCTCGTGCTCAAGTTCGCCGATGCGTCGCTGGTACGGGCAGGCGATCACACGATCCACACCGAGGCGGTTCGCTGGGCCTCGCGGCGCGACGGCCTGGGCCGGATGCTCGGCAAGGCTCTGGAGCGGAAGTTCAAGACCGTGATCGCGCAGTTCGGCCGCGCCACGGAGGTGCCGTCATTGCGGCGGATGTGGGTCGACGCCATGGCCACCGGCGACATCCCGGGCGCCTACTGGGCGTTGCTGACCCATCAGGCAGCGACCAAGGAGCTGATCGGCGAGGCATTCAGCGACGTCCACATGCTCTCGCATCTCGTGGGTGCCGCGAACCGCGCCGACATCCGTCGTCTGCAGGAGCTGGAACGGGAGAAGTCCGCGCTCGAGGACAAGCTCGCGCGTCAGCAGCGCCACCTGACCGAGACCTTGGGCGCCAGGGAGCGCCAGATCCGCGAGCTGCTGGCCGCGCTGGCCGAGCGCGAACGCGTGACACAGCCCCAGGTGGACGGGGAGCACCTCGCCGAGAGCCTCAAGCGCGAGCGTTACCGGCGCATGCAGCTCGAGCGGCGCGTGGAGACCTTGGAGGCGCGGCTCGAGACCGCGGAGAGGGCTGGTCCGATCGCGGCGACGGAACGGTCCGATCCGACGCCGGTCTGTTCATGCGGCGAGGAGCATGCTCCAGGGGGGCGGAGCCTGCGGTCCCCGACCTCGACCAGACGACGATTCTTCTGGTGAGAGGCCGCCCGGCCCAGGTACCGCCGCTCACCCGTGCCGTGGAGCGCGCCGGCGGGGTGCTGCTCCATCACGACGGCGGACGCGAGATGAGCCTCGGCCTGCTGCCGGGGCTGATCGGGCGGGCCGACCGGGTGGCGGTGGCGCTCGACAGCGTCAGTCACGCCGCCGCCTCGACCGCCCGTCGCCTCGTGCGCCTGTCCGGCAAGTCCCTCGATCAGTTGCCGACCCTGAGCCTGAATGCGCTGGCCGGCGTGATGAGCAAGGCGGCGTGCGAGGTCAGCCGCATGAGCGGCTGACCTCGACGACGAAACCTCAGACCAGCCGGACGCCGACGGCCTTGGTCTCGAGATAGTTCTCCATGACCTCCTTGCCCATCTCGCGGCCCCAGCCGGACTGCTTGTAGCCGCCGAAGGGCAGCGCCGCGTCGCCCCAATTGTGGGTGTTGACCCACACCGTGCCGGCCCGGATCTTGCGCGCCAGCGTGTGCGCCCTGGTCAGGTCCTGCGTCCAGATGCTGGCGGACAGACCGTACTCGGTGTCGTTGGCGAACTTGGCGATTCCGTCGAGATCATCCTCCTCGAACGGCTGGACGCAGATCACCGGGCCGAAGATCTCCTCACGGACGACCTTCATGTCGCGGTTGGTCTTGGCCAGCACGGTCGGCTGGATGAAGTAGCCGCGATTGCCGTGCACGCCGCCGCCGGTGACCACCTCGGCACCCTCGCTACGCCCGGACTCGAGAAAGCCCTGGACCTTCTGATACTGCTCGTCGGAGACGAGTGGTCCGAGCGTCGTCGCCGGATCGAGGCCGTGGCCGATCTTGAGCTTGCTGGCCTCGGAGGTGAGGCCCTCGACGATTCGGTCGAACACTTTCTTGTGCGCGAACAGCCGCGAGCCCGCCGTGCAGCACTGCCCCATGTTGTAGAAGATGGCGCTGGCGGTGCCGGCCACGGCATTGTCGAGCTTGGCGTCCGGGAACACCACCTGCGGCGACTTCCCGCCCAGCTCCAGGCTGACGCGCTTGAGGTTGCCGGCGGCCGCCTTGACGATCAGCTTGCCGACCTCGGTCGAGCCGGTGAACGCGACCTTGTCGACGTCGGGATGCGCGGACAGCCGCGCCCCGGCGGTCTCGCCGAAGCCGGTGACGATGTTCAGCACACCCTTGGGGAAGCCGGCCTCGATCACCAGCTCGCCGAGGCGGAGCGCCGAGAGCGGGGTCTGCTCGGCGGGCTTGAGCACGATGGTGCAGCCGGCCGCGAGCGCCGGGGCGAGCTTCCAGGCCGCCATCATCAGCGGGAAGTTCCACGGGATGATCTGGCCGACCACGCCCACCGGCTCGCGCACGCTGTAGGCGAACCAGTTGCCCGGCGAGGAGACCGGAATGGTCTCGCCGGTCAGGCGCGTCGCCCACCCGGACATGTAGCGGAACATGTTGATCGAGCCGCCGACATCGTCGCGCCGCGCGGCGGTGATCGGCTTGCCGTTGTCGAGCGCCTCGAGCTCGGCGAGCTCGTCGGCGTGCGTCTCCAGCAGATCGCCGAGCCGCCAGACCAGCCTGGCGCGCTCGTTCGGCAGCATGGTGGCCCAAGGCCCGCTGTCGAACGCCCGGCGTGCGGCCGCGACCGCGCGGTCGATGTCCGCCGCGTCGCCCTCGGCGACATGGGCGATGGTCTCCTGGGTCGCCGGATCCTCGACCGCGAAGGTCTTGCCGGAGACAGCGTCGACCCACTCCCCGTCGATCAGAAGCTGCTTCGGCTTGGCCAGGAACGAACGGGTCTCGCCGCCGATCGATGGCTTGAGCACGGCTACGCTCATCAAACTCCCTCCTTTGAAGGCAACTCCGCATGCGACTGCATCGCGAGCGCTATATTTATTAGGATATAGCGTGCCGGAATGGCTGATGAAAGCCCTGGCGATGCGACACTCCGGCCCTGCAACGCGCCCAATGCCCCTTGCAGCCTCGCCTGCGCACGCTATATTTCAACATATATAGCGCTTGGCTGCGAGATCGGGGCTTCGGCCCGCGTGCCGGCCGGCCGACGGTCGCCCTGGCCGACCGTCACGAGGAGGTATCGATGTCATGGCTGTAACCAGCCGACAATAACAACGAGTCTAGATAGATTGCTGGTCATGTTTATTCTAGTTCCATTCTTCACTGCTGTAATTGATTGAGATCTTTATCCGGTTGTATCTTTGGCTGAGCAAAAGGGGAGCGCCCACGTGGACACGATCGCTTCGAACCCGCGCCTATCGGCGGCGGCGCAGACTTTCCTATCGGCCGAGCACAAGCTGCTGATCGACGGCAAGTGGGTCCCGGCCAAGTCCGGCAAGACCTTTGCCGTCGTCGACCCCTCGAGCGGCGGTCCGATCGCCCGGGTCGCCGAGGCCGAGGCCGCCGACGTCGACGCCGCGGTTGCCGTCGCCCGGCGGGCCTTCGAGAGCGGGCCGTGGGCGCGCATGGCGCCGTCGCAGCGCGGCAAGCTCCTGTGGCGCTTGGCCGAGCTGCTCGAGCAGCACAATGACGAGTTCGCCGAGATCGAATCGGTCGACAATGGCAAGCCGTTCTCGGTGGCGCGTGTCGCCGACGTGCCGCTCGCGGTCGACATGTTCCGCTACATGGGCGGCTGGGCGACCAAGATCCGCGGCACCACGATCTCGCTCTCGCTGCCCGGCGAGTATCACAGCTACACCCTGCGCGAGCCGGTGGGGGTGGTCGGCCAGATCATCCCGTGGAACTTCCCGCTGCTGATGGCGGCCTGGAAGCTCGGCCCGGCGCTGGCCACCGGCTGCACCGTCGTGCTCAAGCCCGCCGAGCAGACCCCGCTGTCGGCGCTCCGGCTCGGCGAGCTGATCCTCGAGGCCGGGTTCCCGGAGGGCGTGGTCAACATCCTCACCGGCTTCGGCGAGACCGCGGGCGCCGCCCTGGCGGCACATCCCGATGTCGACAAGGTCGCGTTCACCGGCTCGACCGAGGTCGGCAAGCTGATCGTCAAGGCGGCCGCCGGCAACCTGAAGCGGCTGACGCTGGAGCTGGGCGGCAAGTCGCCGGCGATCGTGTTCCCCGACGCCGATCTGCCGAAGGCGATCGCGGGTGCCGCCAACGCCATCTTCTTCAACCACGGCCAGTGCTGCTGTGCCGGCTCGCGGCTCTATGCCCATCAGAGCGTGTTCGACCAGGTCGTCGAGGGCGTGTCGGCCGAGGCCGGCAAGATCCGCCTCGGGCCGGGTCTCGACCCCGACACGGACATGGGGCCGCTGGTCTCGGAGGAGCAGTTCAACCGCGTCACCGGATTCCTCGAGGCCGGCCTTGCCGAAGGCGCGAAGTTCGCGGCCGGCGGCGGGACGCCCAGGGAGCGCGGTTACTTCGTCGAGCCGACGGTGCTGACCAACACCAATCCCGGCATGAAGGTGATCCGCGAGGAGATCTTCGGGCCGGTCGTGTGCGCGATCCCCTATGCCGACGAGGATCTCGAGCGGATCGCCGCCGAGGCCAACGACACGAGCTTCGGGCTCGCGGCCAGCATCTGGACCAAGGACATCTCCAGGGCGCATCGCCTGGCTGCGCGCCTGCGCTCCGGCACGGTCTGGATCAACTGCCACAATGTGTTCGACGCCTCGCTGCCGTTCGGCGGCTACAAGGAATCGGGCTGGGGCCGCGAGATGGGCGAGTTCGCGCTCGAGAACTATCTCGAGGTGAAGGCGGTCACCGCCGCGCTCGCCTGATCTGCCCGCCGCGGATCGCTTGTCCCGGACGGAAGCACGGGCCATGCTGACGGCATGGCTCGTGTCTTCGTGCGTGTCGATTTCGCCCCCGGAGTCCGCATCGGCCCCGGCAAGATCGCGTTGCTCGAACAGATCGCCCAGACCGGCTCGATCTCCGCGGCCGGTCGCGCGCTCGGCATGTCCTACCGGCGCGCCTGGCTGCTGGTGGACGAGCTCAACCGCCTGTTCGGGGCACCCCTGGTCACGACCCAGCTCGGCGGCAGCCATGGCGGCGGTGCCGCGCTGACCGAGCTCGGCGTGGGGCTGGTCGCCCGGTTTCGGGCGCTGGAACGGGCCGCCGAACCGCTGGTGACGGAGCATCTCGGCCGCTTCGAGAGCATGGCCGCCGCGGCGGAGAGCTGAGCGCCGCCGGCCGCTCGTTCGCGACCGGCGAGCGCCGGCCACGGACGGGTGGGCCGTCGCACGCTCAACCAGGCGCCGCCATCAGGCGTCCTGCTTCCTCTTCGCTCAGCTCGGCGGGTCGCGTGGTCGTGCCCGGGACGGTCTGCGCCGTCCCGCTCTCTCCGGCCCGCAGGATCGCCTCCATCACCTCGAGCACGTGCAGCGCAAGGTCGCCTGACGCGCGTGGCGCTCGGCCCTCGATGACCGCCCGCGCGAGGTCGGTCAGGCCGAGCATCCGGTAGTTCGCGCGGTCCGGCGCATCGACCGGCCAGTTCGCGGCTCCGTGAAGCATGGTGGAGGTGTCGGTCTCCTCCCACGCGGCCCCGCCGTCGGAGGCGGCGACGACGCCGCCGAAATTGTCGGGATCCGGCAGCCGCAGCGAGCCTCCGGTGCCGTGCAGCTCGATCGGGTGGTTGGAGTGACGGAAGACGTCCCACGACGCGCCGAACGTGACGATGGCGCCGCAGGCGAACTCGAGCAGCGACAGGACGCTGGTCGGTGTGCCCACCTTGAACCGCGTCCCGTGCTTCGGCCCCGCCGCGGTGATCAGCCGCTCCGGCTGGCCGCTGGTGGCGACCGCCTGGACACGCCGCACCGGCCCCAGGAGATTGACCAGCATGGTGAGATAGTACGGCCCCATGTCCATGACCGGGCCGGCGCCGGGCTGATAGTAGAAGCCCGGATCGGGATGCCAGTGCTCCATGCCGCGGCCCAGCATGAACGCCGTTCCGGTCACCGGCGTGCCGATCCGGCCCTGCTCCACCAGCCGCCGTGCCAGCCGCCCTGCGGCCCCGAGGAAGGTGTCGGGTGCCGAGCCGAGCGCGAGACCTCGCGCCGCGGCGGTGGCGACCAGCGCCCGGCCGGCTTCGGCTTCAGTGGCCAGCGGCTTTTCCGTGAACACGTGTTTCCCGGCGGAAAGGGCCTGCAGCGAGATGGCGAAATGTGCCGTGGGGACGGTCAGATTGAGCACGAGGTCGGTCTCGGGATCGGCGATGAGCGCGTCGACCTCCATGGCCCGGATGCCGAACTCAGCGGCTCGGCGCACGGCCGCCGCCGCCACCAGGTCGGCGCAGGCGACGATCCGGACGCCGCGAAACAGGCGCGCGTTGCGCAGATAGGCCATCGAGATGTTGCCGCAGCCGACGATGCCGATCCTCAGGCTCGGTTCAGTGGTATGCGTCATGATCCCGGATTGACCTTTGGATTGCGTCAGAAGAAGCGAACGACTTGCCCACGCCGGAGCGGCGCAGCGACGCTAGCACAGTCAGAAAGGCCAGGACGACCCGATGAGTTCTCCCGCACCGAAGCTCGCCTGCCAGACGTTCACCTGGGAGATGCTGGGCGACGCCTGGCGCGGCGGCCCCGACGATCTGGTCGCGGCGATCGCCGACGGCGGCTACGCCGGCATCGAGATCACCGACACCATGATCGGCTCCTATGCCGGCCGCGCGCCCGACTTCGCCCGCCGCCTCGAGGAGGCCGGGCTGGTCCTGGTGGCGTTCGCCATGGGCTCGGACGGCGGCTTCACCGAACCCGGGCAGGCGCAGGCCGACCTCGAGGCCGTGCGCCGCTGGGTCGAGTTCGCGGCCCGCTTTCCCGGGGCGTTGGTGTCGATGGGATCGGCCACGGTGATGTCGGGCGGCGCGCGTGACGACAAGTTCGCCGTGGCCGCGGAGATCTACAACCGCGCGACGGAGATCGGGCGGGCGGCAGGTGTCGCCGTCGCGGTGCATCCCTCGTCGCACCACGACACGCTCCTCCTCAGCCGGGCGGACTACGATCGGATCTTCGACCTGCTGGAGCCGCAGGTCGGCTGGGTGCCGGACACCGGCCACATCCTGCGCGGCGGGCAGTCGATCGGCGGCACGCTGGCGGCGCATCGCGACCGCATCCGCTACCTGCACCTCAAGGACGTGGATGCGCAGGGAACCTGGGCGATGCTGGGCGAGGGGGCCTGCGACGTTCCCGCGATCGTGGCGGCCGTGCGGGAGGCGCCCCGCTTCAACGGGTGGATCGTCGTCGAGGAGGAATCGAAAGCCGCGGCGGCCGACCCCGCCGCAGCCGTGCGGGCGAACCGCGACACGCTGCGCCGGCTGGGCGTGGGGTGAGGGCCGCGGCGAGGCCGCGGCCCGGCGCGCCCATCGTTGACAGGCCGCGTCGACAGAACCGTACTTTCGGGTAGGGTCCTGGCGGGATCGAGGCTGCAGCAGCCAAGGGAGGCAAGCATGCGAGTCAGGGGATTCGGCACGAGGATGCTCTCGGCCGCGGCGGTCTGGGCCCTGTGCGCCGGCGGCGCGCTGGCACAGACCGAGATCGAGTTCATCCAGTGGTGGGAGCCGGAGATGCCGGCCGGTGCGCTGCGCGGCATCATGGACGAGTTCGAGAAGGCGAACCCGGACATCAAGGTCACGCTGGTCAGCGGTCCCTACTCCACCACGCACGACCAGATCGTCGTCGGTGCCGCCTCGGGTACGTTGAGCGACGTGGTCGGGCTCGACGGTGCCTGGGTCAACGGCCTGTCCAAGCAGGGGGCGATCGCCTCGCTGGATCCGCTGATGGACGCGGCGGGTTACGATCGCACCCAGATCGCCGACATCATCAAGGTCGACGGGCAGAGCGTCATGTTCCCGCTCGCCTCGTTCGTCTACCCGGTCTTCGTCAATCTCGACATCGCCAAGGCCGCCGGCGTCGACCAGATGCCGGCCGACCGCAGCGAGTTCGCCGACGCGGCGAAGAAGATGACCGATGCCGACAAGAACCAGTTCGGCTGGGTGCTGCCGCTGTCGCTGGAAACCCCGAACGGTATCCAGAACGACGTGATGGCCTGGGTCTGGGCCTCGGGCGCCTCGATGCTGAAGGACGGCAAGCCCGACCTCGAGAACGAGACCGTCGTCGGCACGCTCGACTACATCAAGGCGCTGAACGACGCCGGCGTCATCTCGCCCGGCACTTTCGCCAAGAAGGAGCAGGACAAGGTCGAGGAGTTCGTCAACGGCCGCGTCGGCATGATGATCGACTCGCTTGCCCACATCAATTTGATCCGCGAGCGCAATCCGGAGCTGAACTTCGGCATCTCCGCGGTCCCCGCGGTCGACGGCTACACCGGCAAGCGCGGCATGCCCTACGCCTCCTGGGGCATCGGCATCAGCGAGGGCAGCGAGCACAAGGAGGAGGCCTGGAAGCTCGTCGAGTATCTCATGAGCCCGGAGGTGAACTCCAAGCTCGTCACCATCGCCAACGCCTTCCCGGGGAACGTGCACGCCAAGCCGGACCTGTCGAAGTCCGATCCGCTGTTCGCGGAAGCCTTCAAGATCTATCAGGAAGGCTATCTCGCCAACGAGTTCGTCGGCCTGCCGGTGGCCGAGGAGCTGATGCGCCAGATGGACATCGAGGTGCAGAAGCTGCTCGAGGGACAGGTGACCGCACAGGAGGCGGCCGCCGCCACGCAGAAGCAGTGGGAAGCCGAGTTCGCCAAATAGGCGGATGCAGTACCGGCAGCGCCGCACGCGCTGCCGGTGGGCTCGACGGAGCCCTGACGACCGGCTCGAGCAAGGGGGCACCGGATGGCGCAGGCGGCCCGGGACGTGACCGGCGACAGGCCCGGCAACCGCGGTTGGAATCCGCTCTCGCACGCGGCGTCCGCCCGGCTGACGCCGTTCTACTATGTCACCCCGGCGACGCTGCTGTTCTGTCTCCTGATGCTGTTCCCGATGGCCATGGTCGTCCGCTACTCGCTGATGGACGGCGCCATCGTGAAGAAGAACGCCGGGTTCGCCGGGCTGCAGAACTACCGGGAGGTCTTCGCCGATCCGGTCTTCTGGGAATCGGTCGGCAACACGCTCTACTTCACCGTGGTCAGCGTGGTCTTCCACCTGCTGCTCGGCCTGGCGTTCGCGCTGCTCCTCAACTCGCCGCGGGTCAACCCGGTGCTGCGGAGCGTCCTGCGGGTGCTGTTCATCCTGCCTTGGCTGTTCACGGCGGTGATCATCGCGATCATCTGGCGGCTGCTGCTCGATCCCAACGGCGTCATCAACAGCGTGCTGACGACGCTGCACATCGTCGGCTTCAAGGTCGAGTGGTTCTCCTCACCCGCGACCGCGCTGCACGCGGTGACCTTCGTCAACATCTGGGCGGGGTATCCGCTGTACATGGTGAGCCTCCTGGCCGGCCTGCAGGGCATCCCCAAGGAGCTCTACGAGGCGGCGGAGATCGACGGCGCCAGCGCGTGGCATCGGCTGCGCCACATCACCGTCCCGCAGCTGATGCCGATCATGATCAGCATCGCCCTGCTCGACTTCATCTGGACGATGCAGGTGTTCCCGCTGGTCTGGATGACCACGGGCGGCGGGCCGATCCACGCCACCGAGATGCTGAGCACCTACACCTACAAGCTGGCGTTCCGGCAGTATGACTTCTCGCTCGCCTCGGCGAGTGCCGTCGTGATCCTGCTGCTTTCGATGAGCATGACCTACTTCTATCTCAAGCATCAGAAGGCCAGGTAGGCGGCGATGGCGCGACTTTCCCCGGGCAGGTCACTGCTCCCGACCATCCTGGTCCATCTCGGGCTGGCGGCCGGCCTGGTGTTCGCCGGCTTCCCGGTGCTCTGGATGCTGTTCAGCTCGCTGAAGTCGAACACCGAGATCTTCGCGCTGCCGCCGCGGCTGCTGCCCGACGAGTTCACGCTCGTGGCCTACCGATCGATCTTCGGCGACCCCGCCAAGGTCCGCTTCTTCCTCAACAGCTATCTCGTGGCCGGCGTGGTCACCCTGCTGACGGTCATCATCGCCACCCTCACGGCCTATGCCTTCAGCCGCTACCGGTTCCGGCTGAAGAACACGCTCAACGCGTTCATCATCAGCACGCAGACCGTGCCGCCGATCACGCTGCTCATCCCCTATTTCGGGATGGTCGTCGCCTTTCGCATCTTCGACACCTACTTCGCGCTGATCCTGACCTATCTGGTCTTCACGCTGCCCTACGCGATCCTGCTCATGACCGGGTTCCTCAACACCCTGCCGCGGGAGCTGGACGAGGCGGTGCGGGTCGACGGCGGCTCGAGCTGGACCGCGCTGTGGCGGGTGATCGTCCCGCTGTCGCTGCCGGGCATCGTCGCGACCTCGGTCTACACGTTCCTGCTGTCCTGGAACGAGTTCCTGTTCGCGCTGACGCTGACCAAGTCGATGGACATGCGCACGGTGCCAATCGGGATCTCGCTGCTGATGGGCCAGCATGCCTTCGAGTGGAACGAGATGATGGCCATGAGCGTTCTCGGCGCCTTGCCACTCCTGGTTCTCTATCTCATCG
>JBFWWD010000144.1:0-14615 GCA_050246385.1 Geminicoccaceae bacterium
GAACTATCTCGCGCCGGTGGAGTTCGAGGCGCAACGTCGATCGCCAGGGGCTGCTGCGCAGCAGCCCCTGGCCACGGCGGCAACCGACTGTCCCTAATTCCCTGTCTCAGCCTCGGGGTGCAGTCCACAGGGGTGCACTCCAATTCGCTCACCTCAATTAATCGATTGGCGGTGCCACCCGTGGCTCGGCGCTCGCCTCGCCCGCCACCGGAACCGACAGAACATGACTTGCTGCCTCGTCAACGCCGCCCTCGACTCCACCGCCGGTTCATGGCATGGTGCAAGGCTTTTCCTCCTATCGACGCGAGCCTGCCATGCCGCCCGGACCCGCACGCATCCCCCCGCCACGCGCACGCGCGAACCCGAGCCACGCCCGGCCGCTCCGCCTTGTCCGCACCAACGATTACCCCCGGCGCCCCCGCGAGCCCGGCCCGGCCACCATGCTGCATGTTCGCACGAGCGAGCCGGCCCCTGCACACCCGAACCCGACCGCGGCCCCCCTGCGCCCGATCGCCCTCTGCCGTCACGAACGCCCCACCGACCCCTCGCGACCCATCGAACCCGACCGTCCGATCACACGAGAACCCCCGAACGATCTCCCCGCCGCGCACGCCCGAACCCGAGCCGCCCGGACCCTGCCGCCCTCGCTGCGCTCGGGCTGTCTCCCCGCGCGGCCCCTGCTCCACCGTCCGCGCTTCTGCCCGAAGATTGTTGCCATCCCGTCAACGCCGGCCTCGCCCGCGCCGTCGCTCCATGGCGCCCGCCCCGATCCTCCGGCCGCGCGCACGCTCGAACCCGGGCCACGCGTTCGCTCGGCACCGTCCTCCACCAGCGATCGCCGCCCGTGCACGCCCGAACCCGGCCGGCCACCCGTCCCGCTGCCCGGGGCCACTCTCCATGGCGACCGATGCTAGCCGGCCTCGCTCACCTGGTAGGCCGACCGCGCCAGCCACTCCGGCTCGATCTCCACGCCCCAGCCGGGCTCGGACGGCACCGTCACCCGGCCGTCGACGACCCGATAGGGATCGTCGCGGAACAGCCCGTACTGCCAGGGATAGTAGTCGGCCTCCTCGATCGAGAGCTCCAGATACTTGCCCCGGTTGGGCAGCGTCGGCAGCAGGTGCATGGTGAGCAGGGTGACCAGCCCGAGATTGGCCGCATGCGGCGTCATTGGCAGGCCGCGCTCGGCCGCCATCCCGGCGATGCGGCGGGTGCGGCCGATGCCGCCGGCATAGAGGATGTCGGGCTGGACGATGTCGACCGCCGGCAGCGCGCAGATCCGCCGCCAGACCGTCAGCTCGCAGTCCTGCTCGCCGCCGGTCACCGCGACCTCGAGCGCGTCCGCGACCTCCCTGGTCTGCTCCAGCTCCCAATAGGGGCACGGCTCCTCGAAGTGCTCGACCCCCTCCGCCTCCAGCATCCGGCCGACCTCGATCGCCCGCTCGGGCGAGAAGCCGCTGTTGGCATCGACCAGCAGATGCGCGTCCGGCCCCAGCGCCTTGCGGATCGTCGGCACGATCGCCTCGGTCCGGCCCGGCCACTCGTCGATGTCACGCCCGCACTCGGCCCCGATCCGGAACTTGAAGGCGTCGAAGCCGTGCGCGTCGCGCAGCCGCCGGAACCGCTCGGCCTCGGCCTCGGGCGTGATGTCCCGCTTCATCGAGGAGGCGTAGCAGCGCAGCGGCCCCGGCCTGCCCCCGAGCAGCTCGATCACCGGCCTGCCTTCCCGCCGGCCGCGCAGGTCCCACAGTGCGGTGTCGAGCCCGGCCATGGCACGCTTGAGATAGGAGCCCGGGAACTTGTGCTCCCGCTCCTCGATCCGGTCGAGCAGCGCGTCGTCGGGGACGGCCTCGGCACCCAAGGCGTAGGGTGCGACCTGCCGGTGGAGCACCGCGCAGGTGATGTCGGCATGGTAGGTCGAGACCTGGCCCCAGCCCTGCGCGCCGTCCTCGGCCGTGACCCGGACGAAGCCGACCCATCGGTTGCAGAAGGTCTCCAGCCGCTTGATCCGCACGTCCGCCCCCGCCGGTTCAGGCGCCCGTGCGGCGGCTCACGCCCTCCTCCGTCACGAGCAGGTCCATGGGCAGGTCATGCCATTGCGGGAAGATCGTGGCGAGCCGCGCCGACGCGTAGCCCACCCCGACCGCCTGCGCCCGTCCGCGCAGGCCCGCCAGCGTCCGGTCGAAGAACCCGCCGCCATAGCCGAGGCGGTAGCAGCCGCCGTCGAACCCGACCAGCGGTGCCAGGACCAGGTCGGGCACGACCGGGACCGGCTCCGCGGGCACCGGGATGTTCCAGTGCCCCGGCACCAGCCGCTCGCCCGGCCGCCAGCGATGGAACAGGAGCGGCTCGCCGAGCCTGACCACGACCGGCAGCGCGCAGACCGCACCGCGCTCGACCAGGCTGCCGATCCAGGCGCGCAGATCGGGCTCGCCCCGGATCGGCCAGTAGCAGCCGACCGTGCGCCCGCCGATCTCGCCCAGCGCCGCGTCGAGCCCCTCGGCGATCCTGGCCGCGGCGGCGCGCCGGGTCGCCACGTCGAGCGAGCGCCGCGCCTGGATCAGCCGCTCCCGCTCCGCCTTGCGCCAGCGCGCCACGTCGCGCGCCGTCCGCGGATCGCCCTCGGCCTTCAGCTCGCGGAAGCTCGGGTCGAGCTCGTGCATCAGGCAGGGCGGCGACGCGTAGCCGGGAGTGGCCTCGTCCTCGTCCGGGCCGCTCACGACCGGCCGCCCGCGCGCCGGGTCGGACAGCCCCTCGGCGCGACCGCATCGGTGTGGCGCCCGTCCCTGGTCCCGCCCATCGGTCAGGCGGCCGCCTGCAGGCGGTAGCGCTCGCCGGGCGCCAGCAGCACGCCGCGCTGGCAGGCGATGCCCAGCTCCAGGCTCTGCGCGATGCGCTGCGCCCGGTCGACGAAGTGGGCGGCCGCGGTCGGCGGGCACTCCCGCTCGGCGGTCCGCGCGAACAGCGCCAGCCAGCGGTCGAAATGCTCGGCGTCCACCGGCAGGGGCATGTGCTTCTCCATCGGCTGGCCATGATAGCGGCCCGACATCAGCACCACCGACGACCAGAACGCGCACATCCGCTCGAGGTGCGGCCCCCAGTCGGCGATGCGCGCCTCGAACACCGGGCCCAGGAGCGGATCCTGCCGGACCGCCTCGTAGAAGCGGTGCACCAGCCGGGTGATCATCGCCTCGTCGATGCCGGTCCGGCCGACGATCTCGTCCACGATCGCCGCCCGCCGCGATTCGCCCGTCATCCGGTGCTCCACTCGAATAGGTATTCCCAATACCGATTTAGGCGGGCATAGCGTCCACCGCAACATCCTTGTCGATGGACCCGCCATGCGCCTGTCGCTGTTCACCGATTACGGGCTGCGCGCGCTGATGCGCCTGGCCGGATCGCCCGACCGCGCGCTCACCACCGCCGGGATCGCCGACGAGTTCCGCATCTCGCGCCACCATCTGACCAAGATCGTGCGCGATCTCGCCGAGGCCGGCTTCGTCCGGACCAGCCGCGGCGCCGGCGGCGGCCTGCGGCTGGCGCGGCCGGCCGAGACCATCACGCTGGGCGAGGTGGTCCGCGCCCTCGACCGCGGCGAGCCGCTGGCGGAGTGCTTCCGTGCCGATGGCGGGTCGTGCGTCCTCACCCCGCGCTGCCGGCTGAGGGCCCGCCTCGCCGCCGCCCGCTCGGCCTTCCTGCGCGAGCTGGATGCGACCACGCTCGCCGAGTGCGCCTACCCGGGCCGCGCGGCCGCCTAAGCCTGCGCCACCAGCGCCAGCACCCGCAACGGGCTGCCCGAGCCGTGCTCGATCTTGAGCGGCGGCGTGATCAGGACCGCACCGGTCGGCGGCAGCTCGTCGAGCCGGCACAGGCTGGCGAGGCCGAACTTGCCCGCACCGTGCAGCAGGTTGTGCGCCGGGAACGGCGGCTCGAAGGCGAAGGCCTGCCCGGCATCGGTGCCGACCGCCTCCACGCCCCAGCCGCGGATGTCGCGCTCCTCGACCAGCAGGCGCATGCAGGCCACGCTCGGCCCCGGGACGTGCGGGCCGGTCTCGCTGGCGTTGAGGAACGCGGCCGGATCCTCGCGCCCGGACCAGCCAGTGCGCATCAGCACCCAGCTCCCGGCGGGAATACGGCCATGCTCCGCCTCCCAGGCCGCGACGCCGGCCGGCTCGAGCAGGAAGTCGGGATCCGCCGCCACCTCCCGCTCGCAGTCGATCACGCAGGCGGGTGCGATCAGGAGCTGCGGCGGGATCGTGTCGGTGTGCGCGTCGGGCAGCTCGCGCCCGGTGACCCAGTGCGCCGGTGCGTCGAAGTGCGTGCCGGTGTGCTCGCCGCAGGAGATGTTGTTCCAGTACCAGGCGGGGCCGCGCTCGTCGTAGCGCGAGATCTCCTCGATCCGGAACGCCTGCGAGGGGGCGAAGGGCGGCGGCAGCTGGATCACCGGCGTGCTCGCCCGCAGGGGCTGGCTGAGATCGACCACGCGGATCCCGCCGCCGGCGATCGCACCCGCCAGGGCGCCCAGCAGTTCCTGATTGCTCATCCCGCTCCCCTTTCCGGCCATGGCTAGGCCAGGCTCTTGCTCGCGATCTCGAACACGTCGCGCGACAGCCCCGGCGTGTCGAGGATGCGCTGCAGCTCGGCGCGCATCAGGCCCTGGCGGTGCTGGTCGAAGCGGCGCCAGCGGCCGAGCGCCGCTGCCAGCCGGGCGGCCACTTGCGGATTGATCCGGTCGAGCTCGAGCAGACGGTCGGTCAGGAGCCGGTAGCCGGCGCCGTCGCGGCGATGGAAGCCCAGCAGGTTGCCCGCCGCGAAGGTGCCGAGCACCGCGCGCACCCGGTTGGGGTTCGACCAGCCGAAGGCCGGATGGGCGATCAGCCCCTCGACCCGCTCGACCGCGCGCTCGTCCTCGATCCCGGCCTGCAGCGCGAACCACTTGTTGACCACCAGGGGCTCGCCGCGCCAGCGCTCGTAGAAGCCGGCCAGCGCCTCGTCTGCACCCGCCGCCCCGCTCTCGACCAGGAGCCGCAGCGCGGCCAGGCTGTCGGTCATGTTGTCCGCGGCGGCGAGCTGCTCGCGCGCCAGCGCCTGCGCCTCGGGATCGCGCGCCAGGGTCGGATAGGCCAGCGCCAGGTTCTTGAGCGAGCGGCGGCCGATGGCAGCGGTCTCGATCGAGTAGGGCCCGACCTGCCGGTTGGCACGGTAGGTCTCGAGCCAGCGCTCGCGCAGCGCCCTGCCCAGCCCGTCGCGGACATGGTCGATCGCATGGCGGATGCCCTCGACGTCGATCACCGGCAGCTGCTGGCCGAGATAGGCGCTGCCGGGCAGCGACAAAGCGCGCGCCGCCAGCGCCGGGTCGTCGCCGGCGCGGTCGAGGCTGGCGGCGAAGGCGCTGACGAGCCGCGGATCGACCGCACCCGCCGGCCGGCCCTCGGCCCGCTCGCGCACGAGGGCCAGGAGCACGTTCGCGGCCAGCCGCTGCCCGGCGTCCCAGCGGACATAGGCGTCCGTGTCGTGGGCCATCAGGACCGCCAGGTCCGCATCGTCGAGGCGGGCGGCCACCTTCACCGGAGCGGAGAAGCCGCGCAACAGCGACGGCACCGGCTCCTCCTCGAGGCCGAGGAAGGTGAAGCGCTGCACGGGCTCGGTGAGCTCCAGCACGCGCTCCGTGCCCCTGGGCTCGTTCTCGCCCTCCAGCTGCAAAGGCTCCGGCGTGCCGCTCGCTCCGGTCAGGCCCATGCGGATCGGGATGTGGAACGGCAGCTTCTCGGGCTGGCCCGGGGTTCCCGGCGTGCTCTGGCTGATCTCGAGCGTCAGCGCCTGGAGCACCGGGTCGTACTCGCGCCGGATCTTCAGCTCGGGCGTGCCGGCCTGCGCGTACCAGCGCATGAACTGGCCGAGATCGCGGCCCGATGCGTCGGCCATGCAGCGGACGAAGTCCTCGCAGGTCACCGCCTGGCCGTCGAACCGCTCGAAATAGAGCCGCATCCCCTCCCGATAGGCCTCCTCGCCGATCAGGGTATGCAGCATGCGGATGACCTCGGCACCCTTCTGGTAGACCGTGCCGGTGTAGAAATTGTTGATCTCGATATAGCGGTCGGGGCGGATCGGATGGGCCAGCGGCCCTGCATCCTCGACGAACTGCCCGTCGCGGATGTAGGCGGCGTCGCCGATCCGCTTGACCGAGCTCGAGTGCATGTCCTCCATGAACTGCTGGTCGCGGAAGACCGTCAGCCCCTCCTTCAGCGTCAGCTGGAACCAGTCACGGCAGGTGACGCGGTCGCCGGTCCAGTTGTGGAAATATTCGTGGGCGATGATCCGCTCCACGTTCTGGAAATCGAAATCGGTCGAGGTGTCGGCGCGGGCCAGGGTGGCCGAGGTGTTGAAGATGTTGAGGCCCTTGTTCTCCATGGCGCCGAAATTGAAGTCGTTTACGGCGACGATCTGGAACAGGTCGAGGTCGTACTCCAGACCGTAGCGGTCCTCGTCCCATTTCATTGCCTTCTTCAGCGCCGCCATCGCGTGGTGGCACTGCTCGATGTTCGCCTGCTCGGAGTAGATCCGCAGCTGCACCGTGCGGCCCGAGCGGGTCACGAACTCGTCGGCGAGGCAGGCGAGATCGCCCGCCACCAGCGCGAACAGGTAGGACGGCTTGGGGAACGGGTCCTCCCACTGCACCCAGTGCCGTCCGCCGGGAAGCTCGCCACCGTCCAGCCGGTTGCCGTTGGAGAGCAGGACCGGAAACGCCTTGGCATCGGCCTCGATGCGGACGCGATAGGTCGACATGACGTCGGGCCGGTCCGGCGACCAGACGATCCGCCGGAACCCCTCCGGCTCGCACTGGGTGCAGAACACGCCGTTGCTGACGTAGAGGCCCATCAGACTGGTGTTCGCACGCGGATCGATCCGGCTCGTCACCTCGAGCGTGAAGGCGTCGGGCAGGTCGCGGAGGACCATGCGCGTGCCCTCGATCGCGTAGCGATCGGAGCCGAGCGCCGCCCCGTCCAGCCGCAGCGCCAGCAACTCCTGCTCCTCGCCATGCAGGACGAGATCGCCCGGCGCATTCCGCTCGTAGCGCTGCCGCGCCGACACCGTCGTGGCGCTCGGGTCGAGGCTGAACTCGAGCTCGATCGACGGCATCCTGAACGCCGGCGGGCGGTAGTCCTGCAGGAGAACGGGCTGGCGGGTGGCTGCCTGACTCATGAACCTGTCCAAAATCGATCCGGTCCGCTGTATCGCCCCGGGTGGACCGCAACGCAACGTGTC
The DNA here is from genome assembly GCA_050246385.1 of Geminicoccaceae bacterium. Classification (GTDB taxonomy): domain Bacteria; phylum Pseudomonadota; class Alphaproteobacteria; order Geminicoccales; family Geminicoccaceae; genus Benzoatithermus. The sequence goes on from JBFWWD010000144.1 coordinate 7,267, forward strand.
CGGCGCAGTTGCCGGTGTGGGTAGCCCCGACTACCGTCGAGCGCATACGGACAAGGGGACAGGCATGGCAGACGTGGCCTTCGTCGGGCTGGGCGTGATGGGCTTTCCGATGGCGGGGCATCTCGCCGCCAAAGGTCACCGGACGACCGTCTACAATCGCACCGCGGCCCGGGCGGAGGAGTGGTGCGCGCGGCATGGCGGCGCCCGTGCCGCCACCCCGGCGGTCGCGGCGGCGCCGGCGGAGATCGTCGCCCTGTGCGTCGGCAACGACGACGATCTACGCTCGGTCGTGCTCGGCCCGGACGGCATCCTCGCGGGTCTGGCGCCGGGCGGGATCGTGGTCGACCACACCACCGCCTCGGCCGAGGTCGCGCGCGAGCTGGCGGCGGCCGCCGCCGCGCAGGGCAAGCACTTCATCGACGCCCCGGTCTCGGGCGGCCAGGCGGGGGCGGAGAACGGCGCCCTCACGATCATGTGCGGCGGCGAGGCGGAGCCGTTCGCGCGCGCCGAGCCGGTACTGCGTGCCTATGGCCGGGCCGTGACCCACATGGGCCCCTCCGGCGCCGGCCAGCTCACCAAGATGGTCAACCAGATCTGCATCGGCGGGTTGCTGCAGGCGCTCTCCGAGGCGATCGTCTTCACGCAGCGCGCGGGGCTCGACCCGGACCGCGTGCTCGCCACCATCTCCAAGGGTGCCGCACAGTCCTGGCAGATGGAGAATCGCTGGCCGACCATGGCGGCGGGGAGGTTCGACTTCGGCTTCGCCGTCGACCTGATGCGCAAGGATCTGGGCATCGTGCTCGACGAGGCCCGGCGCAACGGCGCGCCGCTTCCGGTCACGGCCCTGGTCGATCAGTTCTACCGCCTGGTCCAGGAGCGCGGGGGCGGCAAAGGTGACACATCGAGCCTGATCTTGAATCTGAGGCCGGCCGCCAGTGCCGCGGGCCGCAGCGACTAGCGCGGCCGCCTCTTGAGCAGCACCCGACACGCCGCCAATATCATTGCGAAGCCGCGCGATGATGGTGGCGGGACGGATGATGGAATCGAAGCAGGCAAAGTTCACGATTGGACAGGTGGTCAAGCACCGGGTGTTTCCGTTCCGGGGCGTAATCTTTGACGTCGACCCGGTCTTCAGCAACACCGAGGAATGGTACGAGGCGATCCCGGCCGAAGTGCGTCCGGCGAAGGATCAGCCCTTCTACCATCTGCTGGCGGAGAATGCCGAGAGCTACTACGTGGCCTATGTCTCGGAGCAGAATCTGCTGCCGGACGCGGGCGGTGGCCCGGTCGGCCACCCGCAGATCGAGCAGCTGTTCTGCGAGCTCGAGGACGGCCGCTACAAGCCGCGGCCGGCCTATGCGCACTGACCCCACTTACATTTCGGGCCATCACAGCCTATCCTGATCGCTGCACCATTCGGGACGAGACCGGCATGAAGTTCTTTGTCGATACGGCTGACGTGAAGGAGATCGCCGACCTCGCCAGCAGCGGGCTGGTCGACGGCGTCACCACCAATCCATCCTTGGTCGCGAAGTCCGGGCGCAACTTCCTCGAGGTCGTCCGCGAGATCTGCGAGATCGTGCCCGGGCCGGTCAGCGCCGAGGTCGCGTCGGTGCACTATGAGGAGATGCTGGCGGAGGGCCGCAAGCTCGCCAAGCTGGCCCCGAACGTCTGCGTGAAGGTCCCCTTGACCTGGGACGGCCTGAAGGTGTGCCGCGCCCTGTCCGACGAGGGCACACCGGTCAACGTGACCTTGTGCTTCTCCGCCGGTCAGGCGCTGCTCGCCGCCAAGGCGGGCGCCACCTTCATCTCGCCCTTCGTCGGTCGGCTCGACGATATCGGGCACGAGGGCATGCAGCTCATCGGCGACATCGTCGAGATCTATGGCAACTATCCCACGCTGCGCACCGAGGTGCTGGCGGCGTCGATCCGCGGCCCGCTGCATGTCATCGAGGCAGCGCGGCTGGGCGCTCACGTCGCGACGGTGCCGCCCAAGGTCCTGCGCGACCTCGTGCTGCATCCGCTGACCGACAAGGGCCTGGCCGCCTTCGTCAAGGATTGGGCGGCGACCGGCCAGCGGATCCTGTGACGTGCGCGGCGCGTGCCTCACGGCGCTCGCTCTGCTGGCGGCAACCCCGGTCGCGGCGCCGGCCGCCGAGTCCCTCGGCAGCCTGCTGAATCGGATCGCCCCGGCCAAGGCGCCCGAGGGCTCGGTCGACGTGATGGGCTGGGTCGAGCGCGACGGTGATCGCTCCGAGCTGGTGGTCACCCTGGTGCCGAAGGGCCAGGTCAAGCTGGTCGCCGATCCCGGCGTCACCGTGACGCCGGTGCCGCGCGACGGCGTGACCTGGCAGGGCGGCGCGCCGGTGAGCACGGTGGTCCCCGACGGCGACTACTTCAAGGAGCCGCCCACCGTCCGCGTCCCGTTCGCCGGCAGCGACGGCAGGCCGGTCGAGGCCGACGTCGAGTACGCCTACTGCCTGGTCGACTATCAGTGCCTGTTCGGCACCGCCAAGGTCGCCGCCCCGACCGACGCGCCGCGGGGCTGATGCGAAATCCAGGCCCGCGCACTTTCACGGAGGGTGCTCGAACGTGAGCACAGCATCAGCCGACCTGAGTATGGAAGTGGAGCAGGAAGAGGACGGCAGATGGCTCGCCGAGGTGCCCGAATTGCCGGGTGTGCTGGCCTACGGTGCGAGCCCGGACGAGGCGAAGGCGAAAGCCACTGTCCTCGCCCTTCGCGTTCTCGCCGAGAGGATCGAGCACGGAGAGCCTGTGCCTGTGCTCACGGGCATTTTCCGAGCGGCCTGAGCAGCCGAAGCTGACGCTGCCGACAGTCGTGCCGATGGACATGCTGACGTGACGGCGTGGCGAGCGGTCAAGGCGCGCCGCCTCTTGGCTGTGCTCGTCCGGGCAGGTTGGCGGATCAAGCGCCAATCGGGGTCTCATCGAACCCTCGCTCGAGACGGCTGGCCCGACTTCGTATTCTCCTTCCATGACGGAGACGAGATCGGTCCCCGCATGCTTGCTCGAATTGCCGATAGGACTGGGCTGTCGCCCGGCGATGTGCGCTAGCTGGCGTCGCCCCTACCCCACCGCCCCGACGTGATAGATCACGCCGCTGCTGATGCGGCGGATCAGCTCGTAGTCGCGGGCGATCGGGCGGAAGATGGTCTGGTGCTCGGCCAGGTAGGACTGGCCGCCCACCGTCCGGTAGGTCGCGGGCTCGCCGAAGTCGAGCTGCTCGTCCTCCTCCTCGTTGATCGGGAAGATCTGGGCCAGGAGGTCCAGGGCCGGCTCGATCTCCAGATGCATCAGGCGCACGATCAGCGCGTCGTGGGTGGTGGCGTGGCGGTCGGCGAAGTCGGGCACGCGCACGGCACGGCGCATCAGCCGCTGGATCAGGGCCAGCCGCAGCGCGTGCAGCATGTGCAGGTTGTCGCGCGTCTCCGGGCCGATGGCGATCGGCCGCTCGCCGGCGCCGCGGGCCAGGCGGCGATGCTCGCGCAGGGCGCGGGCGAGGTCCATATAGTCCCGGTGGAACACGCGATGGATGCGGGCCAGGCGGTCGTGCAGGTCGATCCGCTCGACATGGTCGGCGACCTGCCGCAGCTCCTCCTGCTCGGCCTGGTCGATGGCGATCGCCGCCCGGCGCAGCCAGGGCTCGGGATCGAACAGGTCGACATAGGCCTTGACCACGTCGAGGTCGGTGAACTTGAAGGCGTGCTCGACCATGCCGACCAGCCGCCGGAAGCGCGGGCTCTCGCGGTAGAGGCCGAGGAAGCGGTCGGGGTCCTTGGCGACCGCCTCGCCGACGCCGCCGATCGTGTTGGCCAGCGTGCCGAGCTGCTGCAGGATGCTGTTGTGGGGAATGGCGCGCAGCTGCGAGGGATGCTCGAGGCCGATCCGCGCCCCGCCGCTGTCATACTGGCGCTTCAGGGCGCGTGAGCCGGTCGACCACAGCATGTTGACGCCGTAGGCGCCGAGGAAGGTGGCGTAGCAGGGGTTGTCGATCAGCTCCTTGTTGAACTGCTCGACGGCGGCGAAGAACTCGTCGACATAGTCCTGCTGCACGTAGAACGGGTCGTCCGCCTCGTCGGCGGCGGACGTCAGGCAATGTTCGAGGATGCGGGTGGTGACCGCGAGAGCGCTCTCCGGGGCCAGGAAGTAGATGTAGCCGTCGCCGCCCTGGAAGCTGGTCTCCTGGCGCAGCGCGATGCCGGCGGAAGCGAGCCGGCGGCGGCTCTCCGGGGTGTCGTAGTAGCGCAGACGCTCGCCCATGCCGCCCGGATGCGCGCCGCGGCCGATGCTCTCGCCATGGGTGTCGAAGATGGTGAGCTCGAGGTCGGCGAGCCCGTGCTCCTTCAGCACCGCGACCATGCCCAGCCGGATCTTCTCGATCAGGGCACTGGCGGCGGGCTGGCCCATGTAGCGGCCGGCGTCGGAGAAGCCGGTCTGGATGCAGACCCGCCCGCGGCCGCGCAGATAGTCGCGGTAGGCCGGCACGGCGAGCGCACCCGCGATGATCTCGGCCCCGCGTTCCAGCGCGGTGCGGGTCTCGAACAGGGGCGAGATGTCGATCCGGTCGGCGACGCCGAACAGGCGGGCGAAGTAGAGTGCGGTCAGGAGCGTGAACGGCGTGTCGCACTCGGCGATCAGGAACCGGATCGGCTCGCTGCCGTCCAGATGCTTGAGCATCTGGGTCACGGTCATCAACATGCGCCGGGCGGTGGCGCGCTCGTCGGTGACCGAGGCGAAGTTGATCGTCTCCGGCTCCACACCCTCGATCAGCTTCGCGATCGCGTTGACGTAGGTCAGGCGGTGGGTCGGATCGTCCGGCGCATGGTCCATCCCGATCGTCTTGCGGATCGCGTTGTGCAGCTGCACCGCGTTGATCCGCACATGGGTGCCCGCCCCGAACAGGCCCTGGGTCAGGAGCTCGGCCCTGAGAATGCACAAGGCCCGCGCCAGCCGGTCGTCGCGCGCCCCGGCCAGCGCCCGCTCGACCAGGTCCAGCACCTGGTCGGCATGGGTCAGCCGGCTGCCGCGGCTCGCCACCATGTCGCGCGCCGTGCGGGCCAGCCGCTTGCGCCACTCCGCGTCCTGCGCCCCGGGCTCCTCCAGCACGGCGAGATCGTCCTCGGCGGTCTTGATCGACAGGGCGACCCGGGCCTCCAGCAGCTCGAGCAGCGGCACCACCTGCGGCTCCGGGCGGGCGAGCGCGAGGCACTCCTGCGCCGCGGCCCGATAGTGGCGGAGCTGGTCGAGCTGGACCCGGAGGCGCTTGGAGAAGGTGAGCGTCCAGCCGATGTCCGAGCGTCCGTCCGTGTCGTAGCCGACCCAGGTCGCGAGGGTGAGCAGGCGCGGCCGTAGGGCGCGCCAGTCCTCCGGATAGAGCTCGCGCGCGACGTCGAGCGCGAGGCCGTAGCAGTCGCGCACGATCGCGCGCACCTGGCGGATCACCTGCAGCGACTGGTCATGCTCCTCGGCTAGGTCGAGCTTGGCCGGCGGCCGGTGCGCCACACGCTCGGCCCGGGCCAGGGCCTGGCGGCGCTCGGCGTCGCCCTCGGGCGCGAACGCGGCGCGGGCGAGCATCTCCTGCAGCTCCGTGGCCCGACCGAAGGTCGGATGCGCGGTGAAGACGTAGCCGTAATAGACGCGTCCGACCCGGGCGGCGAACTCGGCGAACGGCACGGGTCCACCCTCCTCGCCCCGGGCCAGCGACGCCACGAGCCGGCGCAGCGTCGCCCGGTTGCGCTCGGGGTCGAGCTCGCCGACATAGGCGCGCAGCGCCTCCGCCCGGCCGGCGAAGGCCTCGCGGGTCAGGCGCTGGATCAGGGTCTCGGCCGTCGGCTCGTCCAGCCCGCCCGCGCCGAGCTGCTGCGCGAGGTCCAGGGCCACCTGCGCGATCGGGTTCGTGTATGGATCGCCGTCATGGCGGCCGCGGGCATGGGCCAGGGCCGCATGCAGGGCATCCATGGCACCGTCCGCCGGGTCGATAGGAGGCACGGTCGGGGCCGGCGCCTCGGCGAGACCCCGGCTTCCCATCTGCGGCTTGGCCTTCTCCGCCCTCGCCCGCATCTGCGGTCTCCCACGCGTCCGTCGCGACGGGAGCATGGCAGGGTGATTGCTGCGCTGCAACGCGCGATCGCCGCGTCGAACCGCGGTCGGCGCGCGTCCTTGACCGCGGGTCCGCAGTCGCTAGGTTGGCGCGCGCCGCGGGAACGGGGCTCCGCGGCCCGTCGCAAGGTGGTTGGCATGGTGTCACAGGCGCGCCGCGCGCTTCTCGGTTCGACCCTGGCGCTGGGCGCGCTGGCCGTTGGCGCCCGGCCGGCCGCCGCGTCCGACCAGCAGATCGTCGTCGACAAAGCGCGGATCGTGGTCGAGACCTTCCTGTCGGACCCCGATTTCGAGAAGATGCGGGTCTACGTCCAGAACGCCTACGGCGTCCTGATCATCCCCGATCTGCTCAAGGGCGGCTTCTTCGTCGGCGTCGAGCACGGCACCGGCGTGCTGCTCGCGCGCGATCCCCAGTCGGGCGCCTGGAGCCAGCCGGCCTTCTTCGACCTCTGGGGCGGCAGCTTCGGGCTGCAGCTCGGCGGCCAGTCCTCGGACGCGATCTTCACCCTGATGAACCCGGGGGCGATCCAGAAGATCCTGACCTCGCGCTTCCAGCTGGGCGCGGACGCCAGCGTGGCGGTGGGCGAGCTCGGCGCCGGGGTCGGCGCCGGCACCACGGTGCAGTTCGGCGAGGACGTTTACGCCTTCGCCCGCAATATGGGCCTCTATGGCGGTCTCGCGCTGGACGGCACCTACATCGTCGGCCGCGAGGAGTGGAACCGGGCCTTCTACGGCCAGCCGCTGACCGCGGAGCAGATCGTGCTCAAGAATGCGGCGCCGGAGATCCTGGGCACGCAGGCGCTGCGCGAGTCGCTGGCGCGATTCTGACGCCCTACTGCCGGTTGACCGGCTCGCGGCCCTCGCCCACAAGGCCCCCGGCGACGCAAAGGGGAGAGCGGCGGTGCGACGGATCGGACGGGCGGGAACGGTGGCCGGGCTGCTGGCCCTGACGGGCTGCGCGCAGGGCGAGCTCAGCCCCTCGGCGCTGAACGAGGGGATCGGCATCAGCTACGGCACGATCCAGAGCGTCACCCCGGTCAAGGTCAGCCCGACCGGCGAGATCGCCGGCTCCGTCGCCGGCGGCCTGCTCGGTCTCGCGCTGACCGCCGGCCATTCCGGCGGCAGCATGCTGCTCGGCGGCGCCGGCGGCGCGCTTGCCGGCGGTCTGCTCGGCCAAGTGCTGCAGGGCTCGGACACCGCCGACCGGTTCGTGATCCGGCGCAACGACG
>JBFWWD010000145.1:0-14570 GCA_050246385.1 Geminicoccaceae bacterium
GGCTCGCCCAGCTTCTCCTCGAGCTCGTCGAGCCACAACCGGCCGTCCGCATCGATCGATCCGTCCGGATTCTCCACCAGCTGCGGCGCGGCCGCGCGGTCCTGCTCGTCCGCGAGCTCGCCGACGAGCTCCTCGATCATGTCCTCGATGGTGACCAGCCCGTCCGTGCCGCCGAACTCGTCGACCACCACCGCCAGCCGGTTGCTGGTCCGCCGCATCTCCAGGAGAAGGTCGAGCACGCGCATCGAAGGCGGGACGACCAGGACCTCGCGCATGGTCTGCTCGAGCGTGAAGCTCTCGCCATCGCCCCAGTAGGGCAGCAGGTCCTTGAGATGGACGATCCCGAGCACGTCGTCGAGATTGTCGCGGTAGACCAACAACCGCGAGTGGCGGGCGTCCTGCATGGCGGCGATCACCTCGCGCAGGCCGCTCGCCACCGGAATGCCTCGAATGTCCGCCCGAGGCACCATGACGTCGTCAACGCGCAGCTCGCCGAAGCCGAGCGCGTTGCGCAGCAGCTCCCGGCCTTCTTCGCCGATGGGTGTCGCGCTCTCCTCGTCCGCATCGGCGAGGAGCTCCTCCAGCGCCTCGCGCAGGTCGGCCGGCTCGTTCGGGCTCCGCCCGGCGAGCTCGCGCACCCGCCGCACGAGGCTGTCGAGCAGCGACGGCTGCGGCTGCTCCCGCTTGGCGAGCTGCCTCATGCCGCGACCTCCCGGTAGGGATCGGCGACACCCAGACCGGCCAGCAGCTCGACCTCCCGCCTCTCCATCACCTCGGCCTCGTCGTCAGCCTCGTGGTCGTAGCCCAGGAGGTGCAGCGTGCCGTGAACGACCAGATGCACGAGGTGATCGGCGACACTGCGGTCCTGGGCCGCAGCCTCGCGACGCACCGTCTCGACGGCGACGACGACGTCGCCCAGGAGCGCTTGCCCTTGTCCCGGCGCCAGCTCCATCGATCCGGAGGGGAAGGAAAGGACGTTGGTGGGACGGTCGATGCCCCGATAGTCCCGGTTGAGCTCGATGACGAGCCGGTCGTCGGCCAGAACCACGCTGACCTCGCAGGGTCCGACCGCTTCGCGATCCAGAACGGCGGTGACCACGCGCCGGCAGATGGCCTCGGCTTCGGTGACGGCGGCGAACCATTCGTCGCTCGCCACCGCCACCTCGATAGTATGGCTACTGTCGCTGTCCATGTTCCGAAACGGCCGCAACCCCGAATGGAGTGGCAGGTGTCTCCTCGCTGTTGTGGGCGGACTGCCGTGCCGCCGCCTCGTAGGCCTCGATGATCGCGCCGACGAGGGGATGGCGGACGACGTCCTTGTTGTCGAACCGCACCACGCTCACCGCCTGCAATCCGCTCAGCTTGCGCACCGCATCCGCAAGGCCCGACGGCATGCCGGGGGGAAGATCCGTCTGGGTCGGATCGCCGGTGATGATCATACGGGAGTTCTCGCCCATGCGGGTGAGGAACATCTTCATCTGTGACGGCGTGGTGTTCTGCGCCTCGTCGAGGATGACATAAGAATTGCTGAGGGTCCGGCCCCGCATGTAGGCGAGCGGCGCGATCTCGATCTGACCGGCCTCGATCCGCTGCTGCAGCTTGCCCTCCGGCATCATGTCCTGCAGCGCATCGTAGAGCGGCCGCATGTAGGGATCGACCTTCTCCTTGAGGTCGCCCGGCAGGAATCCGAGCCGCTCCCCTGCCTCCACCGCCGGTCGCGACAGGATGATGCGGTCGATCCGCCGCTGCTTGAGCAGCGCCACCGCCATGGCGACGGCGAGATAGGTCTTCCCGGTGCCGGCGGGCCCCAGCGCGAACACCAGATCGTAGGCATCGAGCGCGCGCAGATAGGCGGCCTGGTTTGGCGAGCGGGCCGTGACGAGCTTGCGCTCGGTGCGGATGGCCCCCTGATCGCTGGTCACGCCGCGCTCGGGGCCGTCGAGGGCCATGCGCAAGGAGGCGTCCACCTCGTCGCGCCCCACGACCCCACCACGCTTCAGCTGACCGTAGAGATCCTCGAGCACGGCGGCGGCGACACGCACCTCGCCCTCGCTCTCGCCCTGGATGAACACCTCGTTGCCGCGCGTGACGATGCTGACCGGGAGCTTCTGCTCGATCCTGGCGAGATTGAGATGGTGCTGTCCGAACAGCACCGCACAGGCCGCATTGTCGTCGAAGTGTATCCGATGGCTGGAGCCCCGGAGATCGGGCAGCGGTGCGAGGGTGCTCAGGCGCGTAACTCCCGTTGCTGATGGTCGTCCGACACGACCGTGCCGGCAAGGCTGTGGGGATGGCACGCGGTGACCCGCACCGGCACGAGATCGCCGATCGCGAGCGTGTCGGCCGAAAGGTGCACCGCCTGAAGATAGGGGCTGCGACCCACCAGCTGGCCCGGGTGGCGGCCGACACGCTCGAGCAGGACCGGCATGGTCGCGCCAACGCAGTCGGCGTTGAACTCGGCGGCCTGCCGCTCGAGCGTCTCCTGCAGGGCCTGCAGGCGCTCCGACTTCACCTTGTCCGGCACCTGCCGGCGCAGCCCGCTCGCCGGCGTGCCGGGACGAGGGCTGTACTTGAAGGAGTAGGCCTGCGCGAAGCGGGTCTCCTCGACCAGCGCCATGGTGGCGGCGAAATCGGCGTCCGTCTCGCCAGGAAAGCCGACGATGAAGTCGGAGGACAGCGCAATGTCCGGCCGCGCCTCGCGCAGGTCGGCGACCACGCGGCGATAGTCCTCGGCGGTGTAGCTGCGGTTCATGGCGGCGAGAATGGCGTCGGACCCCGATTGTACCGGCAGATGCAGGAACGGCATGAGCTGCGGCAGCTCACCATGGGCGCGGACGAGGTCCGCATCCATGTCGACCGGGTGCGAGGTCGTGTAGCGCAGACGCTCGAGACCGGACAGCTCCGCGAGGCGCCACAGAAGGCGGGCCAATCCCCAGCTGCGGCCGTCGGGCCCCTCGCCATGGTAGGCGTTGACGTTCTGACCCAGCAGGACGAGCTCACGGGCACCCGTGGCGACGAGGCCCTCGGCCTCGCGCAGGATGTCGCCAGCCGGCCGGCTCTGCTCGGCGCCGCGCGTGTAGGGCACGACGCAGAAGGTGCAGAACTTGTCGCAGCCCTCCTGGATGGTGAGGAACGCGGACACGCCCTGCGCCGGCCGGTCGGCGGCCAGGAGGTCGAACTTGCTCTCGACCGGAAACTCGGTGTCGACCACCGCACCTTCGGCCCGCGCACGCCGCGCCAGCAGCTCAGGCAGGCGGTGATAGGCTTGCGGGCCGACGACCAGATCCACGAACGGCGCGCGCTCGACCAGAAGCTCGCCCTCGGCCTGGGCGACGCAGCCGGCGACGGCGAGGAGCAGTTCGCGCCCGTCGGCCGCGCGGCGGACCTCGCGCAGCCGACGGAGCCGGCCGAGCTCGGAATAGACCTTCTCGGCGGCCTTCTCGCGAATGTGACAGGTATTGAGGACCACGAGATCCGCGTCCTCGGGAGCGTCGACCACACGATAGCCGTGTGCGGCCAGACTGTGCGCCATACGATCGGAATCGTAGACGTTCATCTGGCAGCCATAGGTCTTGATGAAAAGTTTCTTCGCCACGTCGCCGTCGTCAGCCGGAAAGCCGTCGCTGCTGAGATGAGCGCGGGATCACCACGTTCAAGCCGAACGGGCCGCAATGAAACATCCGACGAACGGCCAAGCGGCGTCTTTCCCCAAATCGACGGTCCTTCCGCCGACCAACATAGCCGCTAGCGAGCCGACATGCATCCAGAAGATCGCCCCAAGAATCGATCTCGATCGCCGAGCAGCATGGCAGCGATCGATGACCGGATCATTACCGTCCGGCCTGGGTACGAGAGCTGCGGCCCGGCGAACGCGGGCCGCAGCCGGCCGGGTCAGGCGACGCTGCGCCGGCCGCGCGCACGCGGCTTCGTGCCGAGACCGATCTTCTTGGCCAGGCTCGAACGCTGCTCGGCGTAGTTCGGGGCGACCATCGGATAGTCGTCCGCCAAGCCCCAACGCTTGCGGTACTCCTCGGGGCTCATATTGTAACGGGTCTTCAGATGCCGCTTGAGCATCTTCAGCTTCTTGCCGTCCTCGAGGCAGATGATGTACTCGGGCATCACCGACTTCTTGATCGGAACCGCCGGCATCAGCTTCTCGGGCTGCTCCTTCTCCTCCTCGACACCCTGCGTCGCCAGGGTCGAGAATACGAGCTTGATCAGCTGCGGGATGTCGGAAACGGCAACGGTGTTGTTGGACAGGTGCGAGGCTACGATCTCTGTGGTCAGAGAGAGCAGCTCGTTCTGGCTCAATTTCTCGGTCATTGGTCCTCGGGCTTCATCTCGAAAGAGAGGTGCGCCGAAAATATCCTGTATTCTCGCGATGGCAAGCCTCTTTTAAGGGCGAAAGAAGAGGAAAGTAGCGTGAGCGCCGCTGATCTGGAACTGGATATCACGGGCGAGGTGTGCCCGATGACGTTCGTTCGTACGAAGCTCGCTTTGGAGCGACTTGCGATCGGCGATATCCTGCGCATTAGGTTGCGTGATGGTGAACCGAAGCGAAATGTTCCACAGGCCGTCCGTGACCATGGCCACGAGATCATCAGCCTGTCGCCCGTGACCGACGGCCTTTACGAGCTCACGATTCGAAAACGCCGGTAGGCCGCGCCCTCAAATGTCGGTTCGACCGACCCAGCCCGCGCTGGAGTCGAGCGGGCAGCGCATGGTGTAGGCAGCGGCGCGCTCACCATTGATCCGCCGATAGTAATCAGGGCGGGTGCCGACACGCTCGAAGCCGTGCTCAAGGTAGAGTTCCTGCGCGCCGACATTGTCGACGGCGACCTCGAGAAACATCTGTCGCGCCCCGAGACTGCGCGCCCGTTCCATACTGGCGCGCAGGAGATGGCCGGCCACGCCACGCCGACGGTAGGGCGCGGTGACGCCGATCGACAGCAGCTCGCTCTCGTCGCTCGCCACGCGGCACAGGGCGAAGCCGACGCCCCGCATCGCATCGAAACGGACCAGCCCGCCCTCGTACATGCGGGCGATCAGGCCGAAGCCGCCGGGCATGGCCAGCAGATGGGCCAGGTCCGAGCGGCTCCAAGCCTCCTCGAAGCAGCTGCGATGCAATCTGGAGAGCCGGCCGAGGTCGAACGGGCCCACCGACCGGATGGTGACCGACATCGGCTTCGGCTGCGCCGCCACGTCAGGCGGAGCCCGCAATCAGGGAGGCACCCGCTCCTCGGCGGGCATCCGGCGGCCGGACATAGACAGGATGAAGGCCGTCCCGCCTCGCCGCCGCACCTTCGGCCAGCCGTCGGTTCACCAGCCGTGCGAGCACGCCGGCGTCGCGCGTTCCCGGCAAGACCGTGTCGCCGGCTCTGGCGAGGCTCGCCGCGGCACTGCCCACCAGGATGCTGCCGGGTGCGCACATGCCCGCGAGCTCGGCCGCCGCCATGATGGCAGGATCGCTGGTCGGCCGCAGGTCGGCAGCGAAGCGCTGCGCGTAGACCTCGCCGCGGCCGGCATCGAGAACCGCGTGGATCGGCCGGTCCGCCTCGGCCTGACCGATCGCACTCTCCGCCACGATCTCGAGTGAGCCCAGCGCCAGCGCTTGGCAGCGCAGGGTCAGGACCAGCGAGCGCGCGACCGCAATGCCGGCGCGGATGCCGGTGAAGTTGCCGGGACCCGTGCCGACGCCGACGAGTTCCACGTCCCGCCAGGACCAGCCCGCCTCGTCCAGCATCGCGCGCAGGAGCGGGAGAATCCGCTCCGCATGACCGCGGCCGAGCTGTTCGTCGCGACAGATTACCGGCGCGCCGGCCTCGACTGCCACCGCCGAGATCGCCGGACCCGACGTGTCGAAGGCGAGCAGGCGCAATGTGGTCAGGAGATCGCGCGGACCTCGACCACCTCCGGCACATAGTATTTCAGGAGATTCTCGATGCCGTTCTTCAGGGTCACGATCGAGCTCGGGCAGCCGGAGCAGGCGCCGCGGAGATGCAGGTAGACCACGCCGCGGTCGAAGCCGTGGAAGACGATGTCGCCGCCGTCCTGGGCGACCGCCGGCCGTACGCGGGTCTCGATCAGCTCCTTGATTTGGCGAATCGTCGGGTCCTCGTCCTCGGCTGCCGCTCCGGCGCCGGCCGCGGCGCCCTCGAGAGCGGCGGGGTCACCCGAGAGGTAATGCTCCATGATGGCGCCCAGCACCGCGGGCTTGAGCAGATGCCATTCCTCGCCCGCGGCCTTGGTGACGCTGATGAAGTCGCTGCCCAGATAGACGCCGGTCACGCCCTCGACGCGGAACACGCGAGCCGCCAGCGGCGAAAGGCGCTCGGCCTCCTCCGGCTGCGTGAACTCGGCCACGCCCTGCGGCATCACGGCTTGCCCCGGCAGAAACTTCAACGTCGCCGGATTGGGGGTCTGCTCGGTCTGGATGAACATGGCTGGAAAGTCTCCGGCACCGTCAGGTTCGCAGGATGTCGATGATCTCTTCGAGCTTGGTACGTACCCGCAAGAGGAGAAAGCCCTCCGCTGCGAGATGGTTAGGCGTGGCCATGCTGTCGAGCGGGCCGTTGCTCACGATCCACGGATGCAGTGTCGCACCCAGGCGCAGGCTCGTCAGAAGATCGGCCCAGTTCGCCTGCAGGTTCTTCTCGCGCACCACGTCGGGAAAATCCTGCTCCAGCTCCCGCAAGATCAAGTAGTAGGCGTAGAGCTTGCCCTTGATCGAGTAGAACATCTCGTCGGCGTTGAAGTCGAGAAAGTTCGTGCTGCCCTCGTCCACCTCGACGGTCAGCGCGGCCGAAGCCGCACCGAGATCGCCGGAGATCCGGTCGAGGGTGGCGAGCAGGTTGTCGGCTCGACGCTCATAGACCGCCTGACCCTGCGCCAGGCGCTCATTGTAGCGGCGCAGATCCTCGATGCCGCGACGGTACTGGCTTTCCGAGCTGGGCTGCACCGGCGTGCCCGACCACTCGAAAATCCAGACATCGCCCGGGTAGTTGAGGCGGCCGGCGGCGCTCTCCAGATCGGCATCGACTGCGCTCGAGCCGCGCACCCGGGCGATCCGGTCACGCAGCTCGGTCGTGAACCGCCCGACCGCGTTGACGATCCCGGACTGGTAGGCGGGCATGTTGTCCAGAAGATAACCGGGCTGGAAGAACGGGTCGTTCGCCACCCAGCGATTCTGATTGACCTCGCGATCGACGAGATCGGCGGCGACCGCGACCGTGCGGCTGGCATTCTGCGGCACGACCACCTCGGCATCGAATGCAGGATCGTCGTCGATCTCATGCACCCAGATTGCGCCGCCGGCAAAGTAGAGCACGCCCAGGGCCAGGATCGCGCCGAGGACGATCAGGACCCGGCGCAGCCCGCGGTGCGATCGCTGCCCGGTGATCTCAGTCTCCGCAGTGGCCATGCCCGAAGCCCCGTAGTCAAAGCGATCGGAGTCGACCTTATATTGGGCACGCCGTGGGTAATCGACAACCTCTCCTAAAGCTGAGCCGGCCGGAGGAACCCGACCGCCTCATAGGCCTTGGAAAGCACGGGCTCCGCCCTGGCCGCAGCGCGCTCGGCACCGTCGCGGAGGATCCGATCGAGATGCCCCGGATCCGCCAGGAGCCGCCGCATCTCGCCAGCGATCGCCGAGAGCTTCTCCACCGCAAGGTCGGCAAGGTGGCTCTTGAATTCCGAGAAGCTCGCATTGGCGTAGACCTGCTCGATCTCCGTCCGCGGGCGTTCGGAAAGAGCCGCGAAGATGGTGAGCAGGTTCGAGGCCTCGGGACGGTTCTCCGGATCGTAAGTAACGCCCATGATGCTGTCGGACTTGGCGCGCCGGAACTTCAACGCGATCGCGTCGGCGTCGTCGCTCAGGTTGATTCGCGACTGTTCCGACGGATCCGACTTCGACATCTTCTTCGTGCCGTCCCGCAGCGACATCACGCGGGTGGCCTCGCCCAGGATCATCGGCTCCGGCAGCGGGAACAGCTCAACCCCGAAGCGCCGGTTGAAGGAGCCGGCAACGTCGCGCGCGAGCTCGAGATGCTGCTTCTGATCCTCTCCCACCGGAACGTGGGTCGCCTGGTAGGCGAGGATGTCGGCCGCCATCAGAACCGGATAGGTGTACAGGCCGACGGGTGCGTTCTCGCGGTCCTTGCCCGCCTTCTCCTTGAACTGGGTCATCCGATTGAGCCAGCCGAGCGGGCTGACGCAGCTCAAGACCCAGGCCAGCTGGGCATGGGCCGGCACCGTGCTCTGCACGAACACGATCGATCGGTGCGGATCGACGCCGGCGGCGATCAGGGCGGCCGCCGCTTCGCGGGTATTCGCGCGCATCTCGTCCGGCGCGTGCAGGGTCGTCAGCGCATGCTGATCCACCAGGCAGTAGATGCAGTCATAGGCGGACTGGAGCCGAACCCAGTGGCGGATGGCACCGAGATAGTTGCCGAGGTGAATGCCGGAGGTCGGCTGAATGCCCGAAAAGATGCGGCCCTGCATGGATCGGCTCTCGTCGTCGCGGGAGCGCGCTTAACGCACGTCGGCGCCGTGAGCGTCAAGCACGCGAGGCTCGCCGCCAATAGTCGAGATCGACCGCACCCGCGGCCCAGGCCAGGCCCGCGAAGGTGAGCCCGGACACGCCGATCACCGCCGCGAGGGACACGGCCCCTGGTCCCGTGACCGGCTTCAGGATCCAGATCACGGCCGCCATCGCCAGCACGGCGCCGATCAGCACGGCGGTCCTGCGACGGAGGCTCGGATCCGGCCGCAGCCGATCCTCGCGTCCGAGCAGCGCGGCGAGCCCCAGCATGTTGACCCAGCTCGACACCGACAGGGCCAGCGCCACGCCGACATGCCCCAGGGTCGGCGTGAGCACCGCAGCGAGAACGATGTTCGCGACCAGCGCGCCAGCAGCGACCCGGACCGGCGTCGCCGTGTCCTCGCGGGCGAAGAAGCCCGGTGCGAGCACCTTCGCGAGGATCTGGGCCGGAACGCCGAGCGCGAGCGCTGCCAGCACCTGGGCCGTCGCGGCGGAAGCTGCCGCGTCGAAGGCGCCACGCTCGAACAGCACGGTCACGATCGGCTCGGCCAGCAGCACCAGCCCGACGGCGGCGGGCAGTCCGAGCAGCAGCCCTGCCTCCACGGCCCGGTTCAGCGCCTCGCTCTCGCCGCGACGGCCGTCCACCTCCCGGCTCAGCGCCGGCAGGAGGGCCGTGCCGAGCGCCACGCCGACGATCCCGAGCGGCAGCTGCACGAGCCGATCGGCGTAGAACAGGTAGGAGACGGTGCCTGCGGGCAGGTGGGTCGCGAACCAGCTCGCCACCAGGAGGTTGAGCTGAACCACGCCGATGCCGACCAGTCCCGGCCCGACGAGGCGCAGCAGACGCCTTACTTCCGGCGTGAGCCTAGGCCGGCGCGGCATCGGCAAGAGACCGGCACGCCGGGCCGCCACCGCCAGCCAGCCGAGCTGGACGACGCCCGCCGCCAGCACGCTCCAGGCCAGGACCCGCGCCGCCTCCAGGTCGCGGGCTCCGGTCACGAGCAGGGCCGCGATCAGGACGAGGTTGAGGAGCGTCGGTGCGAATGCCGCTGCCGCGAACCGCTGGCTCGCCTGCAGCAGGCTGGCGAGCAGCGCCGCCAGCGAGATCAGCAGCAGATAGGGAAAGGTGATGCGGCCGAGCTCCACCGCCAGCGCGTACTGACGCGAGTCGGGAGCAAATCCGGTTGCCAGGATGCGCACCAGCCACGGCATCGCAAGCTCGCCCAGAACGACGACCGCGAGCAGGGCCAATGCCAGGCAGGAGAGCGCCCCGCCCGCGAACCGGGCCGCGGCTTCCCGCCCCCCGCTCGCGCGCAGGCGCAGATAGACCGGCACGAACGCGACGGCGAAGGCGCCCTCGGCAAACAGGCGGCGCAGGAAGTTGGCGAGCTTCAGGCTGATGAAGAACGCGTCCGCCACCGGCCCTGCACCCATCGCCGCTGCGACCAGCAGATCACGCGCGAACCCGGCGATACGCGACAGTGCGGTGAGGGCACCCACCGTGAGCGCCGCGCGGCCCACGCTCATTGCGGCGTCAGCGCCTCGACCAGCCGCTTCTGCACCTTCTGCATCTTGCCGCGATGCGCGATCTTCAGCCCGAACACGTCCTTGACATAGAAGACGTCGACGACGCGCTCGCCATAGGTGCTGATGTGCGCGCTGTGGATGACGAGCCCCAGATCCTTCAACGCCTTGGCGAGCTCGAACAGCAGGCCCGGCCGGTCGCGCCCGTTGACCTCGATCACGCTGTGGGTCCGGCTCGCGGCGTTGTCGATCAGCACGCGCGGCTCGACCTGGAACACGTCGGCACGGACCGGCAGGCTGCGCCGGCCGGCAAGCGCCTTCTCGAACCAGATCTCGCCGCGCAGCGCCTTCTCGGTATTCTCGTGGATGCGCGCCAAGCGCGCCGCGTCGGTGACCGCCAGGCGGGTGTTCGCGTCCTGGAAACCGAGGGTGTCGAGCGCCATGCCGTCGGTGGTGGTGAAGATGTGCGCGTCCACGATGCTGACGCCCGAGAGCGCCAGGGCACCGGCGACCTTCATGAACAGCCCCGGATGATCGGCACCGTAGAGGAGCATCTCGGTCCGCGCGCGGAACTCGTCGACGCGGAAATCGATCGCCACCGGCGCACGCTCGGTATCGGCCTTGCCGACGATCAAGGCGTGGCGGAGATGCTCCTCCGGGGGCGAGCCGAGCCAGTAGCGGGGATCGTGCCGGGCCAGGTAGGTCTCGATCGCCTCCTGCGACCAAGGCTGTTGGCGGAGCGAGGAGAGCGCTTGCGTCAGCTTCTCCTTGGCGCGCTCGATGCGGCCGGCCCGCCTGCCCTGCGAGTCCCCGGTCGCCATCGCCGCGGCGGCCTCGAGATAGAGCTCGCGCAGGAGCTGGCCCTTCCAGCCGTTCCAGACATTGGGCCCGACGGCGCGGATGTCGGTCGCGGTCAGCAGCAGGAGCAGCCTCAACCGCTCCGGTGACTGCACGATCGCGACGAAATCCTGGACGGTCTGCGGATCCTCGGTGTCGCGCTTGAAGGCGAAACCGCTCATCACGAGATGGTGACGGACCAGCCACGCGACGGTTTCGGTGGCATCGTCCGGCAGGCCGAAGCGCGGGCAGAGCCGCTTGGCGACGGCCTCCCCCAGCTCGCTGTGGTCGCCCGCCCTGCCCTTGGCGATGTCGTGCAGGAACAGGGCGACATAAAGCTCGCGCCGCGACAGCAGCCTCGGCATCACCTCGGTCGACAGCGGCAGCTCGTCCGCGAGCTCGCCGTTCTCGATCTGCGACAGAATGCCGATCGCCCGGATCGTATGCTCGTCGACCGTGTAGACGTGGTAGAGGTTGTGCTGCATCTGCGCGACGATGCGGCCGAAGTCGGGGATGAAGCGGCCGAGCAGGCCGATCTCGTTCATCCGCGTGAGCGTGAGCGCCGGATCCTTGCGCGAGCAGAGCATGTCGAGGAACAGCCGGTTCGCGTCCGGATCCTCGCGCAGCTTGCCGTCGACCCGGCCCAGATGCTGCGTCACCGCCGCCATCGCCTGCGGGTGCAGGTCGAGCTCGCGCTCCTGGGCGACGTGAAAGATCTCCAGCATCCGGATCGGCTCGCGATCGAACAGACCGGCGTCGCCGACCGTCAGCCGGTGCCCCTGCACCACGAAGCCCTCGCCGCGGCGGCGCGAGAAGCCGAAGCGGGGGAAGGCGAACCGCGGCGGCCGCTGGTACACGTCCTCGAATGCGGCGCAGAAGATGCGGGTGAGCGAGCCGACATCCATCGCGACGAGATAGTAGCGCTTCATGAAGCGCTCGACCGCGCGCACCCGGTTGCGCTCCCGATAGCCCATGCGCCGGGCGATCTCGGGCTGCAGGTCGAAGGTGAGGCGGTCTTCGGCGCGGCCGGTGAGATAATGGAGGTGGCAACGCACGGTCCACAGGAAGCGGCGCGAGCGCAGGAAGCGGAGCAGCGACTGGCGCGTCAGCAGGCCCTGGCGCACCAGCGCCGCGGGATCTTCGCTGGGCTCGAGGAAGCGACCGATCCACAACAGCGTCTGCAGGTCGCGCAGCCCGCCCTTGCCGTCCTTGATGTTCGGCTCGAGCATGAAGCGGGAATCGCCCATGCGCTGATGGCGATGATCCCGCTCGGCAAGCTTGGCCTCCGCGAAGGAGGCGCCGCGGCCGGTGGCAATCTCCCGCTGGAAGCTGCGCCGCAACTGCGTGAACAGGTCCTGCGAGCCCCAGAGAAGCCGAGCCTCGAGGATCGCGGTCTGGACCGTGAGATCGGACTTGGCGAGCTTGATCGTCTCGCCCACCGAGCGCACGGCCTGGCCGACCTTCAGGCCCAGGTCCCACAGCTTGTAGAGCAGGAACTCCGAGACCTGCTCGACATGGGGCGTGCGCTTGTAGTGGCACAGGAACAGCAGATCGATGTCCGAGCCCGGTGCCAGCTCCTGCCGGCCATAGCCGCCGACGGCGACCACCGCGAGCTCCTCGCCGGTGGTCGGATTCGAGCTGCCGTAGAGCCGGGCGTGGGCAAAGTCCAGGATGCCCTGGATCAGGGCGTCCATCTGGCGGCTCAGCTCGTGATGGACCACCTCGGCGCTGCCGCCGGCCTCGAAATAGTGCTGGATGGCCCCGCGACCGGACTGGAGCTGTTGGCGAAGCTCGGTGAGGAGGCCCGCACCCATATCGGCCGGGGAGCAGGCCGCGATCTCGTGTCTCAGTCTCTGCGGATCGGGAAGTGCGAGGTCCAGCGCTGGAGCATCCGGGTACGGGTTACCGGCGATCGGGTCCTGCCGCGTCGCCGCAAAGCCCGTAGCATAGCGCCGCGGGTACCGCCATGCGGCCGCACCTTGCCTTGCAAGGCGGGCAGAAGAATCTATAGGTCTGTGGATACGTGGCGGTACGTCGCTTGGGCCGAGACTGGACTTGATCGATCATCTGGCGATGGGTGGCTACGCGGCCTATGTCTGGTCGGCGTTCGCCATCACACTGGCTCTCATGGTCGGATTGTTCCTGCAGAGTCGGCATGCGGCGCGGCAGCGCGAGGCGGAGCTGGCGGAGTTGCGCCAGCGGGTCCGTCCCAGGCCTGCGCGTGAGGCGACGCCGCTCCGACCGCGACGCGAAGCCGAGCCGGCGGCGCCTGTCGCGGGCGAAGGTGGCTGACCCGGCCGGCCGGTAGTTCGACAGCTCGATGCGACTGCGGCAACGACAGCGCTTGGCGCTCGTGATCCTGGTGGTCCTCCTGATCGGAGGCGCCACCGGGCTCGTTCTGGCGGCACTTCAGGACAAGGTGGCGTTCTTCGTCACGCCCTCGCAGATCGCCGAGAAGGACCTCGAGCCCGGCCGCCGGTTCCGGCTCGGCGGGCTCGTCGTGGACGGCAGCATCCGCCGCGAGGCGGACGGGAGCGTGAGCTTTGCCATCACCGACAAGGCGCAGGAGGTGCCGGTGACCTACCATGGGCTGCTGCCGGATCTGTTCCGCGACGGTCAAGGCGTCGTGACCGACGGCACGTTGCGGGCCGACGGCGTGTTCGAGGCCTCGGAGGTGCTGGCCAAGCACGACGAGAACTACATGCCCAAGGAGGCCGTCGACGCCTTGAAGGAAGCCGGGCTCTGGAACCACGAGACCGGCGAGGCGGCCGAACCCCGATGATCGCCGAGATTGGCCATTACGCCCTGGTCCTGGCGCTGGGCATGGCGCTGGTGCAGGCGGTTCTGCCACTGGTCGGGGCATGGAAGCGCGACCCGGCCCTGATCGGCGTGGCCCAGCCGGCGGCGTGCGCACAGTTCCTGTTCGTGACGCTGGCCTTCGCCGCCTTGATGCACGCCTATGTCGTGTCCGACTTCTCGATCCTGAATGTCGCTGAGAACTCGCACTCCACCAAACCGTTGATCTACAAGATCAGCGGCACCTGGGGCAATCACGAGGGCTCGCTCGTGCTCTGGGTCTGGATTCTGGCGCTGTTCGGCGGTGCTGTGGCGGTGCTCGGCCGCAACCTGCCGCCGGTGTTCAGAGCCCGGGTGCTCAGCGTCCAGGCGCTGATCGGCGTCGGCTTCCTGGCCTTCATGCTGCTGACCTCCAATCCCTTCCTCCGGCTCGATCCGGCGCCGCTCGACGGGCGCGGGCTCAACCCGATCCTACAGGATCCCGGCCTCGCGATGCATCCGCCCATGCTCTATCTGGGCTATGTCGGGCTCTCGACCGCCTACTCGTTCGCGATCGCCGCGCTGATCGAGGGCCGCGTCGACGCGACCTGGGCCCGCTGGGTGCGTCCCTGGACGCTGGCTGCCTGGATGGCCTTGACCCTCGGGATCGCGCTGGGCAGCTGGTGGGCCTATTACGAGCTGGGCTGGGGCGGCTGGTGGTTCTGGGACCCGGTCGAGAACGCCTCGTTCATGCCCTGGTTGGCGGCTACGGCGCTCCTGCACTCGGCGATCGTGGTCGAGAAGCGCGACACGCTGAAGAGCTGGACCATCCTGCTCGCGATTCTCGCCTTCTCCCTCTCCCTGCTCGGCACCTTCCTCGTGCGCTCGGGCGTGC
>JBFWWD010000146.1:0-14534 GCA_050246385.1 Geminicoccaceae bacterium
AGCAGCTGCATCTGCTCCGCCGAGCTGCGCATGCTCGCCTCGGGCAGATCGTCGCTGAGCAGCCGCAGCTCGCGCAGGACGGGATGCTCGCGCAGGCCCTGCCCGATCACATAGTCGTACAGCCGGTCGGACATCTCGGGCGCGCGTGGGCTCATCGGACTTCCTGTCGTGATGGAGCTCCAGGTTAATCCCCGAGGCAGCGTGCTCCAACCCCGCGCGCCGGCAGGGGAGCTCTGGACCCTCAGGCTGCCGGCCGCGACCAGCCGATCGTATCGATCGTATCATCGAGGTCGCTGCCGCAGGCGGCGAGGAGGCCTGCTCGGCCATCGCTGCACCAACCGGCATACCACTCGCTCAGCTCCGGTCCCGCCATCGGCCGGGCGAACAGATAGCCCTGCACGAGATTGCAGCCGAGCCGCCGCACCGTCCGCAGCTGCTCGAGCGTCTCGATCCCCTCGGCCGAAGTGGTGACACCAAGACTGGCTCCGAACGCAGCGATGCTGCGGACGACCGCACGATCGCGCTCACCAGCCGCCACCATTGAGACCAGGGCTCGATCGATCTTCAGTATGTCGACCGGCAGCGCTTTCAGACGGCCCAGCGACGAGTGGCCAACCCCGAAATCGTCGATCGCGATCGCGACCCCCAGCCTACGCAGCGCCGCGAGGTTGGCCTCGCCCGAGCGACCGCCGGCCAGTGCCCCTTCCGTGAGCTCGATCACGAGCCGATGTGCGGGCACCCCGCTCTGGGCCAGTGCTGCGGCAACCGCATCGACCAGGCCGCCGGAGACGACACAGCGCGGCGCCAGGTTCACCCAGATCTTCAGGTCGTCCAATCTCATCCGCTGCCAGACCCGCCGCTGAGCGAGCGCCCGGCCCAGCACGAAACGCGTCAGTGCGGTGATCGCCGCGCTCCGCTCGGCGATCGCCAGGAAGGCCCGCGCGGGCAGACGGCCAAGCTGCGGATGGTTCCACCGCACCAGGGCTTCGACTCCCACGACGTCCAGGCTCTCGCTGGCGAGAATCGGCTGGTACTCGATGTCCAGCTCGTTCCGCTCGAGCGCGCTCACCAGGTGCTCGGCCGACATCAGGGACCGCTTGGAAGCGCCATCTCCGGCGTTCAACCTCGCCCAGGTGCCGCGCCCGGCCGCCTTCGCCGCGTAGAGGGCGCGGTCGGCGTGCTCGAGCAGCTGCTCGGCACCGCTCTGATCCGCAGGATAGACCGCCACTCCGATACTGGCGCTCGGACGAATCATCGCCCGTCTCAGATGCAGCGGCTTGCTGAGTCGCTGCAGGATCCGGGGCGCCAGATTCTCGACCTCGCTCGTTCCGCTCGGCCACGCGGCAAGGATCGCGAACTCGTCGCCGCCAAGTCGGGCCACGAAATCGCCCGCGCGGACCGCCGTCTCCAGCCGCTGG
Source organism: Geminicoccaceae bacterium (assembly GCA_050246385.1). Lineage (GTDB taxonomy): Bacteria > Pseudomonadota > Alphaproteobacteria > Geminicoccales > Geminicoccaceae > Benzoatithermus. The sequence goes on from JBFWWD010000146.1 coordinate 1,419, forward strand.
GCCATCTCAGCCAACAGCTCGTCGCCAACGGCGTGGCCATGCGTGTCGTTCACTTCCTTGAACAGGTCGAGGTCGACCAGCATGACCCCGAGTTCCGTGCCGTCGCGCTCGGCGCGCGCCCTCGCCCGTCGCAGCTCGTCCCGAAACATCGCCCGGTTGGGGAGGCCGGTCAGATTGTCATGGGTTGCCCGATGCTCGAGCTCCCGCTCCAGCCGCTTGCGATCGGTGATGTCGTGCCAGACGACGACTCGCCCGCCGTCGGGCGTCTTGCGGGTGACCGTGACCATGTAGCGGCCGTCGGCGAGCTCGTACTCGGCGCGCCCGCCGTCGCGGTAGATCGAATATTGGGTGGCCACCCAAGCCGAGCCGTTGCTCGGATCGACGCCCTTGAACTCACCGAACTTGATCGCTGCCGCGCGCAGGTCGTTGATGTGCGCACCGGGAACCCGCATCCACGCGGTGCGCGGAAAGCAGTCGAGATAGCGGCGATTGCAGCAAACGAGCCGCGCATCCGCATCGAACAGGACCAGTCCTTCGGCCATGCTCTCGAACGCATCGTCGAAGCGACGCTGCACACCCGCGAGTGTCCTGCGCAGTGAACGGTGGCGGTGATACAGGGCCGCCAATGCCACCAGGATCAGCGCACAACCCGCTCCGAAGGCGATTGCCCACGCATTCGCGGAACCGTCCGAAGGGGCGGCGCCGGTCAACATCGCGACCGCGGCCACGATACCGAGGCGATTCAATATCCGCGGTGCAGTTGAGCGACTGGTGACGATCGGCAGCACGGATCTCACGGTGAACCGGGTTAGCGGAACCGTATGAATTCCACCATGGATAGATTGCGGAAGCAACCCATCACGGTTCCGGGTCGGCTGGACCGACGGTCGCGAGCATGGTGCCGGTCGCTATCGGTGACGCTGGCGACCTCGCGAGCGGCAGGCCCGCATTCGAGATTCCGGGTCGAGCCCTGGCTCTGGCGTCCAGAGCACACAGTGTTATCATGGACGGAAATGCAGTCCCGCATTCAGAGTAGCGCCATGGCTGAGCTCGCGTTGTTTCCGGATGACTGTCAGGCACTTATAATCGAGCCAGAGCCGATCCAGGCGATGACGCTGGAATGTCTGCTCGAAGAGTTCGGCTGCCGCCGCATGGGGCCGGCCGCCACTCTCGTCGACGTCGAGAAGCTGCTGGACGCGCGGCGGCCGAGCTTTGCGCTGGTGGCCGCGGATCTCGCCGACGAGCTGGAGCCCGTCACCGCCGTTCTCGACCATGAGCGGATTCCGTTCGCGCTGCTCGCCGTCGGCCCGGACAATGCGGTGCTCGACAAGAGCCGGAAGCTCCGATCCAGAGCACGCGTGCGGCGGCCCTACCATGCCCCGTCGCTGCACACGGCGATGTGCACGCTCTACAGGGACAATCTCTCCGGCGCGATCACCACCGCCGACAGCCACATAAAGCAGGGCCAGAAGCGGCTGGCATGGCAGCTGAGACTGATCGAGGAGCTTGCGGCGAAGGGTCAGGACACCGCACAGGCGGATGCGCTGGCCCGCGAGTATGGCCGCCTGTTGCGGACGATGCGGACCAGTCGAGCCATCCTGGCGCGGCGCTTGACCATGTTTGCCGGTTGGCGGGAGCACGCGTAGGGAGCTCCCGCGGGTTTCGACAGGCCTGCCCGGTCACTGACCGCTCGGCTGAGCTGCCGGCGCCGGTACCGGAGCGGGCGCTATGCCCATGCCCGGTGCGCCGGTGGTGCCCGGCTGCTGCATCTGCTGCTGGGCGGCCGCGGCATCGGCCTCCGCCTGCTTCTCCTCGAGCGTCTTGTACCTCGGCATGTCTTCGAGCTGCTCGCGGGTCGCAGCCACCAGAATCGCGCGGCTCCCGTCCTGTTCGGTCATCTTGACGCTGTCCCAGTCCAGCGCCACGCGCTTTTGGCCGATGCCCAGGAAGCCGCCGACGCCGACGACGATGGCCTCGACCCGACCATCCTCGGTCACGACGAGATCCGACACCTCGCCGATCGTGTCCTCACCGTTGCTGACGTCCACCCCGAGCAGGCTCTGCGCACGGACCTGATGCTGCTCCTGCTCTGGAACGGGCACCGGCGTCGGCGCGTCGGCGCTGGTCCCTGCCACGGGCGCTTCGGCCGGGGCGGCACCCGCAGCGGGAGCCGGCGGCTGCGCCGGTTCGATCTCTTGAGCCAGGGCAGGAAAGGCTGCCATGCCCAATACCGCCGTGGAAGCGAGCAAGACCCGTCTCATTCCAGTTCCTCCCGAGCGTGTTCGCTATAACGGGTTGAACTGGGAAACAGTTGCACGCCCACTCTGGGCGTCCCCATGCGTCGCCGCTCTCGGCCAGGCCGCAGCGTTCATCCGGGCGGGTGCGCGATCTACCCGCGTCCGAGCGCCTTCGCCGCCTCCAGCACCTCCTCGACATGCCCCGGAACACTGACCTTGCGCCAGATCCGGGCGATCCTGCCATCCTCGCCGACCAGGAAGGTCGAGCGGTCGATGCCCATATATTTGCGGCCGTACATGCTCTTCTCGACCCAGGCGCCGAACGACTCGACCACCTGCCCTTCCGCGTCGGAGCCGAGCGGGAAGGTGAGCTCGTGCTTCTTTCTGAATTTGCCGTGGCTCGCGACGCTGTCTTTGGACACGCCGATCACCTCGACGCCGGCCGCCTTGAACTGGTCGTAGACGCAGGAGAAGCCGATCGCCTCCTTGGTGCAGCCGGGCGTGTCGTCCTTGGGATAGAAGTAGATCACGTAGGGCTTGCCGGCGAGGCCGGCCGAGGTGACGTGCCCGCCACCGTCGACCGGCAGGTCCAGAGCCGGCGCCGGATCACCTTCCTTGAGCTCACTCATCCGCGTTCCCCTTCTGCTCGAGCCAGCCGGCTCGCTCATTCCGGCGGGCACAACCGATCGAAGATCTGGCGCACCGCGGCCTGGCTTTCAACGAGCCGGCGCTCGAGGCCGGCGAAACCCTCGGGCGGCGGCTCGCCCTGCAGCGCCTGCGCGGCGGCCCGGGTGAGCGCGTCCAGCAGCCGCGGCGGCGCCTTCTCCGGCTCGAACCGGTCGCTGGCCGAGAGCCGCAGGACGGCCTGCAACGCCTGGTGCAGCGCATGGGCGCGGCGGAGCGCCTCGATCTCCTCGACCGGCAGGATGCCGGCCTCGTTCGCGGCCGCGAGAATGTCGGGCATCGCCGTCGCGCGCAGGGCCGGGCAGGACCGTGCGTGCGCGAGCTTGAGATACTGGGCGATGAACTCGGCCTCGACGATCCCGCCGGGCGCATGCTTGAGGTTCCAGGCCCGCCCGCTGCCATGCTCCTTGAAGATCCGCTCGCGCATGGCGCGGATCGCCCGCCCGAGGGCGCCGGGCTCTCTCGGCCGGGCGAGATTGTCCCAGATCTCCGCCTCGACGCGCGCCGCCAGCGCCGCATCGCCGGCGATGACCCGCGCCCGGGTCAGCGCCTGCTGCTCCCAGGCCTGCGCGCTCTGGGCGTGGTAGGCGGCGAAGTTGGCGGCCGAGGTCGCGACCGGTCCGGCATTGCCGGAGGGCCGCAGCCGCATGTCGATCTCGTAGAGCGTGCCCTCGGCGGTCTTCGCCGTGAGATTGCTCACCAGCCGCTGCCCCAGGCGCGCGAAGTAGGTGGCGGCCGGCAGCGGGCGCGGACCGTCGGACACCGCACCCGCCGGCGCATCGTAGACGAAGACCAGATCCAGGTCCGAGCCGACGGTGAGCTCGTGCGCGCCGAGCTTGCCGAGACCCAGGACCAGAAAGGCGCCGCCCGGAATGCGGCCGTGCTGCCGCGCCAGCCTCTCCTCGGCGGCATGCAGCAGGCGCGCCATCACCACCTCGGCGATGTCGGCCAGCATGCGTGCCGACCGGGCTGCGGGCGCGATCCCGAGCAGCACCTGCAGGCCGGCCTGGAACTGTCGTCCATGGGCCCAGCGCCGGCAGAGGTCGAGCGTGTCCTCGAGATCGCGCGCGTCGCGCTGCCGCGAGGCGAGCTCGGCCGCGAGTCGCTCCCGATCGGGCAGCCGTTCGAGGAAGTCCGGCGTCAGCATCGCGTCGAAGAGATCGACATGGCCGCTCAGATGGCGCGCGAGGCGGGGCGCCGCCCCCATCAGGTCCGCGAGCAGCCGCAGCAGGCCGGGATTGGCCCGCAGCAGCGAGAACAGCTGCACGCCCGAGGGCAGGCCGGTCAGGAACTCGTCGAACAGCCGAAACGCCGCGTCGCGATCGGGCTGCTCGCGCAAGGAGGCGAGCAGTGCCGGCATCAGCTCGGTCAGCAGCTCGCGCGCACGGGTGGCACGGGTGGCGCGGACATGCCCATGGTGCCACGCCCGAACCCGGGCCGAGATCGCAGACGGCTCGGAAAAGCCCATCTCGGCCAGGGTCGCGAGCGTGGCGGGATCGTCGTCGGTGCCGGTGAACACGAGACTGGCCCCGCCGCCGAGATCCGCCTCGCTCTCGAACAGGGCGGCGTAGTGGCGCTCGACCGTCAGCAGCGTCTCGCGCACGGCACGCTCGAGTTCGGCCGCCGAGGCGTAGCCGGCAAAGGCCGCGAACCGCTCGAAGTCCGATTCACGCTCGGGCAGCGCCTGCGTCTGCCGATCGGCCACCATCTGCAGCCGGTGCTCGAGCTCGCGCAGAAACCGGTAGGCGGCCACGAGCTCCTCGGCCACCTCCGGCTTGACCCAGCGCTGCTCGGCCAGCGCGCGCAACGCCGCGCAGGTCCCGGACTGGCGCAGCTCCGGCACGCGGCCGCCCAGGATCAGCTGTTGGGTCTGGGCGAAGAACTCGATCTCGCGAATGCCGCCGCGGCCGACCTTCAGATCGTGGCCGAGCACGCGGATGGTGCCGAAGCCGCGATAAGCGTTGATCTGCCGCTTGATCGAATGGATGTCGCGGATGGCGGCGTAATCGAGATGGCGCCGCCAGATGAACGGCGCCAGCGTCCTGAGAAAGGCGGCGCCGGCCGCACCGTCGCCCGCCACGGGACGCGCCTTGATCATCGCGGCGCGCTCCCAGTTCTGCCCATGCCGCTCGTAATAGATCTCGGCATCCTCGACCGACAGCGCCAACGGGTGCCCCGGCGGATGCGGGCGCAGGCGCAGATCGGTACGGAAGACGTAGCCGTCCTTGGTCTTGGCCTCGAGCAGATGGACGAGCCCGCGTGCGAGCCGGACGCACATCGCCATCGGGCCTTCGCCGCCGCGGTAGCGCAGCCGGGCCGGGTCGAACAGCACGATCAGGTCGATGTCGCTCGAGAAGTTGAGCTCGCGGGCGCCGAGCTTGCCCATGCCGAGCACGATCACGCCCGCCTCTTCGACCGGACCGGCCTCGACCTCGCCTCGCCGTGCTGCCTCCCCGAGCAGATGGGCGATCCCCAGGCCCGTGCAGCGATCGGCGAGATTGGACAGCTCCGCGGTGACCTGCTCCACGCTCCACAGACCGCCGAGGTCGCACAGCGCGATCAGCAGAGCGTGCCGCCGACGGCATCGCCTGAGCCCGGCCATCAGGCGTGTGCGGTCGGCCGTGGGCACGGCGGCCAGCTCGGCCGCGAGCTCGGCCACGGCACGATCCGGGCCCACCTGGCGCAGGAGTCGCAAGACACCCGGCTCCGCGCCCAGCAGCTCGCTCAGGAACGGGCTGCCCGAGAACAGGGCCGCGAGCAGATCCCGATCCTGCCCGCCACCTTCGCGAATGAAGGCCGCGAGCTGAGGGTCGGGCGTGATCTGCCCGAGATGCTGCCAGCGCTTCAGGCCGCGTTCGGCGAGCTGCGGGTCGGCCGTCAAAGGCGACGGCAGGACGGAATGGCGCGTGGCGTGCATGGTGCGCGTGGATCCGGCCCTGTTCCCCGCTAGATCGGCTGTTGAGGGGCTCCGGGTCAACCCCGCCCGGGCCGTCGCGCCGCCTTGCCGGAGACGCGGCGCTGTTGGATGGTGCCGCGGGGGAACCGAGGGTCAGGTGCGAGATGCGGGTTCTGGTGAAGCTGGTCCTCGGGGTTCTGGCCGCGATCGTGATCGCGCTGGGCGCGCTGATCTGGCGCATCGATCAGGGCCCGATCTCGCTCGCGTTCGCCCAGCCGCTCCTGGCGTGGCTCGTGGACCGCGGCTCACCCTACGCCATCACGTTCGAGGATCCGGTGCTGATCTGGCAGCGCCAGGACGACGAGCTCGCGCTGCAGGTCAGCAATACGGTGGTCCGGGCGCGCGATGGCGCTCTCATCGCCAGCGTACCTTCGGCTCGGGGCACGGTGGCGGTGACTCCCCTTCTGCTCCAGCAGCGGCTCGAGCTGATCGAGGCCGAGATCGAGCTGCCGGAGATCCAGCTCAAGCGGGATGCCGATCGGAATCTCGTGCTGAGCTTCGCCGGCCAGCTTGCCGACCTGCCACTGGGCGCTGCGGCCGAAGGTGGCGGCGCCGACACCCTGTTCGGGCCGAAGGGCGAGATCGACGATCCACGGTTGGCGGCGCTGCGGCTCATCCGCATCACTGCGCCCTCGCTGCAGTTCGTCGACGAGGTGACCGGCGATCGCGCCAGCGCAGCGGACGCGGCGTTCGACCTGAAGAAGGCCGGTCAGATCTGGAGCGCTGCGATCGGTGGCAAGATCGGTGACGGACGGGTGGAGCTGACCGGATCGCCCACGACCACACCCGGACGTCCCGACCTCACACTGGTGCTGCAGCAGCTCGAGCCCAAGGAGCTGCAGGCCTTCGCGCCGGAGCTGCCGCTCGGCGGCCTCGCTTTGCCGGTCTCGGGCTCGATGCATTTCACGATTGACGGGGCGACCCGCGAGCTAGGCGCCGCCAGGATCGACATGACCTTCGGTGCCGGCTCGATCGCCGTCACCACGCTTGGCCTCGACCCCATCCCCGTGAAGCAGGGATCGCTGCGCGCGGAGCTGGACCCGAAGTGGACGGGTGGGACGGTCGAGCGGCTGGAGCTGGTCAATGACGCGTTCACGCTCGGTGCGAGCGGCAAGGGCGCCTTTGTCGACGGACAGCTCGAGGCCACCGTCTCGGTCGATGCGGAGAGCCTCGACGTCGGGGACGTGCTGGGCCTGTGGCCGACGGAGGTCGCCGGCGATGCCCGAGCTTGGATCGCCAAGAACGTGACCGCCGGCCAGTTCACCGCGGTGCGGTTCACGGTCGACGAGCGTGGCGCGCGGCCCGCTCAGCCCGACCTAGGCGCCAGCTTCGACTTCGCCGGTGCCACCGTGCGCTATGTCGACACGATGCCTCCGGCCACCGGCGTCTCCGGCAAGGCGTCCCTCGCCGGGGGCAGCATCCAGTTCAAGCTTGCCGCCGGCCGGAGCGGCGAGGTCGCTCTCGGTCCCGGCTCGGTGACCATCAACAATCTGATCGGCGATGCCGTCTCCTGGCTCCAGGTGCAGACGAGCCTGCGCTCGACCTTGCCCGCAGCCATGCATCTGCTGAACGCCGAGCCCGTGGCGCTGCAGAGCAAGACCGGCCTCGCCCCCGACCAGGCTGCCGGCAATCAGTCCACCAGCCTCGATCTCAGTCTGCCGCTGATCGACGCTTTGCCGCCGGACAAGGTGCGGTTCACGGCCAGCTCGACCCTCACCGACCTCCAGCTCCGCGACGTGCAGCCCGGGCTGAGCCTGGCATCGGACCGCCTTGCCGTGACGGCGGCGCCGGCGGCGGTCACCGCGAAAGGCGATGTACGGCTGAACGAGGTGCCGCTGACCGTCGACTTCCGCGAGAACACGCCACCGGTCCGGGGTGTCCAACGTACGATCAGGGCGAAAGGGACGATCGACGCGGCGGGCGCGCGCAGCCTGAAGGTCGATTGGCCGGAAGACATCCGCGGCCGGGTCGGGTTTGACGCGATCGTCACGGAGGCCGCGAACCCGAAGCGTACCATCGACCTGACGTTGGACCTTCGACCCGCCACGATCGAGATCAGGGAGCTGGTGATCACCAAGCGCCCAGGCGAGCCCGGCAGCGCCTCGGCGAGACTCGTGCAGCCCGACGACCGGACTGTCACGATCCAGGACGCGAAGCTCGACGTCGCCGGCTGGCAGGCCGAGGGCGAGGCGGGGCTGCGGCTCGATCCGGTCCGGCCGGACCGGATCGTCGTCCGCCGCCTGCGCGCTCCCTTGGGCGACCTGACCACCGAGCTCGCTCTCGAGGGATCGCGCTGGCGCGGCCGGGTCGATATCGGGCGGCTCGATCTGCGTCCGGTCCTGAACGTCGGCGGGGGCGGTGGTGGGGACGGCGAGCTGCCCGACTTTCTCGTGCAGGTCACGGCGCGCCAGCTCCGGCTCGGCGACGCGCCGTTCAGCAACCTGGCCGGAATGGTCGAGCGTCGCGACGGCATCTGGCGGACGGCCAAGCTACGCGCCCGAATCGAGGACAGCGACGTCAGCCTCGAGGTCGACACGCCGGGCACAACCGCCGTGATCCTGCGCGGCAGCGACGCGGGCTGGTTGATCCGTGGCTTCAGTGGATCCGACATGGGCGTGCGCGGCGGCACCTTCCGTCTGTCCGCCAATCTCGCTCAGCAGCCCGGCTCCGTCAGCGGGTCGGGCGACCTCAAGGTCCGCAACTTCACCATGTGGGGTGCGCCGATGATCGCGCGCATCATCTCGCTGGCCTCGTTCAGCGGCCTGTCGAACGCGCTGGCGGGACGAGGCGTGCCGGTAACGCGCCTTGTCGTCCCATTCCAGCTGCACAACCGATCGCTGACGCTGATCCAGGCTCACCTGGTCGGCAGCGATATCGGTGCCCGCGCCGACGGTACGATCGATCTGGAGAATGATCGGCTGAACATCACCGGCACCGTGGCGCCGGCCTACACGGTGAACCGCATCATCGGGCGGATCCCGATCATCGGCCAGATCCTCTCGGGTTCACGGTCGGATGCGGCCCTGGCGGCCACGTTCAGCGTCTCCGGTACGGCATCCGACCCGCAGGTCAGCGTCAATCCGCTGGCGGCGCTGGTGCCGGGCATGGTGAGGGATCTGTTCTCCGCCTTCACCGCCGACGACAGCGACAGCGACTCTGGCCGATAGCTCAGCCGGGCCGCACCAGAATGTGCCGCTTGCGCCCGGCCGAAAGCTTGATGTGCCCGTCGCGCAGGGCCGACAGATCCACCGTGGCCGTCTCGTCCTCGATCCGCTCGTCATTGAGCCGGGCACCGCCGCCACGGATCAGTCGACGCGCTTCGCCGTTGGACGCCGCCAGGCCGGCAGCAAACAAAAGCTCGATCACCGGCAGGCCGGCGCGTAGCCGGGCGCCGTCGCAGGTTACCACCGGCAGGCCCTCGACCCCCTTGCCACCCTCGAACACCGCCCGGGCGGCAGACGCCGCCTGCTCGGCCGCATCCACCCCGTGGCAGAGCTTGGTCGCCTCGAAGGCCAGGACCTTCTTGGCCTCGTTGCGCTCGGCCCCATCGAGTGCCGCGAGCCGCTCGACCTCGTCGAGCGGCAGCTCGGTGAACAGTCGCAGGAAGCGGCCGACATCGGCATCCTCGGTGTTGCGCCAGAACTGCCAGTACTCGAACGGCGTGCGCCGGTCCTGGTTCAGCCACACGGCGCCCGCGGCGGTCTTGCCCATCTTCTGGCCGGAGGCCGTGGTGATCAGCGGGGTGGTCAGGCCGAACAGATGCGCTCCGTCGATGCGGCGGCCGAGCTCGACCCCGTTGACGATGTTGCCCCACTGGTCCGACCCGCCCATCTGCAGCCGGCAGCCATAGCGCCGCGACAGCTCGACGAAGTCGTAGGCCTGCATGACCATGTAGTTGAACTCGAGCAGCGTCAGCGGCTGCTCGCGCTCGAGCCGCAGCTTGACCGAATCGAAGGTCAGCATGCGGTTGATGGTGAAATGGGTGCCGAAATCGCGCAGGAACGGAATGTAGGCCAGCCGGCTCAGCCACTCGTCATTGTCAACCAGCAGCGCGCCGCCGGCGCCGAAGTCCAAAAACCGCGCCAGCGAGCTCTCGATCCCGCGCTTGTTGGCGTCGATCCGCTCCTGGGTGAGCAGCTGGCGGCTCTCGTCCTTGCCCGACGGGTCGCCGACCTTGGTCGTGCCACCACCGACGAGCGCGATCGGCTTGTGACCGGCGCGCTGCAGGTGGCGCAGCATCATGATGCTGACCAGATGGCCGATATGCAGGCTGTCGGCGGTGCAGTCGTAGCCGACATAGGCCGTGACCGGACCGGCTGCGGCCACGGCGTCGAGTGCTGCCGTGTCGGTGCATTGGTGGATGAAGCCGCGCGCCTCGAGGGCGCGCAGCAGCTCCGAGCGCAGGCCGCTCATGACTACTCCTTCGACAGGACGCTCACCGCGCCAGGGCCATCGGCCGCTCGCTGGGCTTGAGGCGCTTGTCGAGATAGGCCTCGCAGATCTCCTCCAGCTCCTCGTGATGGTCCGTGAAGTAGTGATCGGCGTGCTCGAGACAGCTGTAGTCGATCGTGATCCCGCGCTGCTGCGACAGCTTGTTGACCAGCTTCACCACCGAATCGGATGGGCTGACCACGTCCCGCTCGCCATGCACAATCAGCCCCGAGGCCGGACACGGTGCCAGGAAGGAGAAGTCGTACATGTTGGCCGGCAGGCTCGCGCACATGAAGCCCACGATCTCGGGTCGCCGCATCAGGAGCTGCATGGCGATCCAGGCGCCGAACGAGAAGCCCGCCACCCAGCAGCCGGTGCTGTTCGGGTTGTGCTGCTGCATCCAGTCGAGTGCTGCCGCCGCATCGCGCAGCTCGCCCTGGCCGTGGTCGAACACGCCCTGGGAGCGTCCGACGCCACGGAAGTTGAAGCGCAGCACCGAATAGCCGCGGCGCGAGAACATGTGGAACAAGCTGTACACGATGCGGTTGTTCATCGTGCCGCCGTGCAGCGGATGCGGATGCAGGATCATCGCGAGCGGCGGCGTCGGCCCCTCGCCGTGGACATACCGACCTTCGAGCCGCCCGTCCGAGCCGTTGAAGATCACCTCGGGCATCTACTTCTCCAGCGCACGTTCCCTCGCCCCGCATCACCCGTGCCGACGCGATGGCCGCCGCCTGGACGTTGACCAGGACGGCCACCACTTATATGGCAATGGCCGGTCCATCTGCCGCGAGGCGCGGCGATGCGTACCGGCTCATGCGTTCTGTGTCGTCGGCTGGCAGCCGGGAGGCCGCCCGGCACGAGAGCGACGGTGGGATATAGCAGGCCAAGACCCATGTTCAAGAGTCTCCGCGAGGACATCGAGGCGGTCTTCCAGCGCGATCCGGCGGCCCGATCGCGCCTGGAGGTCGTGCTCTGCTATCCCGGCGTCCATGCGCTGATCTTCCACCGGACCGCGCATGGCCTGTGGCGTCGCGGCTGGCTGCTGGCCGGCCGGTTCGTCTCGCAGGTCGGGCGCTTGATGACCGGAATCGAGATCCATCCCGGCGCCAGGATCGGCCGCCGCTTCTTCATCGATCACGGCATGGGCGTGGTGATCGGCGAGACCGCGGAGATCGGCGACGACGTCACCCTCTACCAGGGCGTCACTCTGGGTGGAGTCAGCCTCGATCCCGGCAAACGGCACCCGACCCTCGGCAGCAACGTCATCGTCGGCGCGGGCGCTGCGGTGCTCGGTCCGTTCACGGTCGGCGACGGGGCCCGTATCGGCTCGAACGCGGTGGTCGTGAAGGAGGTCCCGGCAGGGGTGACCGTGACCGGCATCCCCGCCCGCCCGTCCGGCCCGCGGCCGGTGCGCGAGGAGGAGTTCTGCTTCTCGCCCTACGGCACGACGCCCGGCACGATGTCCGTGGATCCGGTCTCGCGCAGCCTGGAGCGGCTCGCCGACCGGGTGCGCGAGCTCGAGGAGCGGATCGCCGCCGGCGAGCCGCAGCATGAGCGTGAGCCGGTGCGCGTCGTCTGCGGACGGTCCTGAGCGCGACGGTCTATCTCGACCACGCGGCCGGATCGCCGCCGCGGCCCGAGGTCGTCGCGGCCATGGCAGAGGTCATGGCCCGGCCGGGCAACCCGTCCTCGCCGCACGCGCCGGGGCGTCACGCGAGGGAGCTGCTCGAGCGCTCGCGCCGCGAGCTTGCCGCCCGTCTCGGCGTCGCCACCGACCGCGTCGTCTTCACCGCGGGCGGCACCGAGGCCAACAATCTCGCCCTGCTCGGGCTGCCGGGACCGCGGCTCGTCTCGACGATCGAGCACGCCAGCGTGCTGGAGGCCGACCCGACGGCATCCCACGCCCCGGTCGATCCCGAGGGAGTGATCGATCTCGTGGCGCTGGAGAGGCTGCTCACCGAGCGCCGTCCCCGGCTGGTGGCGCTGATGCTCGCGAACAACGAGACTGGGGCGGTCCAGCCGGTGCGCGAGGCGGCGCGCCTCGTCCATGCGGCGGGAGCGCTCCTGCATTGCGATGCGGTCCAGGCGTTCGGCAAGATCCCTGCCATGCTGCCGGATCTGGGTGTCGATACGCTGAGCGTGTCGGCGCACAAGCTCGGCGGGCCGCCGGGCGTCGGCGCGCTCGTCCTCGGCCCGGAGATCGAGCCGACGGCCCTGTTGCGTGGCGGCGGCCAGGAAAGCCGGCGCCGGGCGGGCACGCCCAATCTGCCCGGCATCGTCGGATTCGCGACCGCGCTCGACCTCGGGACGGACTGGGACGCGATCGCGAATCTGCGCGTGGAGCTGGAGCGCGGAGCGGTCGCGTGCCGTCGCGATGCGCTCGTCCTGGCAGCCGGCGCGCCCCGGCTGCCCAGCATCACCTGTCTGGCGACGCCGGGACGCGGGGGCGAGGTGCAGCTCATGACGCTCGATCTCGCCGGCATCGGCGTGGGAATCGGTGCTGCCTGCAGCTCCGGGCGGATCGCGCCGTCCCACGTCCTGTCCGCCATGGGCCTGCCCAGCGAGGTCGCCCGCTGCGCGATCAGGATCAGCCTCGGCTGGAACAGCACCGCCGCGGACGTCGCCGCCTTCCTCGCCGCCTGGCGCGCCTGATCGGCGGCCGTTTACGCGGCCTTCAGCCCTGGCCGCCATGATCGCGCCGAGACGGGCAGCGTGAGCAACCGATGGCCGACCCTCCCGGCGAGAGCGCCGCACCCTTTCCGGCACCGCGCCGCAGCGAGCTCCGTCTCCGCGCGCAGGCGCTGC
>JBFWWD010000147.1:0-14534 GCA_050246385.1 Geminicoccaceae bacterium
GTGGTTTCCCCTCGGCTTTCCCCCTGCTAAGCTGGCGTCTACTCCCTGGTCTGCACGACAGAGGCCGTGGTTTCCCCTCGGCTTTCCCCCTGCTAAGCTCGAGGGCGGCACCTATCGTTTCCGCTACACCGCCGTGGTTTCCCCTCGGCTTTCCCCCTGCTAAGCTCTGGTCGGCGCTGCCGACACGATCATCCGCGCCGTGGTTTCCCCTCGGCTTTCCCCCTGCTAAGCTGGTGCGCAAGTGCCTAGCGGTTCTGTTTGTGCCGTGGTTTCCCCTCGGCTTTCCCCCTGCTAAGCTCGCTTCGCTATAACCCCCTGTAGGAGCGGCAAAAAACCGCCCTACGGGGGAGCTATAGCAGCATGAGCTGATCGCCCGCCGGCTTCTCGTGCGCCTGCCGCTCGCCGACCAGCATCTTCATCCGCGCATATTGCCGCTCGGTCACCGACAGCGTCCGCACGCTGCCCTCCTTCGGCAGCTTCTTGCAGATCCGGGCCAGGTGCTTGTCGACCCCGTCCTGGTCGCGGCACACCCGGACATAGACCGAGAGCTGCAGCATGTTGAACCCGTCGCCGAGCAGCAGCTTGCGGAACTTCGTCGCCGTCTTGCGCTGGGCCTTGGTCCCCACCGGCAGGTCGAAGAAGCAGAACAGCCACATGTAGCGCGCCCCTTCCGCAGGCATCGGCGTCAGCCGGCGGGGGCAGGCACCGGCAGCAGCGCCGGGTCGCGCCGGCTCATGGCCGCGAGCAGCCCATCGCAGACCCGCTCGATGGCATGAACCATGGCCAGCGTCTCCTCGCCGAGCCGGGTGTCGAGCGAGAGCACGCCCGCCAGCGCGCGCCGGTCCTCGACCGTCAGCTCCAGCCCGTCCTTCTCGTCCCGCGCCTCCAACCGTCGCACCACCGCGAGGTCGACCAGCGGCCGGAACGGCTCGATCACGTCGTCGGCGAGGTTGAACGCGTTCTCGACCGAGTCGTGATGCACGCCCAGCGCCGGATGGAAGCCCTGCGCCGCGAGGTCCCGCGCGATGGCGGCCCTGACGATCGCATAGCCGTAGTTGAGCATCGCATTGCGCACGTCGCCGTCGCGCCGGCGGCGGAACCCCTCGAACAGCCGCGAGAAGAAGTCGCGCGCCGCCTGCGCCTCGAGATTGGTCGGATCGCCCGGCTCCACCCGCCCGGCCATGGCCCGGAGCGCGCCGGACCCGTTCCTGCCGAGGAGCGCCAGCACGGCACCCTGATTGGCGATCTTAGCCGCGATCAGCCGTTGCCACAGGCGCCGCTTCAGCGCGTCGGTCGCGGCGAGCTGCCGGCGCAGGGTGCCGACCTGGCGGAAATGGCCCTGCAGCGGCAGCAGCGCGCCGTTGGGCAGATGCCTGGCGTCGCAGGTGAGCACCAGCACCTTGGCATCGGCGAAGGCGGTCAGCACTGCGGCCGAGAGCGTCACCTGCGGTGTGTCGAGCACCACCCAGCTCACGTCCTCGAGCCCCAGCCGGATCGGCCCGTCCTCGGTCTCGGCGAGACAGCAATGATTGTCGAGCGACAGCCGCGTCGGGCGGCTTACGAGCACACCTCGCCATGCCATAATCTCGGCTCCCTCACGATCTCAAACCGGTTGCCCAACCGGTCGACATGAAATTTACGAAAGGAGCTGAGGGTCTTGGTCGCTGCCCGTTGCTGTCGCTTACTGTCGTACTCCGAGGGAGCGGAGAACGTCGTTTGCGCTGTGCTTCTGTCGGCGCTTCGAAAGTAACCTTGAAATACCTCCCCTGAACGATGCTCCATTTCGATGTAGGAGCCCGAGAACAGACTGAACTTGAATTCGAAGCTGGCGTCGACGGATATCCACTCCGGCTCGGCCTTGAATGCCACAATGGCCCTGGCCGGCGGGCGCGGCCATCTCGCTCGATCAGCTATCTGCCAAGCGTAGATCGGGATGAGATAGAATTTGCCGTTCTTTGCGAAGACATCGACCCGCACCATCGTCGCCACGTCGACGTGGCCTTCGGACTCACCGCGCTGGACGGTCATCCCGCCCTTCACCCGGTCGGGGAGTTGGATCGTCAAATGGCCTACTGCTGGGCCGGAACCACCGTTCCGGGTCGGCATGCACAGAGGATGCTGCGCCGCGAACTTCTCCAGCTTGCCCGGCTTGAATCCCAACCGCTCCGCGTTCGTCAGCCACGCCTCGGCCGCCGCCTTGAGCGCGCGCGAGCGCTCCGGGTCCTTCAGCCGCTCCAGATGCTTGCGCTCCAGCTTGGTCACCGCCACGCGCTGGAACCGGGTCACGCTGCCGTCGCCATTTGGGGTGAAGGCGTAGAGCGTGTCGCCGTGCGCCGGCCCCCGCCCACGGCGCGATTCCGGTCGCGAGACGAACACGCCTTCGGCCGCCGCCAGAATCGCCTGCCGCAGCCGCTCCTTCTCCTGCGGCTCCGCCACCAGCTCGGGCACCAGCCTCGCCCGCGCCTGCAACTCCAACACCTTGGCGCCGTCAGTCAGCCGCTTGACCACGGCCGGGCTGGTCCAGGCCACCACCATGGCGTCGAGCGCGTGATCGCGGTCGCCGAGCCTGCCGCCGCGCTTGGCCTCGTCCAGGCCGAGCCCGCGCCGCACCAGCGCGGTCAATGCACCCGGCTGGGTGAAGATCCGCCGCTCCTCGTCGGCCCTGGTCCGCAGCGCCGGCCAATGCTGCTCCAGCAGCAGCCGGAACACCCGGATGATGTAGCGGGTGTCCTGCAGATGCCGCGCCCGGTATGCCTCCTCCCGCTCCGCAAACGACTTCAGCAGCAGCTTGCGCACCTTCTCCTTGTGCAGTCCGCTGGCCTTGCGCAGCAGGTCGACCCGCGTCTCCAGCTCCTGCCAGCGCTTCGCGTCGCTTTCGCCGAACCATTCCCACAAAGAGCGGTCGCGCTTGTCCTGGTTGGCCTTGGCGGTCACCAGCGCCTTGTTGCGGAAGCTGTCGTCGCCGCTGCGCGAGTAGGGCAGGATATGGTCGATCTGGATGCTGTTGTCGGTGGCCCGCAGCTGCGCGGGCGAGATGTAGTCGCCCGTGTAGAGGCAGCGATGGTCCTGCTCGAGCCACAGCTCATAGCGCATCAGCTCCTCGTCGTTGGGGCGGCGCCCGATCAGCTCCTCGTACTGATCGCGATGCCGGTCGCGCTCCGCTCCCCGTTCCTGGCCTGCCCGATAGATCTCCTGCCGATCCTCGCGGCTCTTGCCGAGATCGCGCGCCATCTCGACATGGACCCGGTCCGGCATGCCGAACTCGCGAAACAGCACCCGCACCTGCTTCAGGCACTCTCCGATCACCTTGCGGACGACCGGATTCGGCAGCCCCTTCAGATCGATCTGGCCGAGCGCCGTGTGGTCGTAGCCGGCGAGCCGGCAGGCCTCGCTGTAGACCTGCCCGGCTTCCAGATGCGGCAGCAGGCGCCGGCAGGCGAGGGCGCTGACATGGCCGGCTCCCCGCAAGCCCGCGAACCGGTCCAGGTGGCCGAGGACGGCGTCGACCTCTGCATCGCTCAGACCGGTCCCGCGCAGCTCCGCCTCGACCTGCTCGTCGGCGCTCTGGAAGACGATCGCCGCCATGGCCGCGTCGAGGGCGGCAGGGTCATTCTGCAGCAAGGCGGCGAAGCGTGCCGGCCCCAAAGCCTCCTGGAGCTTCACCGAGCCCGTGAAGTCGCCCAGCGGCTTGCTCTCGGGGTCCTTGGTCGCGGCCAGGCCCTCGAAGCGCGTGCCCTCCGCCAGACCGAGCCTCTTGCGCAGAGCCTTGTAGGTCGGCTTCTGCACGGTGCCGAACAGCGGCAGCGCCCGCTCCCGCTCGCCTGCGGACAAGGCTCTCGGCCCCGAGCCGCTCTCGTGGATGCGGAGATGGTTCAGGGTCTGCAGAAAGCGGAAGCGCTCGAACGAGGGGGCGTTCCTGGGTGCCCGATGCTCGGCCGGCTCGAAGCGGCACCGCCCCACCATCTCCAGGCTCGACCGCAATGGGAGCTGCCGAAAGGCGATCTCCATATAGCGCCGCTCCAGCTCGGCCCCGGCGGCGGGGTTGCCCATCCGCCGCTGCTCCGCGAACAGGCGCGCCGCCTCGCGCTCCACGTCCGCGCGCAGCGCCGTGTGGCTGTAGTCGCCGGCGGTGTTCCGCTTCCGCGTCGCGAAGCGCGGATCGACCGCCAGAGCTTCCCCCAGCGTGCGATAGCCCGCTGCCGCCTGCTGCAGCTGCGCGATGCCCTGCAGGGCCTTGCCCGCGTCGCTCTTGTTGTCGAGCGCCTCGCGCTTGCTCAGCGACTTGAAGCCGCGGTGCTTGGCGAGGTGGAGCAGCACCCGGGCCCATTCCTCGCCGGAGAGCGCACGATCCAATGCCTCGCGGCGAAGCTGCCAGGTCAGATCGGAAGGCGCGCCGGCCTCGATCTCGCCTGCCACGGGCAGTCCGCCCCGAGCCAGGAGCCGGCGGATCTCTCTCAATCGCTGCCGACGCCGTCGGGTCACGCGCCGTTGCCCCCGAGCGAGCCGGCGACCCTTGTTCCTCAGCTCCTTGGTATCCGGCTCCTCGGGCACCTCGAAGCAGCGCGCCCCGCAGCCCGCGACCTCGAACCGCTCGTCGATCTCGCCGGTCGTCCGGTCGATGTCCTCGGTGTCGACCATCGCCCAGCCGATGGAGCCGATGCCGATATCCAGACCCAATATTCTCGCCATCCCCGCCTCGTAGAAATTCAGGATTGTATCGCTATCGATTTGTCATCATCATAGCGCGGCTTAGCAAGGGGAAAGCCGTGGCGATTCCACGGTAAGGAGGCGCAATGCCTCCGCGGAGTTAAGGGCCTTCGGGCCTGACCCGCCTCGGCGGCGACGCCGGGGTGGGGATCTCCCCAACTATCGCTCGACCGCATCTGTGCCTTCGCGCTCGGCGGCCCCATCTTCACCGACAGGGACGATGTCGGGAGGACTGCGATGGCGACCAAGCTGAAAGTCTACAGCGAGGACGAGGCGAAGGCGCGGCTGGCGCGGGAGCTGCCGCACTGGTATCTCGAGGATGGCTGGATCCGGCGCAAATACCGGACCAACAGCTGGAAGGGGACCTTGATGGTGATCAACGCGGTGGGCCATCTGGCCGAGGCCGCCTGGCATCATCCGGACCTCACCGCCTCCTATGCCTGGGTCGAGGTCCGGCTGATCAGCCACGACCACAAGGGGCTGACCGACAAGGATTTCGAGCTGGCGAAGAAGATCGAGGAGGTGGTGCACTGGCAGCCGCGGCTGGCCGGCGGCGCGCTGGAGGGCACCCCCGAGGACGACATGCGCTTCTCCTACCTCAAGTACGACCAGCCCAAGGCCTGAGCCGGGTACCGGCGGGCCGCATGCCGCTGGGCCGGGCGTCGATTGCCGGGGCCGGCCGCGGCGGTTAGGCTCGCCGGGCGAAGCGGAGGGGGAGAGCGCGTTGGCTGAACCGGCGACGGTGTATCGGGAAGTGGTCTGCCCGTTCTGCTCCCTGGGCTGCGACGATCTCGAGGTGGCGGTCACGGGCGGCGAGATCCGTCTGGTCGGGCCGTCCTGCCCGGCGGCGGCCGAGGGCTTCGGGCGGCCCGCGACGGCGGCGCCGCCGCTGATCGACGGGGCGCCCGCGACCGTCGAGGCCGCGATCGCGCGCGCCGCGGAGCTCCTGCGCGGCAGCGCCCTGCCCCTGTTCGGCGGGCTCGGCACCGACGTCGCCGGGATGCGCGAGGTGCTGGCGCTGGCCGAGCGCACCGGCGGGATCGTCGACCATGCCGGCACGCGCGGGCTGCTCGCCAACGTCCGGGCGACGCAGGACGGCGGCACGGTGACCACGACCCTGGCCGAGGTGCGCAACCGCGCCGATCTCGCCCTGGTGATCGCGACCGACGTCGCCGCCGTCGCCGCGCGCTTCTTCGAGCGCTGCCTGGCGCCGGCCAGCGGCCTGTTCGGGCCGCTGCGGCGCGAGCTGGTCCAGCTCGGCCCGGGCACGCCCCTGCCCGGCGCGGAGCCGATCCCCTGCCCCGCCGAGCGGGTCGGCGAGGCGGTGGCCGCCCTGCGCGCGCTGGCGGCCGGCCATCGGCTGGGCGCGGCGACCGCCGGCGGCGTGCCCGTCGCCACCCTCGCCGCCCTGGCCGAGCGGCTGGAGAAGGCGAGCTACCCCGTGATCGTCTGGGCGGCCGGCGACCTGCCGGGGCGGCATCCCGACCTTGTCGTCTCCTGCATCGGCGGGCTGCTGCGCGAGCTCAACGCCAAAGGCCGCTGCTGCGGCGTCACCCTGACCGGCCCGGACGACATCGTCGGCGCCAACCAGGTCTGCGGCTGGCAGACCGGCGTGCCGTTGCGCACCAGCTTCGCCTCGGGTGCCCCCGACCACGATCCGGAGCGCTGGTCGACCGAGGCGGCGCTGACCGCCGCGGACTGCCTGGTCTGGCTCAGCGCCATCGGCACCCAGCCCGTGCCCGCGGAGGTGAAGGTGCCGGTGATCGCCCTGGTGCGGCCCGGCCATCCGCTGCCGGAAGGGGTGGCGGTGACGCTGCCGGTCGGCACGCCGGGCGTGGATCACGCCGGCAGCGTCTACCGCACCGACGGCGTGGTGGCCCTGCCGGTGCGCCGGCTGCGCGATCTCGGCCTGCCCAGCGCCGCGGCGATGCTCGCGGCGATCCGCGACCGGCTCGCCGAGCGGAGGGCGGCATGACCGTCACCAGGCTCGCCGGCGGCCGCGTCTACGACCCGCTCAACGGCGTCGACGGCCGGGTCATGGACCTGTGGGTTCGGGACGGCCGGATCGTCGCGGCACCCGAGGGCGGCCGGGCCGACGCGGTGATCGACGTCTCGGGCAAGGTCGTCATGCCCGGCGGCATCGACCTGCACAGCCATATCGGCGGCGGCAAGGTCAACATCGCCCGCATGATGCTGCCCGAGGAGCACCGGGCACATCTCCACCACCGGCACGGCGCCTGCCGCTCCGGCAGCGGCCATGCCAGCCCGTCCACCTTCTCCACCGGCTACGCCTATGTCCGCATGGGCTACACCATGGCGTTCGAGCCGGCGATGCTCGCGGCCAACGCCCGCCATGCCCATCAGGAGATGGCGGACGTCCCGATCCTCGACAAGGGCGCCTACGTCCTGCTCGGCAGCGACGATCTGTTCCTGCGGCTGGTGCGCGAGGGCGCGGGGGCGGAGGCGATCGAGGACTATGTCGCCTGGACGCTCGAGGCCACCCAGGCGCTGGCGGTCAAGATCGTCAATCCGGGCGGGATCAGCGCCTTCAAGTTCAACGGCCGCAAGCTCGACCTGGACGAGGCGGGGCCGTTCTACGGCATCACGCCGCGCACCATCCTGACCACGCTCGCCGACGCCGTGACCGGGCTCGGCGTGCCGCACCCGATCCACGTCCATGGCTGCAATCTCGGCGTCCCCGGCGCGGACGCGACCACGCTGGCGACGATCCGCGGCATGGAGGGGCGGCGCATCCACCTCACCCATCTGCAGTTCCACAGCTACGGCAAGGAGGGCAAGGCGCACTTCTCGAGCGGGGCGGGGCCGATCGCCGAGCTGGTCAACGGCAGCCCCAACGTCTCGGTCGACATCGGCCAGGTGATGTTCGGCCAGACCGTGACCGCGTCGGGCGACACCATGCGCCAGGTCGGCAACGCCCGCTTCGCCAGCCCGAAGAAATGGGTGGCGATGGACATCGAGTGCGAGGCCGGCTGCGGCGTGCTGCCGTTCCGCTACCGCGACCGCAACCTGGTCAACGCGCTGCAATGGTGCGTCGGGCTCGAGCTGTTCCTGCTGATCGACAACCCCTGGCAGCTGGCGCTGACCACCGACCACCCCAACGGCGCGCCGTTCACCACCTACCCGCATTTGATCCGGCTGCTGATGGACCGGAGCTTCCGCCGCGACATGCTGGCGACGGTCCACAAGGGGGCGCGCGCTCTCTCCGCCCTGGAGGGCCTCGATCGCGAGTACAGCCTGTCGGAGATCGCGATCGTCACCCGCGCCGGCCCGGCGCGGCTGCTCGGCATCCACGACCGCCACGGCCATCTCGGGCCGGGGGCCGCGGCCGACGTCACGGTCTACGAGGACCTGGCCGACCGCGAGAAGATGTTCGCCGAGCCCGTCCTGCTGCTGAAGTCGGGCCGGCCGGTCCTGCGCGGGGGCGAGCTCCTCGCCCCCGACCTCCACGGCGCCACCCATGTCGTCCGCCCCGGCTACGACGCGGCCATGCGCGGCCGCGTGGCGAGGTTCTTCGAGGACTATCGCGACCTGCGCATCGCCAACTTCGCCGTCACCGACGGCGAGATCGAGGACGGGGGACGCGGCAGCCTGGTGGTGCATGCCTGTGACGGGGCGCCGGCCCCGGTCTGAGCGCGCGGCGGCGCGAGCGTCCGGCGGGGCCGGTCAGTGGCGGTCGCCGCCGTCGATTCCGGGCTCGCGCGCGATCGCCGCGAGGCGCCGGTGGCGTGTCCACAGGGCCGCCTCCGGCGTCAGCAGGGTGCCCGCCAGCGGGTGGGCGTCGACATGGCCGATGCCGCGCCCCGTCAGCCGGCACCGCTCGATCAGGTCCAGGACCTCGGCATCGCTCGCCACGACGGCCTGCGGCAGGTCGGCCAGCAGCGCCAGGATCCCGTTCCGGCGCCGCAGGCGGCCGCAGGCCAGCTCGCCGAGGACGAGCGCGTGCCCCAGCACGAGCCCGTCCTCGAGCAGCCGGGCCATGAGCGCGTCACCCTCGCGCAGGTGATCGATCCACACCGAGCTGTCGACCAGGATCACGGTGCCGCGACGGTCGCCCGCCGCCTGGGCACCGGCCGCAGCCCGGGCTCGCTGCCGCCGAGCCGCGCCAGCCGCCGGGCACTCTCGCGCTCGATCAGCGCCTTCAGCGCCTCGCGCACCAGCGCCGAGCGCTCCTTCAGCCCGGTCAGCGCCGTGGCCCTGGCCAGCAGCCCGTCGTCGATCGCCAGCGTCGTCCGCATCGGGAGACCGTTCTTTCTCGCATCAGAAACGGCATCGATCGATGCCGGGATCAATGCCTCGGGCCGGCACGCCAGGAGTCTGGTCCCTCACGCGTTGAGCGATCGCGGCCCGCTGACGAACGGGCTGCCGCGGAGGAAGAAGCGCAGCGGGCGGTGCGCGTCGCGCGAGATGCCGATCCGCACGCTCCGCCCGATCTCGCCCGGCGCCTGCCCGTCGTCCGCCAGCCACAGCGGGCCCCGGCGGCACAGATCGAGCCCGTCGAGCCGGCGGTCGATCCGCAGCGCCGCGGCGAGCCGGCCCGGCCCGCGCGCCAGGTCGCGCAGTCGCAGCGTGCCCCGGTTGTGCTGCATGGCCGGGATGCCCTGGCACGGCTCGAGCGCGCGGATCAGCACGCCGGCGCCGATGCCCGGCGCCTCGCTGGAGACGTTCAGGAGCCAGGAGATGCCGTAGGCGAGATAGACGTAGGCGTGGCCGCGCTCGAGGAACAGCGCCCGGTTGCGCGGCGTCAGCCCGCGAAAGGCGTGCCCGGCCGCGTCGCCGACGGTATAGGCCTCGGTCTCGACGATGCGGCCGCCGAGCGTGCCCTCGGGCAGCTCCCGGATCACGAGCTTGCCGATCAGCCAGCGGGCGAGCGCCTCCGTATCGACCGGCAGCTCCGCGCGGGCGAGGGGTACCAGGCGGCCCCGGTCGCGGCCGCGCGTCAGGATGTGCGCTCGACCCGCCGTGCCCGCGACGGCCCCGGCGCGAACGGATCCGCGCGCTGCCGGGTCGCGCGCGCCGGCTCGCCGTCGCGGTGCTCCATGACGCTCACGGTGCGGGCCGGCCGCCGGTCATGGCTCGGGACATGTCCGGCGACCCGGAGCCCGCCCGCGCCGACGATCCGCCGCCCGCGGATGCGCTCACCCGACGGCGGACGGTCGAGCACCGCATCCTGGCGACAGATCGCGTGCTCCGTCGTGAGCCCATCCGCATCCGATGCGGCCCGTTGGCGCGCCAGTGGCGCACGGATCTCCCGCTCGCCCATGTCGGACCTGCCTGACGAGCCTCCGCCGCCGATGGTGCGCCCAACCCCGTCCCTCCGTCCCTGCCGCGCCTGCGGGCCGGCGTAGTGGCGCTGCCGGAAGTCCTGGCGCTTCACGCCAATGGATCGAGCCGCAGCGGCTCCCGGATCACCCCGGCCGCCGCGTCGAGCGCCGCCCGCGCCAGCTCGCGATCGGCCGCCAGCACGAGCCGCACCGCCTCGGCCAGGCTCTCCCACGCTTCCGTCAGCATCGCCTCCTGCACGTTGGCGCCCGGAATCTCTTCGCCTCAGCCGATGAAACCCTCCGGCACCTTGCGGAACACGGCGGTCAGTTGGGTGGACATGCGCCCCTCGGGCTCGGTGGCAGGCTCCAATATAGAAGCCTGTACGACATATTTGATCGAGAGCCACCGTTCTGGTGAACGCGCTTTCCATTGGGTCACCCGCCTGATTCGGCGCCCGCCAGCTGCACCTTGCCAATCGGCAACGCTCACTGCCGTCGATCCCGGGTCCACGAGCGATCGTCGCAAGTCGTCGGCGGCACGTCCACAGGGCCGCATGCGGCAGGTCGGCGAGCAATCGTGACGGCCGACACCGGGGTCGAAGATGGCGGGAGCCAGAGATTGGTGAGCGGTACATCTGCGGCTCTAGTCTGCAAGATGCGGGCATGGACCATGAGCCCAAGGACTCGAAGGTATGGTCAGAGGAGGGCCGGCCGACTAACTTGGCGAGGCCATGGCCAAGGCGGTATTCACGCACAAACCCGGCTCGATCTACGATGATCTGCCCGAGGAGCGATACCACTTCCCCGCGACCTATCTGCGGCAGGTCGAGGCGACCATCGGGGATTTCGTGGTCTATTACGAGCCGGGTCGAACGGGGACCGATGAGCGCGAGCGCACCGGTCGACAAGCCTATGTGGCGACGGCACGGGTAGTCGATGTCCATGTCGACCGCGCCAGGCCCAATCACTACTATGCAATGATCGATCCCATCACTTACGTCCCGTTTGATCGGAGCGTGCCGTTCAGGGAAGGCGACCACTACTATGAGCGACAGCTGCGGCGCGATGACGGTAAGACGAATAGGGGTGCCTTCGGTCGAGCCGTACGAATGCTGTCCGAAAACGAGTACGAGGGTGTCTTGCGGGCTGGCTTCGCCCATGAGCTAGGGCTCAACGGGCCGCAACGCGACCCGGCCATGGCCGATCCATCTTCCATGTGGGCACTTGCCGACGATCCGGCCGAATTCGAGCGACCGATCGTGGAGCGGGTGATGAGTCGGCCCGTGAGGGATGCGGCCTTCGCCCGGGTCATCCAGGCGGCTTACGATGCGACCTGTGCAGTCACAGGTATCAAGATCATCAATGGTGGCGGTCGGGCCGAGGTCCAAGCAGCGCACATCAAACCGGTCAAGGATCGAGGTCCGGATTCGGTGCGGAACGGGATTGCCTTGTCCGGAACCGTTCATTGGATGTTCGATCGCGGCTTGATTCCTTCGGGCCGCCTCCCGATTATGAGATTCTGGTGACCAGAAAGGGTCTGCCGGACAATGTCCTGAATCTTCTCAATCCAAGCAGGCGCCTGAGGAGGCCGTCCAAGACTGAGCTATGGCCTGCTCCCACTTATCTGGAGTACCACCGCAATGAGATCTTCAAGAATTGAGTGTTCTACATCTGCGCTCTCTACTTGCCTCTGATGCTTGTCAAGCAACTGCAATATAGTCGCCCTGGCCAGCAGCACCAATGCCTTGCGAATATGCGTTCACCGCGGCTTCCGCCATGACGGAACCTCCTGCACGCGCCAAGGCGGCTTCGTCATGGCGCTCATCCCAGAACCTCCACGCCCACGTCGTGCGCGGCGTGGCGCAGATCCTGGTCCAGCGAAGCGAGCGGCAGACGGCGCCGCTGTGCTACCTCCAGATAGGCGGCATCATAGACGCTCAGCCGGTGCTGCTCGGCCAGCCTGCGCGTCGTTTCCCAAGCCTGCTCGGCGGTGTGCGCATCCAGCATGATCGGCAGGTCTCGCAGGAAGCCGATGAGCCTTGCGCGCTTGTCCCGGCCGAGGCGGTTGCGGCGCTCGGCGACGAGCAGGCCGTTGAGCGCCTCCAGCGGCCACAGCAACGGCGCCACCGCACCGGTCGCCACGACCCGGTCGAGCAGATTCATGACGCTCGGCGTCTGCTCGTCGACGAAGCACCAGGCGAGCGCCACCGAATTGTCGAGCACGAAGCTCACGAGCGGCCTTCGCTCACCAGATCCTTGATCTTGAGCCCGCCGAGACTGGTATCGCTGCTCTCCCGCCGCAAACCGGCGGCGGCCCGTCGCGCCTTCTCGCGGTCGAAGCCGGGCGTGGCCGGCACCAGCTTGGCCACCGGCACGCCGCGCTTGGTGATGGTCACCTCGACGCCGCGGGCCACCTCCGCCAGCAGGGCACTCAGCCGGTTCTTCGCCTCGAAGGTAGGCACTTCCATAATCCGCCCCTGAGGGTTGGTTAGCTAGCCATATAGCTAGACCAATCGGAGTTCCTTGTCGAGTCTCGACGCCTCACCGCCCTTGACATGGGCTCGATCTCATGGCGTCATCCTAGGTCCACAGTCCTGTGGTTGCCAATGACCCCATGCGGCTGCCCGATCCCATTCTCGCGAAATGAACCCGAGCACAACACCGCCCGAGCCTCGGATCGCGCCCAGTCTCTGCGCAAGCGACCCATGCACCCGACACGAACGAACCTGAGCAGCCGCCGATACGAAAAAATGCACGAGAGAATTCCTAGCTCGGGACGTCCGAACCCAAGGCCCGCCACATCGGTCGTGTCGAGACGAACCCGCGAGCCCATCCGGACCGACGGCAGCCGACTCGCGCCGGACGGCACGCGCGAACCCGGGCGACCCTGCTCGCCACCCTTGCGGCCGCCCGACCCGCCGGCCGTCCGGTCCTCTCGTCCCAGGGCTCTGGACGGGGGCGGCCTCGGGGATTAGGCCGGGGCGTCGCGCGGCGGCGGTCGGGAGGATCGCGGCCGGCGGCGTGGGTGCGGGCCAGAGGGGGGCCATGGATGAAGCCTTGGGTCGTCGACGCGAAGGACATCGACCCCGAGGATCTCGACCAGTTCCACGGCCAGCTTTTGCATCTCAACAACCAGATCGCCGACTTCCTCGATCCGTCCACGACCGAGGAGATGCTGGTCATCGCGCCGAAGGGCTTCGGCAAGACGCTCCTGCTCAAGGCCAAGCGGCAGTCGATGCGCGAGCGCTACCCGACCATGCTGCCCGAGCGCGCCCTGGTCGACAAGCCGAGCGCCAATCCCGACCTGATGACCCATCGCGAATATGGCGGCCTGCGCGAGACCGAGGCCTATTGGAAGGCGCTGTGGTCGATAGCACTCACCCTGTCGGTCGAGAAGCAGCTGGGCATCTGCCCCGAGCTCGGCGCGCCGCTGGAGAAGCTGCAGCGCAACGAGCATCTGCGCAGCGCCTGCGACCTGTTCACCAGCCTTTTGGCCCTGCCGCGCGACGCCTATTTCGCCGCCTTCCGGGACTATGTCGGCCAGCTGCTGCCGGTGTTCCGGCGCATCCACAGCTCGCTCGCCATGTTCGTCGACAACATCGACGAGTATTTCGAGGACTTCCTCGCCGGCGAGCTGACCGGCAGCGACGAGCAGCGCTCGATCTACCGCAACTACTGGCACTTCGCCCAGATCGGCATCGCGCTCGCGGCACGCGACCTGCATGCGGTCAACAACCACGTCAAGATCTTCGCCTCGATCCGCAAGGAGGTGTTCCAGCGCACCTTCCTCGGCAACCCGCTCGGCCTGCAGCTCGCCGGCTCCGCGCTCGACCTGCGCTACACGCGCGAGGATCTGGTCGAGATCATCCGCAAGAACATCGACGCCGAGCGCAAGCGGAACCTCGCCGACCCCGGCGCCAAGGACCCGTGGGTGCGGTTCCTGGGGGCGCAGGCGGTCAGGATCGTGCACCACACCACCGGCGACGAGGAGGAGGTGGGCGCGTTCTGGATCCGGCACACCTTCCGCCGGCCGCGCGACATCGCCTTCATCGGCCGCGACCTCGCCGCGATCGACCCGCGCCGGCGCACGCGCGAGACCGTGCGGCAGCAGATCGCCCGCAGCGCCGCCGCGATCGCGCAGGGCCTGATCACCGAGATGGCGCCGCACCTGCCGCAGCTCGACCGCGAGATCCTGTTCCGGCTGATCCGCGGCAACGTCATCCCGCGCGCCGAGCTGCAGGCGCTGGATGCCGAATATGACCGGCTGTACGCGGCCAGGCAGGGCGGGGCGGCGCCGGTCGCCTGCCACGTCTTCGCCAGCATGTTCAAGATCGGCCTGCTCGGCTATGTCGGCATGCATCCCGAGACGGCCGAGCTGGTCCAGTTCTTCGGCTATCCCGGCGAGGTGCCGCTGGATCGCAACGACGTCCTGCCGGACGCCGAGCATTTCCTGATCCATCCCAGCCTCGATCTGCTGATCGGCGCCTACAGCCCCGACTATTTCCGCCACCTCGACAAGCTCAACGTGATCGGCGCCGACCGGCA
>JBFWWD010000148.1:0-14518 GCA_050246385.1 Geminicoccaceae bacterium
AGTAGGTTGGTAGAGAGCTGGTTAGCAAGTCAACAGGGAGCCGCCGAGCTTAAAAATTTCATCGGAGAATTTGAGCAGATGATATTGAAGTCTAAAGAAGACTGAGTAGTTGCCGTGAATTGGCTCTGGGTAGACGCCAGACGAAATATCGCGATTCCTATCATAATCGGATCTACTTCGACAGATCGAGGACATAGCGAGTCGAAAGATGGATCAGCTCGCCGACGATCACCACGAGCAGCCCGACGATCCAGCGACGTGCCTGATCGGAAAAGATCGGCGCGAGCCCAGCAGGCCACCGAGCACGCTGCCGGCGCCGAGCGCCGCACCCAGGGACCAGTCGATGCTGCCTTCGCGCGCAAAGACCAGCATCGCCACCGCCGTCCTCGGCACGCTCAGGACGTTCCTGGCCGCATCCGCCTCAATCCGCGCCAGCCGCACGGAGCGGACAAAGCGGGAAGCCGTCAGCCAACACCACCCAGGACGCCCACGCCTGCGCCCGGCCCCGACAATCCCGCTCCCCGCCCGAAGCCATCGCCGCCTCCCGCGCCAGCCCCGGCCCACCCCCTCCTTCCTCCACGAGCCCGTCACCGCCGACACCTCCTCGCCGCAGCCCCGGGCCGCGCCAACCTTCCGCCTCCCCGACCCGCCCCCCGCCACCGACCCCATCCTTCCCCCGCGCCGCCGTCTCCCCCGATCCTGCCGCGCCGCCCGCCCTCGCTCCGCTCGGGCTGCCGGCTCGCCGCGGCACCTGGTCCACCATCCCGACGATAAGCTGAAGACCGTTACCGACCGGTTGCCACAGCCGCAATCTGTGATAGGACAATATTCCGGTCCATGCTATGCTGCGCGCCGACCTGCAGCAGCTTCGGATCAGCCCCATGTCCGTCACCCGCTCCCCCGCCCAGATCGAGGCGTCGCGCCGCAACGGCGCCCGCTCGCACGGCCCCGTCACACCCGAGGGCAAGGTTCGCGCCTCCCGCAACGCGCTCAAGCACGGCCTCTGGGCCATGCGCCACCTGGTGCTGGAGGACGAGGTCCCCGACGAGCTCGAGGCCCTGATCGCGCATCTGACCGAGGAGGTCGGCGCCGCCTCCGAGATCGAGGCCCGCCTCGCCCGCCGGCTCGCCATCGCCTTCTGGAAGGGCGAGCGCGCCGAGCGGATCGAGGTCGCCCTGTTCGACGCCGCCCCGAAGATCCGGCCGCCGGTGCACGGCCCGGCATGGGAGCAGGCCGATCCCTTGACCACCTTCGACGTCCGCCGCTTCAACGCCATCCGCGGCCAGCAGGCGCAGATCGGCCGCGAGATCAGAACCTGCCTCGCCGAGCTGCGCACGCTCAGGAAGGAGGCGGCGCGCACGGGCGAACCCGAGGCGTGCGGGTCGGAAGGGCAAAAATACACGAACGATTTATGGCACGGCACGTCCGAACCCGGCGCAGGCCCGCGAAACGAACCCAACATCGCTTTGCAAAACGAACCCAAGGGCCCGTCTCCGGCCAACGACGGTGCGGCTACCCCCGCTCCGCCGATGCCGCGCAACGAGCCCGGCCCGTCGCCGGCCAACGACGACGCGGCCCCGCCCGAGCTGCGCTACACGCCCGACGAGCCGGTGCCGCAGCGCATCGCCGTCCTGCGCGCGGCAATCATGGCCGAGCACGCCGCCCGCTTCGCCGATCCCGAGCGCGACCCCGCGATCATGGAGGGGCTGATGGAGGAGTTCGCCGCCGCCTGGGCGGCGGTCGATCCCGAGTTCGCGGCGGCGGCGGGGCTGGCGCCGGCACCCGGCTCGGGCGCCGGCGCGCCGTGCTGACGCCGGGCCGGTCGCTCAGGTGCCGGGATCAGGCGATGCCGCCGAGGCTGACATACTTGACCTCGAGATAGTCCTCGATGCCGTACTTGCTGCCCTCGCGGCCCATGCCGCTCTCCTTGACGCCGCCGAACGGCGCGACCTCGGTCGAGATCACGCCGTCATTGACGCCGACCAAGCCGACCTCGAGCGCCTCGGCGACGCGGAAGGCGCGGCCCAGGTCGCGCGAGAAGAAGTAGCCGGCGAGCCCGACCTCGCTGTCGTTGGCGAGGGCGATCACCTCCGCCTCGCTCTCGAAGCGGAACAAAGGCGCGACCGGGGCGAAGGTCTCCTCGTGCGCGATCAGCATGGCGGCGTCGCAATCGGCGAGGATGGTGGGCTCGAAGAACCGCCCGCCGAGCTCGTGGGTCCTGCCGCCGATCACCACCTTCGCCCCCTTGGCCTTGGCGTCGTCGACATGCTCCTTGGCCTTGGCCACGGCGGCGTCGTCGATCAGGGGGCCGACGGTGACGTCCTTGGCGGTGCCGGGGCCAACCCGCAGCTTTTGGGCGGCGGCGGCGAACTTCTCGGCGAAGGCGTCGTAGACGCCGGCCTGGACGTAGATGCGGTTGGTGCAGACGCAGGTCTGGCCGG
Organism: Geminicoccaceae bacterium; assembly: GCA_050246385.1. GTDB lineage: Bacteria > Pseudomonadota > Alphaproteobacteria > Geminicoccales > Geminicoccaceae > Benzoatithermus. Next base: position 2,442 of record JBFWWD010000148.1, read on the forward strand.
CATTGCGGAACTTGCAGGCGATCGCCCCCTCGACCGCCTTGTCGAGGTCGGCATCGTCGAAGACGATGAACGGCGCGTGGCCGCCCAGCTCCATCGAGGTCCGCTTGACCGTGTCGGCGCACTGCTTGAGCAGGATCTTGCCGACCGCGGTCGAGCCGGTGAACGAGACCTTGCGCACGGTCTTGTTGGTGCACAGCTCGGTGCCGATCGGGCCCGAGGCGCCGGTGACCACGCTGAACACGCCGGCCGGCACGCCCGCCCGCTCGGCGAGCTCGGCCATGGCCAGCGCGGAGTAGGGGGTGGCGGAGGCCGGCTTGACCACCATGGTGCAGCCGGTGGCCAGGGCCGGGCCGACCTTCCTGGCGATCATCGCGTTGGGGAAGTTCCAGGGCGTGATCGCGGCGCACACGCCCACGGGCTGCTTGAGCACCAGGATCCGGCGCGAGGCCACGGTCTGCGGGATGACGTCGCCGTAGATCCGCTTGGCCTCCTCGGCGAACCACTCCAGGAACGAGGCGCCGTAGGCGATCTCGCCCTTGGCCTCGGCCAAGGGCTTGCCCTGCTCGCGGGTCATCAGGAAGGCGAGGTCGTCGGCATTGGCCAGGACCAGGTCGAACCATCGGCGCAGGATCGCCGAGCGCTCCTTGGCGGTCCTGGCGCGCCAGGCCGGCAGGGCCCGCTCGGCCGCCTCGATGGCACGGCGGGTCTCGGCGACGCCGACGCTCGGGACCGTGCCCAGCACCTCGCCGCTGGCGGGGTCGGTGACCTTGATGGTCTTGCGGTCGTCGGCATCGATCCACGTGCCGTCGACATAGCACTGCTCGCGGACCAGGCCCGGGTCGCCGAGCTGGAGCCGGTGGTCCTTGAGTGCGGTCGCCATGGTGCCCTGTCCCATTCTCGGGCCGTGCCCGGCCCGGACGATGTGTTACGGCCTCATATAGTCCCGGCCGCGGCTTCGGCCAACCGACCGCCCGGGCGGGCCTGCGGTGCCGCGAACGCCGCCTCGGGCGCGTCGCGGAACGCCTCCTCGACCAGCAGCCGGGTGTGCGGCGCCGCCGGCAGCGCCAGCGCCTCGGCCTCGGTGAGCCAGGCCAGGCGATCGACCTCGTCCTGGCAGGGCCGCTCCGCCCCGCCGACGACCCGCGCCGCGAACGAGATCCCGACATAGTCGACCACGTCGCCGTTGGGGTAGGTGAGGCGGAACAGGGGGCCGGCATGGACGCCCAGGATGCGGGTCGGCTCGACCACCAGCCCGGTCTCCTCCAGCGCCTCGCGCGCCGCCGCCTCGGCCGGCTCCTCGCCCGGGTCCATGGCACCGCCCACGGTCTGCCACAGGCCGGTGTCGCGACCGCGGACCAGCAGGAGGCGCCCGGCCGCGTCGCGGACCATCACCGCGACCGAGGGCATCAGGAGCGGGGCGTGCCCGACATGCTGGCGGAGCGCCAAAAGATAGGGAGAGATCGGCAAGGGGCTCGGTCCTCGTGGCTGGGGAGGGTCGCGGTTGACCGGAGGTGGCCGCGCGGGGATATAGCGCAGCCGTGGACCGTCCGCCCATCGATCTCGCCGCCTATCGCCGCCGCATCGGCCATGCCGGCCCGACGTCGCCGACGCTCGCCACGCTCGCGGCTCTGCAGGCGGCGCATGTGGGCGCGATCCCGTTCGAGAACCTGGACCCGCTGCTCGGCCGGCCGGTCCCACTCGACGCCGTGGCGTTGCAGGACAAGCTCGTCCACCGCCGGCGCGGCGGCTACTGCTTCGAGCACGGCTCGCTGTTCCGGTTCGTGCTCGAGGCCCTCGGCTTCACGGTCACCGCCTACGCCGCGCGCGTGGTCTATCGCCGGCCGCCGGACGTCGTGCCGCCGCGCACCCACATGCTGCTGCGCGTCGATCTGCCCGAAGGGCCGTTCCTGACCGATGTCGGCTTCGGTGGCCCGACCCCGACGGCACCGCTGGCGCTCGTCGCCGGGATCGAGCAGGCGACCCCGCTCGAGCCGTTCCGGCTCGTGGAGCTGGCCGGCGAGCTGGCGCTGCAGATCCGGCAGCAGGACGGGTGGCAGACGCTCTACCGGTTCGCCCCCGCACCGCAGCAACCGATCGACCTGGTGGTCGCCAACTGGTTCGTGGCCACGCATCCGGAATCGCGCTTCGTCAACCGGCTCATCGTCGCCCGCTCGACCGAAAGCGGCCGCATGGCCCTGGTCGACCTCGACCATTCCGTCCAGCATCCGGGGCGGCAGCCGGTCAGGCGACGGCTCGCGGACGCCGCGGCCGTCCCGGCCCTGCTCGAGCGGGAGTTCGGGCTGGTGCTGACGGACAACGAGTGCGAGGCGCTGGTCGCCCGTCTCGACGCGCTGGCAAAGCCGCCCGGTTGAGACCATATTAGGGGCCGCCTCCATCACGGGGACAGAGCATGTCCGGACCCATCAAGCCGCCGGTCTGATCGCCGTCAGCCCCGCCGGCGCGCGGCCATGGCGCTCCGCCAGCGCCGATGGTCGGCCGACCACCAGGCCATGTTCGCCCAGGCCAGCAGCCTCAGCTCCGCCTCGGCGTCGCGGGCGCGGGCGACCGCCGCGTCGAACAGGTCGGCATAGGCCTCCAGGATCTCCATCCGCTGCCCGACCGGGCGGTCGAGAAACTCGGGACGCATCAGCGTGTCGAGGAACTGGTTGATCTCGGCGTCCAGCGTGTAGAACTTGACCACCGCTTTCAGCACCTCGCTCGGCATGGCGACCAGATCGGGCCGCAGCGTCTCGAAGGTCTGCTGCGAGCGTCGGTTGGCGAGGATGAAGAACCGCCGCTGCGGCTCCGCCCGCATCCGCTCGGCGAGATCCGCGTAGCCCGGGATGAACCGCTCGAGATTCTCGCGGGTCAGCTCGATCTCGGTCCGCAAGGCGACGGCGGCGCGCCGCAGCCGACGTCGTTGCTCGGCGCGCGCGGTGACGGCCGCCGCGACCTGGCTCAGCACCCAGACCAGCACCGCCGAGCCGAGCAGGCTCTCGGGATGCTCGACGAGCCAGGCGAGCAAGCCCTGCAGGGTCGGCGCCCCGGTTCAGCCGGTCAGGCGGCTAGAGCCCGGTCGACCCGCTCCAGAAGATCCCTGTTGCCGAGGGAGCGCGCATCGATCTGCGCCGATCGCGCTAATGGCAAGGGTACTTGGCTCGGTTCGATGTCGCCCAACAGGATGGCGATCAGACGTGTAGGCTCCTCCCGCGAGTGGCGGAAGGCCAAGCCCGCCTCGTACATGACGGCGCCCGAACGCAACGATGCGGGGGAGACCAGCAGAACGATGGCGTCGCTTCGCTCGATGCCTTGCTGCACGGCCTCGTCCCATTCCTCGCCCTGACCGACGGCGTCGTCGGAGATGACGTCGATGCCGCGTGCGATGAGGTACCCGCGAAGCAGCTGCGCGGTCGAGTCGTCGGCCATGGAATAGGAGAGGAAGACCCGGTGCAAGGGAGAGGGGTCGGTCATCAATCGTCTCCCGCCCCGGCGGCGCGCTTGGCCAGTTGCCGGAGGTATGCGTCGAGGTCGTTCAGGTGCAGCGAGTCCAGCTTGGAGACGAACGGCGGCAATACCGGCGATGCCGCGATCTCCTCGCTGGATATGCCCAACCTGACGAGCACGATACGCTTCCTGCTCTTGCGAAAGTAGGCGATCTCGGTTGCCACGTAGGCGCTTCGCAACGCCCACGGGGTCAGCAGGACCATCAACTCGTCGCAGGTGTCCTCGGCTTCGAGAATGCGCTCCTCGAAGTCATCGCCGTGGGCGATGTCGAGCCGATCGAGAAACGTTCCCACCCTCGGCCGGAGGCGCCGCATCGCGTCCGCGATCCTGAGCGCGATCCAGCTATCCTCCGAGGAATGGGAGATGAAGACGCGCAATCGGCTCCGCCTCGATGAGCGAGGCGGAAGCTATCACGCCGCCAGTCCCTTCGCCAGGAAGCTCGACATGCGGCGCGAGAAGGCGCCGGGGTCGGGGATCGGCTCGCCCTCGACGATGCGGGCCTGGTCGAGCAAGAGCTTGGCCAGCTCGTCAAACTGCAGGCCGCCGGCCTCGTCCACGGCCATGGCGGCCATGCGGCGGGTCAGCTCGTGCTGGCCGTTGATCTCCAGCACCCGCTTGGAGAGCTTGTCGAGCTGGCTGTGCTGCTTGAGGAAGCGCTCCATCCGCAGGTCCATGCCCTGGTCGTCGGCGACCAGACAGACGGCGCTGTCGCGCAGGCGCTTGGAGGCGCGCACGTCGCCGACCTCGTCGCCGAGCGCGGCCTTCAGGCGCGCGATCAGACGCTTGAGGTCGGTGTCGTCGAGCGGCTCTGCCGCCCTGGCCTCGGCCTCGCCCTGGATGCCGGAAAGATCGATGTCGCCGCGGGTCAGCGAGCGGAAGTCGTGGTTCTGGAAGCTCGTGACCTCCTGCAGCCAGAACTCGTCGACCGGATCGTCGAGCAGCAGGACCTCGACGCCCTTGGCGACCGCCTCCTCCAGCTGCGGGCTGGTGCGCAGGGCGGTGTGGCTCTCGCCGCTGATGTAGAGGATGGCGCCCTGGCCTTCCTTCATCCGGGCGACATAATCGGCCAGGCTGGCCCAGCCCGGCCCGTGCGTGCTGCGGAAGCGGGCGAGCTCGAGCAGCTTGGGGCGGTTGTCGGCGTCCTCGTAGAGGCCCTCCTTGAGCACAGCACCGAACTCGCCCCACCAGCTCTCGTAGCTCTCGCCCTTCGGCGCCTCCTCGCCCTCGGCGGCGGGCTTGGCCTTTGCCACCAGCTCGTCGAGCACGCGGCGCACGATCGCCTTGCGCATCCGGGCCACGACGGCACCGTGCTGCAGCGTCTCGCGGCTGACGTTGAGCTGCAGGTCCTCGCTGTCGACGATGCCCGAGACGAAGCGCAGATAGCGCGGCATCAGGCTGTCGAGCTCGTCGGTGATGAAGACACGGCGGACATAGAGCTTCACGCCGTGGCGCCGCTTGGGGTCGTAAAGGTCGAACGGCTTCTGGCTCGGCACGAACAGCAGCGCCGTGTAGCTCAGCGTGCCCTCGGCCGTGAAATGCACCCGCGCGAACGGCTCGTCGAAGGCGTGGGCGACGTGGTGGTAGAACTCCTTGTACTGCTCGTCCGTGATCTCGGCCTTGGGCCGGGTCCAGATGGCGCTCGCCTCGTTGATCTGCTGCGGCTCGCCGAGATTGGTCTTGGTGTCGCCGGCCTTGGGGCGGTGCTCCAGGACGATCGGGATGCCGATATGGTCGGAGTAGGTCCGCACGATCTGGCGGATCTTCCAGGAATCGAGGAGCTCCTTGGCGTCGGCCTTCATGTGCAGCGTGACCGAGGTGCCGCGCGGCAAGGGCGCGTCGGCCTCGCGGATCGAGTAGCCGTTGCGGCCGTCCGAGGCCCAGAGCCAGCCCTGCTCCTCGCCGGCCTTGCGGCTCTGCACGACGACCTGATCCGCGACCATGAACACCGAGTAGAAGCCGACACCGAACTGGCCGATCAGCCGGACGTCGTGCTCCTGCTCGCCCGAGAGCTGCTCGAGGAAGCGGCCGGTGCCCGAGCGCGCGATGGTGCCGAGATTCTCGACCAGGTCCTCGCGGCTCATGCCGATGCCGTTGTCGCTGACCGTGAGCAGGCCCTCGGCCTCGTCGGACAGGATGCGGATCTTCAGCTCGGGATCGTCGCCCAAAAGCTCGGGCTGGCCCAGGGACTGGTAGCGGAGCTTGTCGCAGGCGTCGGACGCGTTGCTGATCAGCTCGCGCAGGAAGATCTCCCGCTCCTTGTAGAGCGAGTTGATGACCAGATCGAGCACACGGCTGACATCGGCCTCGAACGGCTGCACGCTCTCGGTCATGGCGATCGCGAAGTCCCTTGCCCTGGGGTTATGTCCTTGCGTGCGCCGGGATTTGGGGATCGGGCAGCGAGCGTTCAACCGGGCCAGGGGGCTTGCTAGACTGAGCGGGTCAGACAGGGGCCGGAGATGGGTGAGCCAGCACTACAGGCGATGACCGCCGACGAGTTCATGTCTTGGAACGACGGCACCGACACGCGCTACGAGCTGGTGGGAGGCGTGGTCGTGGCCATGGCGCCACCCACCTATGTTCACGGCATCATCGTCGGCAACGCCTATGCCGCGGTCCGGGTGGCACTGAAGGCGCGGGCGCCCTGCCAGGCAGCGGTCGAGGCCGGCATCCGGCTGGATGACGCGAACCACTACAAGGCCGACGGGGCGGCAAGCTGCGCCGATCCCGTCGGGGCGCTCTATGTGCCCGACCCGTTCCTGATCGTGGAGGTGCTCTCCGAGAGCACTTGGCGCGACGACATCGGTCCCAAGCTGCAAAGCTACATCGAGCTTCCTTCCGTGCGCGAGATCTGGCTCGTCGACAGCCGCGAGCGCTGGGTACAGGTCTGGCGGCGGTCGGAGGACTGTTGGATCGTAACGCTACCGTTGCGTGGCGCAGCCCGCTTCGCCAGTGACGCCCTCGGCGCCACGATCGAGCTCGACGTCCTCTACCGCAGCAGCGGCCTCTAGCCGTCGCTCGGCTTGACCGCTCCGCGCCCACCGCGTTCACCAGGCGCTCGCCGCGCTCGAACGCGGTGATGTCGGCGAGGGTCGTCTCGGCGATGGCTGTCATGGTCTCGCGGGTGAAGAAGGCCCGGTGGCCGGTGACCAGCACGTCGGGGACGGTGAGCGGGCGCCGGAAGGCGTCGTCCTGGATGATCTCGTTGGACAGGTCCTGGACGAACAGGTCGGCCTTCTGCTCGTGGACGTCGATGGGCGAGGTAGCCGATCCGGCTCGTCTTCAGGCCGTCGATCACCGCCTCGACATCCGCTCCTCGGCCTCGTCTGTCCGTTGCGGCAGAAGGCGCAGGAAGCGGACGGGCGCGGTGACGCCCCGCAGCATGGCTTCCTCCTCCCGGCGCGGCTGGCCGGCGACGACCGCCGCCGCGTCCGGCTGGGCCGCGAGCGGCAGCGAGAGCACGATGTCGCCGCCGCGACTCTGGCCTTGCAGCCGCGCCGCGAGATTGACGGTCTGGCCGAAATAGTCGAGCCGGTCGTTGAGGGTGACCGCGATGCACGGGCCTTCGTGCAGCCCGAGCTTGAGCACGACGGGCGTCGTGTTCCGCTCGTTGAAGGCGCGGACCCGCTCCTGCATCGCCAGCGCCGCCTGCAGGGCCTGCGCGGGGTCGTGGAACGCCGCCATCACCGCGTCGCCGATCGTCTTGACGATCGCGCCGTCATGTTCGCGCACGATCGCGGCGAGATAGGCGAAATGGGCACGGACCAGGCGGTAGGCCGCCGCGTCGCCGACCGCCTCGTAGAGTGCGGTGCTGCCCTTGAGGTCGCTGAACAGCAGCGCCACCCGACCGATCGCCACCTCGTCGCCGGGCCGCAGCACCTCCGCCGAGCACAGGTCGCGGAAGGCTTGGTAGGTGGTCGCCCGGTCGGCGGTCAGGGCGTCGGCCACCCAGCGGCGATCCTCCACCACGACGGTGCGCCGATGAGGTCCCTCGTTGCGCAGCTCGATGATGCCCGACGGCGAGGGCTCGGCCGCCACCACCTCTCCTGCGCGGACCAGGACCGCGGGGAACGCTCCTCCGGCGTGCTCTAGGTCGACCTGCGGCCCGGCCTCCAGCGTGCGCAGGCGATAGGGGCCGGGGGGAAGCTCGAGCTCGATCGCGCGCTGCTCGCCGGGTTCGAGCGTGATGTGCACCCAGATGTGCGGCGTGCTCATCGGGCCGAGCAGGCAGAACTCGCCCTCGCCCGAGGGGCGGATCGCCGGCGCCGGGCGAAAGGTCAGCTCGACGTTGCGCGAGAAATCGCGGCCATAGTCGATGTTGCAGGTCGGGCAGTGTGCGCCGGTCGGGATCTGGTCCAGGGTCGTCGCGGTGAGCTTGGCGCCGCGACAGCGGGGGCACAGCAGGTCCCAGCGCAGCTCCAGCATGCCCAGCCGCACGCCCTGCAGGCAGGCCTCGACGACATGCCGGTCCGGCACGCGCCAACGGCGGGCCAGCGCCAGGGGGCGCATCCGCTCGGCGTCGAGGTCGACCGCCTCGGCGATCTCATGTGCCAATCTCGCGCCGAGGTCATGACCGTAGGGTCCCTGGTCCAGCTGCTCGGCCAGACGGTCGAGGCGGGCGCGTTGCGGGCCTGTGACGGCGGGTTCTCGGCGTTGGAAGGGCGTCTGCGCTTCGCCCCGGGCGAAGCGGTCCGCCTGTCCCGCGAGATCCCGCAGCATGCGGATGGCGGTGCGCAGGAACCCACCCGCAAGCATGATTCGCCCGAACAGTCCGTTCGGCGTGACCGTCAGACGGTAATCGCCCCGACAGCCCGTGGCAGCCGGTCTGAGGTCGAGGCGCGCATCGAAGTTGGCGAACGGCCCCCGGGTGAACCGGCGACGATGCTCGAACCACCGTTCCCGCACCCAGTTGCAGGGCAGGTCGTCCCACTCCAACCGTACCGCCCCGATCTTCCCGCTGGCCCGGAACGACTGTCCGCCTTCCTGGTCGGGTACCTCGACGATCGTGTGCCGTGGCAAAGCGGCTGCCGCGTTCGATCTTGCCGTGTCCGCCATCGCGGCCCAGACGGCGGGCAGGGCACCTTGAAACTCGAACGTGAAGCGTCCGACCGCCGGTCGGCTCATTCGCTGTTCCCCCTCTCGGTGATCCACTCGGCAAATCTAGTTCGGCAACTCGCTGCGGCCATCATGAGCGCGCCCGACTTCCTCGGCCGGGAGCCTCATCGTGGAACCTCGCCACAATATCTTGGGTTCATCCTCCATGGGATGCACTTCCGGTGCGATGCCACTTGCCAATCCGGGCGGGAGCCGCAATCTTCTCAGCCATGGTTCGACACCCTGCGGGTTCGGGTCGGGTGGTGGCGGTCCTGGGGCCGACCAACACGGGCAAGACTCACTTCGCCGTCGACCGCCTGCTCGCCCATCGCTCCGGCATGATGGGCTTTCCGCTCCGACTGCTCGCCCGCGAGGTCTACGACCGCATCATTGCGATCAAGGGCCGCGCCGCCTGTGCCCTGATCACCGGCGAGGAGAAGCTCGGCTCCGAGGACGCGGCCTATCTCGTCTGCACCGTCGAGGCGATGCCGATCCACCGCCCGGTGGCGTTTCTCGCCGTCGACGAGATTCAGCTCGCCGCCGACCATGAGCGCGGCCACATCTTTGCCGATCGGCTGTTGCACGCGCGCGGGACCGAGGAGACGATGTTCCTCGGCTCCGACACCATCCGCCCGATCCTGAAGCGGCTGGTGCCCGAGGCCGAGGTGATCACCCGGCCTCGCTTTTCGATCCTCTCCTATGCCGGAGACAGCAAGCTGCACCGCTTGCCGCGGCGGAGCGCCGTCGTCGCGTTCTCGGCCTCCGAGGTCTACACGCTCGCCGAGGTGATCCGCCGTCAGAAAGGTGGTGCCGCCGTGGTGCTCGGGGCGTTGTCGCCGCGTACCCGCAACGCCCAGGTGGCCATGTATCAGGCCGGTGAGGTCGAGCATCTGGTCGCCACCGACGCGATCGGCATGGGCCTCAACATGGACGTGGCCCATGTCGCGTTCGCCGGGCTCGCGAAATTCGACGGCATGGAGCACCGTCGTCTGCGCGCACCAGAAATGGCGCAGATCGCGGGCCGGGCCGGCCGGCACATGGCGAACGGCACGTTCGGCGCCACCAACGGTTGCGAACCGTTCGAGCCGCGCGAGATCGAGGCGATCGAGGGCCACAGTTTCCCGCCCCTGAAGGCCCTCCGCTGGCGCAATAGCGATCTGGACTTCCGCGACGTCGAAGCGCTCGCCGCCAGTCTCGACCGGGAGCCTGCGCTGGACTGTCTCCTGCGCGTGCGCGACGCCATCGACCATCGCAGCCTGATCTTCCTGTCGCGGTGTGACGAGGTGCGAGCGGTGGCGGTCAGCGAGGAGCGGGTTCGCCTGCTCTGGCAGGTCTGCCAGATCCCGGATTTTCGCAAAACGCTGACCGACGCCCATCTCCACCTGCTCGCCACCGTCTACCGCCATCTCACCGGGCCCAAGGGCGTGCTGCCCAACGATTGGGTCGGCGGCATGATCGCCCAGCTCGAACGGTTCGACGGCGACATCGACGCGCTGGTCACCCGCATCGCCCATGTGCGCACCTGGACCTACATGTCGCACCGTGCGACCTGGCTGCGCGACCCCGCGCATTGGCAGGAGCGCGCACGCGAGGTCGAGGATCGCCTCTCGGACGCGCTGCACGAGCGCCTGACCCAGCGGTTCGTCGATCGCCGCACCTCCGCTCTCATGCGCTCACTGCGCGATCGCGACGATCACGCGGGCATCGTCGATGCGGCGGGCGAGATCGCGGTCGACGGCCACTCGGTCGGGAGGATCGAGGGTCTCACTCTGACGATTGCCGATGCCGGCGAGGATTCCGACCGCCGGCTGCTTGCGGCGGCAGCGCGCCGCGCGGCCCTGCCGGCTCTGCGGCGCCGTTGCGCTGAACTCGGCGAGGCCCGCGACGAGGAGATCGACTGGGGCGAGGGCGACACGCTCGTCTGGCGCGGCGTGACCGTGGCCCGACCGCGGCGCGGCGAGTCGATGCTGGCGCCGGGCTTTCGGCCGCTGCTCGAGCCGTCGCTCGAGCCGGCCTCACAGGAGCGGGTGCGCCGTCGGCTCGCCCATTGGCTGGAGACCTGGACCGATCGCCATCTCGGCGTGCTGGCGCGGTTGCGCGAGGCATCTGGCGGCGACGCGCTGTCGGGTGCCGCTCGCGGCATCGCCTATCGAATGGTCGAGCTGCAGGGCACGCTGCGGCGCCAGGAGGCGGAGAGCCTCTTGCGCGATCTCACTCGGGACGACCGCAAGGCGCTGGCACGGCTCGGCGTTCGCTTCGGCCGGCATCACGCGTTCATGCCCGACCTGCTCCGCCCACCGGCGGTCGAGGCGAGGGTACGGCTGCTGCGAATCTTTCATGGTCGGCCGATGTCGTCGGTCCCGGCGGGACGCACCGTGCTGCGCCCGCCTTTCCCCGCTCAGGGAGATGCCATGCTGGCAGTCGGGTTCGCGCTTTTCGACGGCTTTGCGGTGAGGGTGGACATTCTCGAGCGCATCGCGGCGCAGATCCGTGCCCGAGCCCGAGAGGCGGCGACGTTCGACGTGCCGCCGACCTTGGCCGCCGGGGCCGGTCTCACCCGTGGCGAGCTCGGCGTGCTGGTGACGGCGCTCGGCTTTCGACCCGTGGTCGAAGCAAGTGGTCAGCCCGCCTATACCCGCCCTGCGAAACGGCGCCGCGAGCGGACCGGCGGTCGCCACGCGCCCAGCGCAGGAACGAGCCACTCGCCTTTCGCGGTCCTCGCCGGACTGCGCCTGGCGCCGCGCACGTGAGCGGTCTGCGGCTCGACAAGTGGCTGTGGCAGGCCCGCTTCATCCGCAACCGCCAGCTGGCAGATGGGCTGGTGGCGGCGCGGCGGGTCCGGCTCAACGAGCAGATCGTCGCGAAGACCCACCAGCTCGTCCGGCCCGGCGACGTGATCACGCTGACGGATAGGGATCAGATCAGGGTCCTGCGGGTCCGCGCGCTCGGCGAGAGGCGCGGACCCGCAACTGAAGCACGCGGGCTGTACGAGGAGCTCGCGCGGTCGGACTGACTGCTACTTCGACGCTTCGTCGATGTAGGCGATGACATTGGCGCGATCCTCGGCGTTCTTGAGGCCGGGAAATGCCATCTTGTTCTTCGGCACGAAGCCCTTCGGGTCGGCCAGATACTTGTCGAGGTTCTCGTTGCTCCAGACGAGGCCGTCCTTGCCGTGCTGGATCATCGCTTCGGAGTATTTGTAGCCTTCGACCGTCCCGGCCTGGCGTCCGATGATTCCGTGCAGGCTCGGGCCCACGCGATTGGTGGCCGCGTCGATCACATGGCAGGCCTTGCACTTGGAGAACACCTTCTCGCCCGCCGCGGCATCCTGCGCCGAGGCCGCGCCCGTGAACCCGACCACCACGGCGACACTCGCGAGTACGACCTTGAACATGCTACCTCCCATGGACATCGGGACCAAAACAAGCCACGCGGACGCCATCAGGTTCCGGCTGGCGCCGCCGCGGGGCGACACACAAGCG
>JBFWWD010000149.1:0-14462 GCA_050246385.1 Geminicoccaceae bacterium
CGCGGCGAAGCCGACGCCGGATGCGGGCGCCGGCATTGTGCCGGCCGGGCTTCGGGCGCTGGTCGCCGAGGACGAGCCGCTGCTCGCGCACGACCTCGCTCGGCAGCTGGAAACACTCGGGATCGGAGACGCGGCCGTGGTCGACAGCGTCGAGGAGCTGCAGCGGACGCTCGAACGTCCTGAGCTGCACCTCGATCTCGCCGTCCTGGATATCAATCTGTCCGGTCAGCCCTCCTTTCCGCTCGCCGATCTGCTTCTCACCCGGAACGTGCCGGTGTTGTTCGTCACCGGTTATGGCGAGCTTCCCGGTATCTACCAGACGGGTCATCCCCGCGTCCGGCTGTTGCGCAAGCCCCTGGTGCCCGCCGATCTGGCTCAGGCCATCGCAGCCCTGCTCGCGCCGGGGCAGGCCCGAGACGCCCCGCGCGTCGAGCGGACGCGGATGGCCGGCACCTAGCACGAGATCGACTGATGCCCGAGCTCACCATCCTCGGCCACGCCGCGGCGGCGCCGGCCTCGCCCGCTGAGGCGATTTTGGAGCGCGTGCCGAATCCGGAGCCGGGGCTGACCTATCTGGTCCGCTTCGCCTGCCCGGAATTCACCTCGCTCTGCCCGGTCACCGGCCAGCCGGACTTCGCCCATCTGGTCATCGACTATGTGCCCGACGCCTGGCTGGTCGAGAGCAAGGCGCTCAAGCTGTTCCTGGCAAGCTTCCGCAACCATGGCGGCTTTCATGAAAGCTGCACGCTCCTGGTCGCCAGGCGGGTCATCGCCGCGATCGAGCCGCGTTGGCTGCGCATCGGCGGCTACTGGTATCCGCGCGGCGGAATGCCGATCGACGTGTTCTGGCAGACCGGCACGCCTCCGGACGGGCTGTGGCTGCCGGATCAGGGCGTGCCTGGATATCGAGGGCGCTAGAGGAGAGCGTCAAATCCGCGCGCTTGCAAGTATTCTTGGGAAGCGCTCAGATCAAGGTGGGAATAGATTGAGCGGCATGGAATATTCCATGGCTCTGGATGCGAAGCTTTCGTGAGTCGACTTGCCAGGGTTGGAATGGGGATGATAGGCTGACGTTTCCTATCGTCGAGATGACTGATTCGAGGTTTTGCGTGATCTCCAACCTGACCCATGCCGAGCCACGCCGTCTGCTGCCGAGCGCAAGTGCAACCAAGGAGGACATTCGGCTTGCGACACGTCGCGGCACGCGCGGCCTGATGGCGGCGATCGGGCTCGGTCTGCTCGTCTGGCTGCTGACCGGCGTCGCCGTCTCGATCGTCGTCCTGCGCTGAGCCCGGCTCAGCGGCTCCCCTTGGCGGTGAACCGCCAGGCGGCCGCGAGGGCCATGGCCAGCACCGGGATGAAGGCCGCGAACACCCAGAAGCTGGCCGCCCGCGCCGCGGCAGGCGAGACGCCGTCGGCGAGACCGGCGAGATTGGCGGCGATCCCGGTCGCCGCAGCCCCGACCGCGAAGCCGATTCGCTGGACGGTGCCGGGCGCGGCGGCCGCCAGGGTGGCTTCCGCGGCCTCGGCGCAGCGCACGGTCCGCTGCACGATCGCAGGCCAGCACAGACCCATCCCGCAGCCCTGCAGCAGCAAACAGGCGACAATGCCGGCCAGAGAGCCGGCAGGTACCGCGATCGCGAGGCCGGCGGCACCGGCTGACACCATCGCCGTGCCGATGCGGATCAGCAGGGTTCCGGCCGAGACCGGCACCGCGGCGATTGCCATGGTGGCGGCGCTCCAGGCGAGAGCCTCGGCAGCGAGGAGGTAGCCCGAGACCAGTGGTGCCACCCCGAACAGCGTCTCGAGCAGCAACGGGCCATAGGCCCAGAAGCCCGTGGTTGCGACCGAGAGCGCGAAGACGGCGAGCAACCCTGCACCCAATGGCCGGCCGATGCTCAGAAGCCCGGCCGGCAGCATCCGCTCGCCGGCCCGCCGATCCAGGCGCGCGGCGAGCCAGAGCAGGGCGAGGCCGGCCGCGACCAGGGCCAGGGCCGAGGCGGCGCCACCGGTCACGCCCGCCTGGGCGATCGCGAGCGCCGCCACGGTCAGCAGCGCCATGCGTCCGGCCGGCAGTGCGCCCTGGGAGCGTCGACCGGCCGGAGCGGCGAGGCTGCCCGCCAGCAGCCAGAGCAGGGCGGCCTGCGGCACGAAGAACCAGAACACGCCGCGCCAGAAGCCGAACTCCACGAACACGCCGCCGATGAGCGGGCCGAGCAGCGAGCCGACGGCCCAGAGCAGCGCCTGGATGCCGAACAGACGGCCCCACAGATGCTCGGCGAAGGATTGTTGGATCGCGATGTAGCCGAGCGAGAGCAGGGCACCGCCGCCGAGCCCCTGCAGCAGCCGTGCGAGCAGCAGCACGGCCATGCTCGGCGCCAGGGCCGCGATCAGGCAGCCGGTGCCATAGAGCAGGGCGGCCACGCCGAGCACGCGGCCGGTGCCGTGCCGCCCGCACAGCAGGGCCGTGGCCGCGCCGGCCACGATCGCCCCGATCTGGTAGAGCGTGAGCGTCCACGCGACATAGGGCACGCCGCCGATGTCCGCGACGATCGCGGGCATGGCGGTCGCGGTCACCAGCGCATCCGCGGCATGCAGCCAGACGCCGAGGCAGAGCAGCAGGAAGCGGCCGAGCTGCCCCGTCGCCCGGATCTCCGCCCATGTGCCGGAACCCGCCGCCATCCTCGCCTTCATCGCCGTTGATGATCCCGGCTTTAGCACCGACGGCACGGGGTGAGTGGACGATCAGGCCGCATCGACCGGCGCGGCCGTCACCGCATCGAGGCGCGGGTCACGGCCTCACCCCGTGACGTCGATGATGGTCTGGAACCCGCCGAAGATCATCCGCTGGCCGTCGAACGGCATCTCGCCCATTTTCTCCAGGCGGGGGTCGGCCATGACCTTGGCCATGCCGGCGTCGCGCGCCTCCTTGGAGGGCCACTCGACCCAGGCGAAGCAGACCGTCTCCTCGGCCGTCGCCTTCACCGCCATGAACATGTCGGTGACCTTCCCGCGCGGGACATCGTCGCCCCAGCATTCCACCAGCCGCAACGCGCCGCACTCGCAGAAGATCTCCGCCGCGAACGCCGCATATTCGCGATAGCGCTCGCGCTTGTCGCTCGGCACCGCCAGCAGGAATCCGTCCACATAGCTCATCGTCAGCTCCCTCGTCGCTGCGGCCGGCGCCGTGATCGCGCGGCCTCTCGCCAGACGACGAACGGCGAGGCGGGACTTCGACAGGAGCGGTGGATCGCTGCGCGACGCGGCCGGGCCTCGCAAACGCCGCCGACGGGCGCCTGTTCGCCGTTCCCGGGCGCGCGCACGCCCCGAGCCCCCACGCCGAGGTAGGTCGGGCCTGCCGGATTGGTTGTGGACGGCCTTGAGCAGGTCGAGCACAAGGGCGACCGGATCGATGGCGAGGTCGTTCTGACCTGCTGCGACAACCTCGTCGATTCCGGCGCCTATGGCTGGATGTCCCGTTGCGGGTCGACCGCTTGGCTCAGTGACCATGCTCACCTCGTCGACAAGCCGCCGCCCGCTCGTGCTGGCCTCCGTCATGGCCTCGATGTTCATGATCGCCATCGAGGCCACCATCGTCTCGACCGCCATGCCGCAGATCGCGGGCAGGCTGGGCGACCTGCAACTCTATGCCTGGGTGTTCTCCTCCTTCCTGCTGACGCAGACTGCGACCACGGTGGTGTTCGGCAAGCTGGCCGACCTCTATGGCCGCCGGCCGGTGCTGCTTGCCGGGATCGTGGTCTTCCTCGCCGGCTCGCTGCTGTGCGGGGCCGCCTGGTCGATGCCGTCGCTGATCCTGTTCCGGTTGATCCAGGGGATCGGCGCCGGCGCCGTCCAGCCGGTCGGCCTCACCATCGTCGGCGATCTCTATCCCGGCCACGAGCGCGGGAAGATCCAGGGCTATCTGGCGAGCGTCTGGGGCATCTCGTCGGTGCTCGGCCCGCTGGCGGGTGGGCTGATCGTCCGGCACATCGGCTGGCCCTGGGTGTTCTGGATCAACCTGCCGGTGGGCGTGATCGCCGCGGCAGGCTTCATCGCGTTCCTGCGGGAGGATGTGGCGCGCGTGAGCCGGTCGATCGATCTGGCCGGTGCCGCCCTGTTCACGCTCGCCGTGGCCTCGTTGATGTTGGCGCTGACCGAAGTCGGCGCCCCGCACGGCATGACCGGTGCCGCGGCTGTCTGCGTCTTTTTCGCGGGCACCGTCCTGCTCGTGCTCCAGGAGCGGCGGGCGAAGGATCCGATGCTGTCCTTAGGGGTGTGGACGCACCGCCCGATCGCGACCGCCAACGCTGCCACGCTCCTGAGCGGCATGGTCGTCATCGGGCTCACCGCCTTCCTGCCGGTCTATGTGCAGGGCGTCATGGGACGATCCGCCCTGGTCGCGGGCTTCGCGACCACCGCGATGGTGCTGGGCTGGCCGATCGCCTCGACGCTCGCCGCCAGGAACTTCACCCGCTTCGGCCTGCGCCCGACGCTGCTCCTCGGCGCCGTCCTGCTGCCGATCGGCGCCTTGACGTTCGTGAGCCTGCATCCCGACAGCTCTCCCGTGACCGCGGGCCTGGGCTCGGTGGTGATCGGGTTCGGCATGGGCTTGCTCAGCACCTCGGCCATCGTGATCGTCCAGGGCAGCGTCGGCTGGGCCGAGCGGGGCGTCGCCACCGCCTCCAACATCTTCTCGCGCAATCTCGGCAGTGCCCTTGGTGCGGCCGTCCTCGGCAGCGTTCTCAATCTGTCCCTGGCACATGGGGGTGCGGCGGTCGTCGGCCCCGACCAGGTCCGGCGGCTGCTCGAGCAGCCCGGCGGCGGCGCCGTCGGCGATCTCGCCGTCAGGGCGGTGCTGCATCATGCGCTCCACCTCACCTTCTGGGCCGTGCTGCTGGTGACGGTGATCACCCTCCTCCTCGCCACCCTCGTGCCCTCGGTCGCGACCGATCGTGGGACGCACGAGGTCACCGTGGGGGAGTGACCGAGCTGCGGGATACGCGGAAGGCGCGCCGGCGGAGCGAAGGCCGCGCGCGGATGCGCCCGACGCCCCGGAGCGGGAGGCCTAGCCTCGCAGCGAATCCAGCGTCGCCCGCAGCTTCGTCGCCGCGTCGCGAGCGACCACCTTGGCAGTGTCCATCGTGCCGAGTGTGGAGCTGAGATCGAAGGCGCCGGGAGTCAGCCGGCGAACCGCGGCCGCGAGCAGCTCACCGGTGCGTGCAGCGAAGGCTTCGAGGCCGTAGGTAACCGAGCCGGTGAGGGTGCCGCCGCCCCAGGCCCCCTGCGAGAGCAGGTCGATTCCCAAGGCGGGTCATGTTCCCGCGATCGCTCGGCAGAGCAAGGCGATGGCTTGCTCGGTAATGCTGGACCGGGCCACCGGGGGTGATCAGAATGGGATGCGTCGGTGCCCGGTGCATCCCACCGGACGGCACGGCGGCGGTCGATGTGGGGGACTCGTGAAAAGCTTGCTCAGGGCAGCATTCGCTGTCGTTCTCTACCTGGTCTGGCCCGGCCCGGCCGGCGCGGCGACGTTCGGCGAGCTGGCGTCCTGGTGCGCGCCCGAGGATGCCGGCGGCCGACCCGCGCTGTGTGCCAGCTATCTCCAGACCTACCTGGAGGCTTTGCGGACCGACGATGCCTCGCTGAACGACGGCGTGCGTGCCTGCGTCCCCGAGGCCGCCGACCGGACCGAGCTGGTCGGCCTGATCAGGACCTATGCGAAGACGCATCCGGAAGCGTCGTCACGCTCGGGCGTCGCCGGGGCGGGCGACGCGCTCAAGGACCGCTTCCCCTGCTCGTGACGACAACCGCTGTTTGTGACCCGACCTGTGCCGGCTGACGCCTAGGGATCGCATCCGATGCTGTCCTCGACCTTCATCGACCGGCCGCGGCTGTCGCTGGTCATCTCGATCGTCATCACGCTCGCGGGCCTGATCGCGCTCAAGGCGCTGCCGATCGCGCAGTTCCCGGACATCGTCCCGCCCCAGGTCCAGGTCACGGCGCGCTATCCGGGCGCAGGCGCGGAGGTGGTCGAGCAGACCGTGGCGCAACCGATCGAGTCGCAGGTCGTGGGCGTCGACCAGGCGCTCTACATGAAATCGACCTCGGGCAATGACGGCAGCTACACGCTGACCGTCAGCTTCGCGGTCGGCACCGACCCCGACATCAACACCGTCAACGTGCAGAACCGCGTCTCCCTGGCCCTGCCGCAGCTGCCGGAGGAGGTCAGCCGGCAGGGCGTCACGGTCAAGAAGAAGTCCTCGGCGATCCTGCAGGTGCTGGCGATCCACTCGCCGGACCAGCGTTACGACACGCTGTTCCTCAGCAACTACGCGACCATCAACATCCTGGACAACATCAAGCGCGTGTCCGGCGTCGGCGACGCGTTCCTGTTCGGCGCGCTCGACTATTCGATGCGGGTGTGGATCAGCACCGACCGGCTCACGGCCCTCGGCCTCACGCCCACCGACGTCGCCAACGCACTGAAGGGCCAGAACATCCAGGCGGCCGTGGGCAGGGTCGGCGCCCAGCCCGTCGCCGACGCGCAGTTCCAGCTCAACATCCAGACCAAGGGCCGCCTGACCGAGCCCGAGGAGTTCGAGAACGTCGTCATCCGTGCCAACCCGGACGGCTCCTACGTCCGTGTGCGCGACGTCGGGCGGGTCGAGCTCGCAGCCCGCACCAGCGACTCGTTCGGGCGCTTCAATGGCGGGCCGGGTGCCCTGATCGCGATCTTCCAGGCGCCTGGAGCCAACGCGCTGGCCACCGCCGAGGGCGTGCAGGCGGTCATGCAGCGGCTGCAAGCGTCCTTTCCCGAGGGCGTGGCCTACACCACCACCTACGACGCTACCGCGTTCGTCCTTCAGAGCATCGACGAGGTCATCCACACCCTGATCGAGGCCTTCGTCCTGGTCGTGATCGTGGTGTTCCTGTTCCTCGGCAACTTCCGCGCCACGCTGATCCCGCTCATCGCGGTGCCGGTGTCGCTGATCGGTACCTTCGCGGTGATGCTGGCCTTGGGCTTCTCGCTGAACATGGTCTCGCTGCTGGCGCTGGTGCTCGCGATCGGCATCGTGGTCGACGACGCGATCGTCGTGGTCGAGGCGGTCGAGGCCAACATGGAGGCCGACCACAGCCTCTCGCCCGCCGAAGCCGCCAAACGTGCCATGGGTCAGATCACGGCGCCGATCCTCGCGATCACGCTGGTGCTGCTGTCGGTGTTCGTGCCCGTCGCGTTCATTCCCGGCATCTCGGGCCAGCTCTATCAGCAGTTCGCGGTCGCGGTCGCCGTATCGATGGTGATCTCGGCGATCAACGCGCTCACCCTGTCGCCCGCCCTGTGCGCGGTGCTGCTCAAGGCGCATCACGGCCCCAAGCGCGGGCCGATGCGCTACGTGCTGGGCGCGATCGACATGGCCCGCGACGGCTACGCGGCGCTGGTCAAGCGCTTCGTCCGGCTGGCGGTCATCAGCCTCGTCGTGGTGGGCGGCTTCCTCGCCCTCAATGGCTGGCTGTTCAAGGTGATCCCGACCGGCTTCCTGCCCTCGGAGGACCAGGGCGCCTTCTTCATCGAGGCGCAGCTTCCCGAAGGGGCCTCGGTCAACCGCACCGCCCTGGTGGCCGAGCGCATCGAAGGCATCCTCAAGGACATCCCCGGCGTAGCCGACATCAGCACCGTGGTCGGCTACAGCACGCTCGACGGGCTGAGCAAGTCCAACAGCGCCTACTTCATCGTGCTGCTCGAGCCATTCGCCGAGCGTACCGGCGCGGGCGAGGACGTCCACTCGATCATCGCCAAGGTTCGCGCGGCCGGCGCGGCGATCCGCGAGGCGAACATCGTCCCCTTCAACGTTCCGCCGATCATCGGCCTCGGCACCAGCGGCGGCTTCGAGTTCCAGCTGCTCGACCTGCAGGGCGGCAAGCCCGCCGATCTCGCCGCCGTCGCCCGCGGGCTGATCTTCGCCGCCAACCAGGATCCCGAGCTCGCGGGCGTGTTCACGACCTACTCCGCGTCGACGCCGCAGCTCTACCTCGACATCGATCGGGACAAGGTCCAGACGCTGGGGGTCGATCTCGCCGATGTGTTCTCTGCGCTGCAGGCGACGCTCGGTGGCTACTACGTCAACGACCTCAATCTGTTCGGGCGCACTTGGCAGCTCAACATCCAGGGCGAGGCGGAAGACCGCAGCTCGATCGACGACATCTACCGCATCCATGTCCGCAATCGCGACGGCGACATGGTGCCGTTGCGCAGCTTCGCCGAGGTGCGCACGATCATCGGCCCGCAGGCGATCGTCCGCTACAACAACTACCGCTCGGTGACCATCAACGGCAGCCCCGCGCCGGGCGTCAGCTCCGGTCAGGCGCTGGCGGCGATGGAGCGGCTCGCCGCCACGACGCTGCCGCAGGGCTATGGCTACGAGTGGACCGGAACGGCGCTGCAAGAGATCCAGGCGGCCGGCCAGACCTCGACGATCCTCGGCCTTGCGATCCTGTTCGCCTACCTGTTCCTGGTCGCTCTCTACGAGAGCTGGACGATCCCGGTGCCCGTGCTGCTCTCGGTGTCGGTGGGTGTGGCCGGCGGCATGGCGGCCTTGTGGCTCAGCGGGCTCGACAACAACATCTATGCCCAGATCGGCATCGTGGTCCTGATCGCGCTCGCCGCCAAGAACGGCATCCTGATCGTCGAGTTCGCGAAGGAACGGCGCGAGCACGGGCTGTCGATCCGGGAGGCCGCGGTCGAGGGGGCCCGCGAGCGGTTCCGGGCAGTGATGATGACCAGCTTCGCCTTCATCGCCGGACTCATCCCGCTGGTGATCGCCACCGGGGCGGCGATGCTGTCGCGCCGGGGCGTCGGCACCGCGGTGTTCGGCGGGATGATCGCCGCGGCGGCGATCGGGATCCTCGTGATCCCGCCGCTCTATGTGCTCTTCCAGTGGCTGCGCGAGCGCGTGAAGAGCATCGGCGGGTCCGCCCCCGCCACGGCCGAGCCCGCCCATCCTTCGACGTAGGGAGCCGCCCTTGGGCTTCTACGGGGCCTTCGTCTGCCCGCGCCTGATCCGTCACGCGATGACCGCCGAGCGGCTCCAGCCGCTGCGACGGCATGTGGCGCAGGGTGCGACCGGCCGCGTCGTGGAGCTCGGCATCGGGGCCGGCCCCAATCTGACCCTCTATGGACGCGAGGTGACCGAGGTCCAGGGATTCGACACGGAACATTATCTCCTCGACGATGCTCGCCGCACTGCCGCCTGGCTGCCGTTTCCCGTGCGGCTGTTCGAGCAGTCCGCGGAGCATCTGCCGCTCGCCGATGGCAGCGTCGACACGGTGGTGATCACCTGGGCTCTGTGCAGCATCGGCGATCCGCTCGCGGCTCTGCGCGAGGCGCGTCGCATCCTGGCCCCGGGTGGCAGCTTGCGGTTCGTCGAGCATGGTCTCGCCGCCCGGCCGGGTCTCGCCGCTTGGCAAGAGCGGCTGACGCCCGTATGGAGCCGGATCGCCGGTGGTTGCCGGCTCGACCGGCGCGTGGACCGGCTGGTCGGGCGGGCGGGGTTTACGATCGAGCGGCTGGAGGTCGGCCATCTCGTGCCCGGCCCCAGGCTGCTCACCTATCATTACCTGGGCGTTGCCAGGATCTGACCGGCGGCTTGCCAGCGCCGCCGGCTGCATCGCATAGTGCCCTCGGCCTTGGAGATCCTCACGGATGCGACAAGTCACGGTAGCGGCCACCCAGATGGCCTGCGACTGGGATCGCGACCGCAACGTCGCGCAAGCGGAGGCGCTCGTGCGCGAGGCGGCCCGCCGCGGCGCCATGGTGGTGCTCCTGCAGGAGCTGTTCGAGAGCCCCTACTTCTGCAAGGACCAGTCACCGCGGCATTTCGGGCTGGCGCAGCCGATCGAGGGCCATCCGCTGGTCGCCCGCATGAGCCGGCTCGCGGCCGAGCTGGGCGTGGTGCTGCCCGTGAGCTTCTTCGAGCGCGCCAACAACGCCTACTTCAATTCGGTGGCGATGATCGATGCCGACGGGCGCGTGCTCGGCCTCTACCGCAAGAGCCACATCCCGCACGGCGCCGGCTATCATGAGAAGTTCTACTTCAACCCGGGCGACACCGGCTTCCGCGTCTGGCAGACCCAGGCCGGCAGCCTCGGCGTCGGCGTCTGCTGGGACCAGTGGTTTCCCGAGGCGGCACGGGTGATGGTTCTGATGGGCGCCGAGATCCTGCTGTTCCCGACGGCGATCGGTTCCGAGCCCGACCGGCCGGATTATGACAGCTCGGGGCACTGGCAGCGGGTGATGCAGGGCCACGCCGCCGCCAACATGGTGCCGGTGGTCGCGTCGAACCGGGTCGGGCGCGAGAGCGGCGAGAGCTGCACGCTCGAGTTCTATGGCAGCTCGTTCATCACCGACGGCCTGGGCGGGATCGTCGGGCAGGCGCCGCGCACGGGGGAGGCCGTGGTCACCGGTTCCTTCGACCTCGATGCGCTGGCGTCGGACCGCGCCGCCTGGGGCCTGTTCCGGGACCGGCGGCCGGACCTCTACGTGCCGGTCCTGAGCGTCGATGGCGAGGAGCCATCGATCTGAGGCTCAGCTGACCGCGTCGATCTCGGCCTGGGTGAGCTCGCCCGGGACCAGCGTCACCGGCACCTTCACCCGCCGACCGAGATGACTCAGCAGAAACGAGACCAGGGGCCCGGGATTGCCGCTGCCCGTCGCGGTCGCGAGGACCAGCAGCGAGATCGACTGATCCTCCTGCAGCAGCGCGACGAGCTGCTCGGCGCGCTTGCCCTCCCGGATATAAAGCACGGGCAGGTTACCGGTCTGCGCCAGGACGTTGGCGGCGAGCGTCTGCAGCCGCAGCTCGGCCTCGGCACGCGCCTCGCTTTCGAGCACGCGACCGACGCCGAGCCAGTCCTGGAACTCGGTCGGCTCGATCACCTGCAGCAGCGCGACATGGCCGTTGGTCCGCTGCGCGCGCCGGCAGGCATAGCGGAGCGCGTTGCCCATCTCCTCGCTCTCGTCGACCACGACCAGGAATATGCGGGGGGCGATGGCGCTCATGCGATCAGGGCCTGCGGAACATGGCGTTGGCGAGCCAGCCCGAGCCCAGGGCCAGCAGCAGGGCGACGGCGCCATAAAGTGCCGGCTGCCCCATGGCGAACTCGTACAGCTCGGCCTCCACGCCGATCTTGCCGACCTCCAGCTTGCTCGACTGCGCGGCCACGACCTCGCCGTCGGCAAACTGCAGCACCTGCACCTGATAATCGCCGGGCGGCACGTTGGCCGGGAACACGATTCGGGTACGGAACAGCACGTCGCCGAGAAAGCTGACGGTGCCGGGCTCGGTCGAGAACAGGCCGCGACGCTGCTGGTTGCGCAACAGGGCCGCACGAAACTCGGCGACCTCCTCCTCTTCGAAGGCGTCGGGCACGACCGGATTCAGATGCAGCCGGTCAGGCCCGAGCTCGTAGCGGGCGAGCGTCGCCGGACCCGCCAGCTGCTCGAGCGGCATGCTGGTCGCGACGGCATAGAAGCTCGGCACATCGCGAAAGCGGATGGCGCTGGTGTTGATCCAGATCGGCCCGACCCTGCTCTTGCGTCGGACCGTCACATCGTCCGCGGGCCCACGCACGGTGACCGCGATGGCGCCGGCGCTCTGCGCCGCGGCACCGTAGAGCAGCACCTGCGTGCCGGCGAAGGCGGTGGTCAGCGCGATCAGCCGGGAGGAGAGATCGTAGACGAAGTTGGCCGTCACGGGCCAAGCGGGAACGCAGGCCAGCGCCGCCAGCAGGATCGCGGCCGGCAAAATCTTGCGCCGACCGGAACGGACAGGCTCGAGCCGCGCCGCAGTCACGTAGAGAAGGCTCCGTCGCAGCCGGCCCGCACGGGCCGGCGCCGAGCCAGCATGCATCAGTGGCCAGGCGCTGAACAGCCGCTAGCGGAGCTCGGTCGCCCGGATCGGGAGAGCGAGCAGGCGGCCCGTCTCCAGATATTTCACGGCCCACCAGGCGCCCAGGAACATCGCCGCCAGCACGAGCAACGACCCGGGGCTGAGCGTCGAGGCGCCGGTCAGGCCCTGCCCGATCGTGCAACCGAGCGCCAGTGTGCCGCCCACTCCCATCAGCACGCCGCCGAGCAGGTTGCGCACGAGGTCGTCCCGTGCGGTGAAGCGCTCGATCCGCAGCTCCCCCCGCCGCCATGCCATGAGAAAGGCGCCCAGCACGGTGCCGACGGCGAGAGGCACCACCAGCTCAAGTCGGTGGAGCGCCATGAGGTTCAGGGAATCGGGCCGGACGCC
Source organism: Geminicoccaceae bacterium (assembly GCA_050246385.1). GTDB lineage: Bacteria > Pseudomonadota > Alphaproteobacteria > Geminicoccales > Geminicoccaceae > Benzoatithermus. The sequence goes on from JBFWWD010000149.1 coordinate 12,294, forward strand.
GGCCAGAGAGGTGGCGATCCAGCCCAGGGGAACGAGGCTGCCGACGGTCAGGCCGGTGATGAGATCCTGGCGCGAGACCCGGAGCATCCGCGCGCGCAGCGAGAAGACCAGAAGGCCAACGACGATGACGGCGGCGATGATGTGGAGAACGGCGGGATGATCATGCGTCGATGCCGCGGACGGCGACGGCAGCATGGTCACCGTCGCCAGTGCCGCCACCGCGGCGACGAGCAGCGTCGCGGCCGCCTTGCCGCTGCCGCTACCGAGCCGCACCAGGTTCCGGCTGACGCAGCCGCCGGCCAGCACCATGCCGAAGCCGAACAGGACGCCGCCCGGCAGCGCGCCGGCAAAAATCCAGCCCTCGGCGCGATAGACGCTGGCGGAAAGTTGCACCCAACCGAGACTGTCCAGCAGCTGGCTCCCGCCCAGCGCGACGGCAAGCGCCAGCGCCCAGATCCGCAACCGCCGCAGGCTGCCGAACAGCACCGCGTCGCTGATGCAGCCCATGGTACAGAATTGCGTGCGCTGCAGGACCAGGCCGGCGGCCAGTCCGAGACACAGCATGGCGACGATTGCGAGGTCAGGACCCATCGCTACCGAGGGCGCTAGAGCAGGGAGAGCCTCGGATATGGTTGCCTGCGGCGGAAGGTCAACGCAGCGCCGCGATCAGCGGCCGGCCAGGATTACCCCTGCCTCGAGGAACGGCTTGGGATTGAGCGGGCGGCCGCCGACCCGAATCTCGTAGTGAAGATGGGGTCCGGTGGCGCGGCCGGTGCGCCCCATCAGGCCCACCTTCTCCCCCAGCATCACCTTCTCGCCGACGCGGACGAGCGCGCGGCTCAGATGCGCGTAGCGGGTCTCGATGCCCATGCCGTGGTCGATGACCACCATGATGCCGTAAGCACCTGCGCGCCCGGCCTCGACGACCGTTCCAGGGGCCGTCGCCTCGACGGGGCCGTTCCGGGGGCCGCCGAAATCGAGGCCGGTATGCATGGCGCCCCGCTTGCGGAACGGGTCCCGGCGGTAGCCGAAGCCGCTGTTCAGCTTGTACTCGGTCATCGGCGCAGCGATCGGCACCGCGAGCAGAACGCTCTCCATGCGGCGCAGCCGGGACAGCTCGGCCATGCTCTCGCGCTCGACGGCGCGGTCGGATCCGCGGCCGAGCGCCGGCACGAGCGGGCCGCCTTCGCCCTCGCTCAGCAGCTCTTTGGCGGGCTTGGCCTGCGCGACCAGTTGCTGGACGTCGAGCCCCGTCTTCGCCAGGAGCCGGTCGAGCGTGCGGATCCGCATCGCCAGCTGCGCCGATTGCGGCAGCCCGCCACCCGCGACTGCGTGCTCGAGACCGAGACGATCCGGCTTGTCCATGGGGATCGGCGCCGCCGCCATGGACGGAATCGGGTGGATCACGCTCAGGCAGAGCGCAAGCATTGCGCCGGAGAAGCTACCAGTCTGAACAAGGACTCGCGAGTTCCGACAAGCTCTCGTCAGGTCATCCCTTACCTTAGAGGCTGCGGTTTCGATGACAACGCATGCCAGTTCCGTTAGGCGGCCCGTCATGTGTGTCACTCCGCTTTTGGCCTTACGCCTTTGTCGGGTGAGGCGTACCCGGGGGCTGTCTGGCAGGTTGTGTTCTGCTTTCCAGGCACGGGTTATGGGAGCACAATGACTGGTTGGCAACCCGTCTCGTGCCGCCGAAGACATCGTTCGCCGGGGCGTTGGCCTAACGCCGCGCCCTGCTGTCGGGTTCCCGGCGGTCGTTCCGCAGCGCCCGACACGTTCGCGACCGATTGCTCCCCGGGGGACCCAGAGGCATTGTCTGGCCGTCTCAAGCCAGGAAGATTCCCATGCAGCCGGACCTCATTCTCAGGGGCGCCAATTTGCCCGACGGGCGGTGCGAGCAGGACATCCTGATCAAGGACGGGTTGATCCAGGCGGTGGGGCCGCAGATCGACGCGCGCGGGCGCGATGAGCTCGATGTCTCGGGCCGGCTGGTCACCCCGCCCTTTGTCGACTGCCACTTCCACATGGACGCGACGCTGTCCTTGGGGCTGCCGCGCCTCAACCGTTCCGGCACCCTGCTCGAAGGCATCCAGCTCTGGAACGAGCTCAAGCCCCTGCTGACGGTCGAGGCCGTGGTCGAGCGTGCGCTCGCCTACTGCGACATGGCGG
>JBFWWD010000150.1:0-14401 GCA_050246385.1 Geminicoccaceae bacterium
ATCCGGTCGGCCAGATCTTCGACAATCCGGTCTATCCGGGTGTGCTGCACAACGCGTTCATGGAGGCGGGCATTCCGTCCTTCACCCCGGAGATCGGCGCTGCGCGCGTCCTCGAGCCGGGGATGATCGCGCTGTTCGTGGAAGGCACGATGAACGTGCTCAAGCATCACGGCATCCTGGCCGGACCCATGGGTCGCACGGCCAAGGACGTGCGCGTCCATGTCGGCAACTCGGCGTTCCCCGTCCTGGCCACCGCCGGCGGCCTCGTGGAGTTCCTCGTCAGGCTCAACGACCGCGTCGAGGTCGGCCAGAAGATCGCGGTCCAGCGCGACAGCTTCGGCGAGGTGGTCGCGGAATATGTCAGTGGCGTAGCCGGAGAGATCACGGGGCTGCGGAGCGACGCGATGTCCGAGCCCGGCAATCCCCTGGCCTTCATCCTGTACAACCAGCCGGAGCCGAGGGACCCTGCCGCCTATCCCGAGTAACGGTCGCTACCGCAATAGGCCGCAGAGCGCGCGGACCAGCAGGGCGACCAGCACCAAGCCTGCCATTCCCGCGGCAATCAGGCCCACGAGCATCAAGCCGGAGCTGACCGGGCCAACCGTGCCGGGAAGGTCGATCGTCAGATGACTGTCGCGGATGGTGCCGAAGTTCATCGATCGCTCGCCTCAGTCCGCCTCGCGCCGCCATGGGCAACTTCTGCGGCACGCTACTGCAGGTCGACCAGATCGCGTCGAAACTGGTCAAGGGCGAGGCCGACGCCGCAGGGCTGTTCGAGCACGCCTTCAGCCTCTGGTCTTACGGCTGGGAGCAGCCGATCGCGCCGCCCCCGCCAGCCAGGCGCCGGTCCAGAAATCGACCGCCTGCCGCGTCATCTCACGCCAGAACACGGCCTGCTGCCGCTGCAGCTCGGCGGCGACATGGCCGCGGGCAGCGCCAGCGGCGCTGTTGAAGGCGCTGAGCCACATGCTCAGGAACGGATTGGTCATTCGATGCTCTCCGCGGTCAGGCCGGCTTGCGTGCGCGAACGAGGCCGTCCAGCGTGTAGATGACGAGCGCCGTCCAGATCATCAAGAACGCGACGAGGCGCCAAGGGTTCAAAGGCTCGCCGAACCACAGCACCCCCTCCAGAAACAGCATGGACGGGGCGATGTATTGCAGCACGCCGATCGTGGAGAGCGGGAGGCGCTTGGCCCCCATGGCGAACAGCAACAGCGGCCCTACGGTGACGATGCCGGAAAGCGCCAGCAGAAGAACGGTCCTGGGATCGCCCTCGAGCGTCTCGAGCGTCCCGCTCGCTGCCAGCCACACGGTGATCACGACGCTCGCCGGGACCAGCAGCGCGCATTCGAGGAACAGCGCGGTATTGGGGTCGATCGGCAGCCGCTTCTTCGCAAGGCCGTAAAGACCGAACGAGATCGCGAGGAACAGCGCTATCTTCGGCACGATGCCGAGCATCACGATCAGCAGCACCACGGCGGCGGAGGCGAGCGCCACCGACGCCTTCTGGGCGCGGCTGAGCCGCTCTTTGAGGAACGCGACGCCCAGGGCGACGCTGACGAGCGGGCAGAGGAAATAGCCGAGGCTGGCGTCGAGCACGTTGCCGCTGGTGACCGCGACGACGTAGACGAACCAGTTGGCGGCGATCAGCAGGGTGGAGGCGAGGAGGCCCCAGCGCAGCTTGGAATCGAACAGTGTGGCCATCACCTCGGGCCAGGCGCCGCGCAGCTGGATCAGCGGGGCGAGCGTCAGGGTCGACCAGAAGATCCGGTGCGCCACGATCTCCAGGGGCGGGACGTGCTCCAGGGCCTTGAAGTAGAACGGATAGACGCCCCAAAGCGTGAAGGCGGTCGCGGCCATGACCAGGCCCGCACGCGAGTCGGGCTGGTCAGGCACGGTCGAGCAACCGCTCAGCCTGCGTCAGGTCCTCGGGACGGTTGGCATTGAAGAACGGGTCGACCGGCCCGGCGGGGAATTCGACGATGGCCAGGGGATAGCGCGCGGTCCACAGGTCGATCTTGCGCAGACCCTCGCGCCTGACCGCGTCGCGCAGCTCCTCGCGCAGCGCCGCCGGCCACAGCCCGAACACCGGATGCGCTCGGCCGCCGCTCGCGGCACAGGCGAGGCTGGCGTTCTGGGCGATCGTCGCGTCGAGCAGTGCGGCAGCAAGATCGCGCGGGAAGAACGGCGTGTCGGTCGCGATGCTGAGCACCCACGCATCGCTCGGGCGACATCGTGCTGCCCAGTCCAGGCCGGCCAGAATCCCAGCGAGCGGGCCGGCGAAGTCGGGCACCGAATCGGCGACCACGGGCAGGCCGAAGGATGCGAACCGGTCGGCGTCGCCGTTGGCGTTGAGCACGAGCGCATTCACCTGCGGGCGGGCGCGCTCGATCACATGCGCGAGCAGCGGCCGCCCGCCGAGCGGGCGCAGGCACTTGTCGCCGCCGCCCATACGGCGCGCCTGACCGCCCGCAAGGAGAAGTCCCGTGATCCCGCTCAGTCGCCGCCTCCCGCACCCTTGCGGGCAAAGCGCCGCTCCTCCTCCGGCACGTGTCGGGGATCGGCATCGAACAATATCCGCTCGGCGCCCGACAACGCCAAAAAGCGCCGGCCGCGCGCCCGCCCGATCAGGGTCAACCCGGCCTTGCGGGCCAGCTCCACGCCCCAGGCGGTGAAGCCGGAGCGCGAAACCAGGATCGGGATCCCCATCTGCACCGTCTTGATCACCATCTCGGAAGTCAGCCGACCCGTGGTGTAGAAGCTGCAGCCCTCCGCCTCCAGGCCGTGGCGGAACATGTAGCCCGCGATCTTGTCGACCGCATTGTGGCGGCCGACATCCTCCAGATAGACCAGCACCCGGTCCTGCTCGCACAAGGCGCAGCCGTGAATGGCGCCAGCCTTGAGATACAAGGACGGGACGGTGTTGATCCGGCGCATCAGCTCATATAGCCAAGAAGTTCGAATTACGGCCTTTTCGGGTAGCTCGACTTGATCGAACCTTTCCATCAGATCGCCGAACGCGGTGCCCTGCGCGCAGCCCGAGGTACGCACCTTCTTCTGCAGCTTGGCCTCGAAATCGGTCGGCCGTTCGGTGCGCACGACCACGAGCTCCAGCTCGTCGTCGTGCTCGACCGCGGTCACCACGTCGTCGGGCCGCAGCATGTTCTGGTTCAGCAGATAGCCGAGTGCCAGGTAGTCGGGGTGGTCGCCGATCGTCATCATGGTGACGATCTCCTGCCCGTTCAGGAACAGGGTCAGCGGCCGCTCGTGCACGATCGCCGCCTCGACCTCGCGCCCGGCCTCGTCGATGCCGGTGACCGGCTGGGTCAGGCGTGGGTCCTCGGGGTCGGGGAGCAGCAGGGACTGGCGCACGACCGCCCATTTCCTTCGCGCTGTGTCGCGGGGCTGACGTAGTTTGTCGCCATCCGTGCGCAAGGTGCCACGGCCCAGGAGCAGGAATCGGACCGCCTTGCCCGCCAAGGTCCGCCGCCCGATACCGCCGCCGCCGCGGCGGAGCCTCGTCCGGCGCGCCCTCGGCGCTTTGCCGGCGTTGATGCTGGTGGCATTGGCTGCGTGGGTCGTCCTGTTCGTGGCGATGTCGCCCAAGCTGCCGAACACGGCCGAGCTGTTCGCCGACAGTGCCGAGGCGAGGGTCACCGTGCTCGCGGCCGATGGGGAGCCGATCGCGGTCCGGGGCGGGCGCGGCAGCTTTGTACCGCTGTCGGCGATCTCGCCCTGGCTGGTCGACGCGGTCGTCGCCACCGAGGACCGGCGCTTCTTCAACCACGTCGGCATCGACCCCATCGGCCTCGCACGGGCGGTGGTGGACAATCTGCGCGCCGGCGAGGTCGTCGCCGGCGGCAGCACCATCACCCAGCAGCTCGCCAAGAATCTTTATCTCACCCCGGAGCGCTCGCTCACCCGCAAGCTGCAGGAACTCACGCTGGCTCTTTGGCTCGAGGTGCGGCTCAGCAAGAAGGAGATCCTCACCCTTTATCTCAACCGCGCCTATCTGGGTGCCGGAGCCTACGGTGCCGAGGCCGCCTCCCGCCGCTACTTCGGCAAGGCTGCCGCCGATCTCACGCTGGCGGAGGCGGCCATGCTGGCCGGCCTGCTCAAGGCGCCGTCGGCGCTCGCGCCGACCAGCAATCTCGCGGGCGCGCGTCAACGCGCGACCATCGTGCTGGGCCGGATGCTGGACGAGGGCTTCATCACGCCCGCCCAGGCGCAAGCGGCGCGGGCGAAGCCGGCAAGGCTCGCGCCGGAAACCGAGCCGATCGGCGCGTGGTTCGTCGACTGGGTGCTCGACGGCCTGACCGGCCATCTCGGCAAGCCCGAGCACGATCTGCTCGTGCGCACCACCCTCGATCGGCGGGTCCAGCGCGCCGCGGAAGCCGCGGTCGATCGCACGCTCGCGGAGTCGGGCGCGAAGAACCGAGTCGGTGAAGCGGCGGTGGTGATGATCGACACCAATGGTGCCGTGCGTGCCATGGTGGGCGGCCGTGACCATGCCGAGGGGCCGTTCAACCGCGCCGTGGCGGCACGCCGGCAGCCGGGCTCGGCGTTCAAACCGTTCGTCTACGTTACGGCGCTTGAGGCCGGCTGGAAGCCCGGCAACACGATTGACGACCGGCCGGTTCAGCTCGCGGGCTGGCGGCCCGAGAACATGGACCGACGCTATCGCGGCCAGATCACGCTGACTGAAGCTTTCGCCGACTCGGTCAACACGGCCGCCGTCCGCCTGGCGCAGACCGTCGGCCCGGCTCGCGTCGCCGCCAAGGCGCGCGAGATGGGCGTCGTCTCGACCATGCAACCCGTACCTTCGATCGCGCTCGGAACCTCGGAAGTTAGCCTGCTCGAGCTGACCGGCGCTTATCTGCCTTTCGCTGCGGACGGCATTCGGCGGCCGCTCTACGGCGTCAGCAGCGTAGAGGACGACCGGGGCAAGGTGCTTTACCGGCACATGCCGACCGAGGTCCGCGTCGTGGCGCCCGCTGCGGTCACCGGCATGCAGCAACTGATGGCGGCCGTGGTGGCCGACGGCACAGGGCGCGCCGCCCGACTGCCGGACCGGGCCGCAGCCGGCAAGACCGGCACCAGCCAGGACGGCCGCGATGCATGGTTCGTCGGCTATGCCGGCGACTATGTCGCGGGCGTCTGGCTCGGCAACGACGACAATCGGCCGATGAAGGGCGTAGGCGGCGGCGGTCTTCCGGCCCGGATCTGGCGGGAGGCGATGCTGGCGACGCCGAAACGCTCAGCTCCGCCGCCGGCCCCCGCGTCAAAGCCGCAGCCCGAGAACGGTCTGGACTGGCTGATCGATCTGGTCACCGGCGCCGTCGGGGAAGTGACGAACTAGCGGCCTTCCAACGCCCGGGTTCAGGGGAGCCAATCGGACGCAGGTGAGCGGACCCGCATCGGCCTATGATCGGGGCGAGCCGAGACAGGGCGCACCAGGGAGGAGCGAGATGGCCCGAAACGCGGATCTGGGACGTGGCACGGGCAGCGATGATGGGGCGGCAGCACCCGAGGCCGCCTTCGGAGCATGGCTGTCCTGGCTGCAGGGCCATCTTGCCGGCCAGCAGGGCACAGGCGACACCGCAGCGGCCTGGACCTTGCCGGACGATTCGGGGATGCCCGGCAATTCGGCGGCGGCCGTCGAACGGCTGCGGGAACTCCTCGACCGTGATCCCCTGCTTGGTTCGATCGACCGGGCCTGGAACGCCAATCCGCTCAAGGAGGTGATCCCGGTCGACTGGGCGGAGGTGGTGCGGGCGCTGCGCACCGTCTGGCTGCGCCACATGGCCGACCCGGCTCGGGCGCTGCCCGCCATGATCGAGCTGAGCGGGCAGATGATGAAGTCCGCGGTCGATGCCTGGAACGACGCCGCCGTCCGGTGGTGGGGCTTGGCAGGCGGTCCGGCCGTCCCGGGGCGTGGCGCGTCGGACAAGCGGTTCGACTCGCCCGAGTGGCACACCAATCCGGTCTATCGGACCCTCAAGGACCTCTATCTGCTCGCCTCGGACTTCCTGTTGGAGGAGAGCAAGGCCGAGGATCTGGAGCCCGGCGAGCGCGAGCGGCTGCGCTTCCATCTCGAGCAGTTCATCAACGCAACCAGCCCGACCCTGCTGCTGCTGTCCAACCCGGCGGCCCTGCGCCGGGCGATGGAGACCGGCGGCGCCAGCATTGCGGACGGGGCGCGCAACCTCCTGCACGACATCGAGCAGGGCCGGCTGACCATGGTCGACCCGGATGCCTTCGCGCCGGGGCGCAACATCGCGATCACCCCGGGCAAGGTGGTGTTTCGCAACCGCCTGATCGAGCTGATCCAGTACGCGCCGCAGACCGAGACCGTTCACCAGGTGCCGCTGCTCTTCCTGCCGCCCTGGATCAACAAGTTCTACATCCTCGACATGCAGCCGAAGAACAGCTTCGTGCGCTGGCTGGTCGAGCAGGGCTTCACCGTGTTCATGGTCAGCTGGAAGAATCCCGACGCCTCGATGGAGGGCATCACCTTCGAGGACTACATGCAGGACGGCCCGCTTGCGGCCGCGGCCGCCATCCAGGAGATCACCGGCAGCCCGACGGTCAATCCGGTCGGCTACTGCATCGGCGGGACGCTGCTGGTGGTGACGCTCGCCTGGCTCGCCGCCAAGGAGCGGAAGGAGCCGTTCGGATCCGCCACCTTCATGGTCTCGCTGCAGGATTTCGCGAAGGTCGGCGAGACCTCGCTGTTCATGGGCGAGTCCTCGATCGACTTCATCGAGCAGCAGATGCTCGAGCGCGGCTATCTCGACAGCCGCGAGATGTCCGCCATGTTCAATCTGCTGCGCTCGAACGACCTGATCTGGGCCAACGTCGTCAACAATTACCTGCTCGGCAACCCGCCGCCGGCCTTCGACCTGCTCTACTGGAACAGCGATGGTACCCGCATGGCCCGGGCTGCGCACAGCTGGTACCTGCGCAACACCTATGTCGAGAACAACCTGATCAAGCCCGGCAAGGTGAAGCTGCTGGACACCCCGATCGACCTCGGCCGGATCGAGCAGGACATCTACGCCGTAGGGGCAGAAAAGGATCACATCGTGCCCTGGTACGCGGCATGGCGGATCACGCAGTTGACCGGTGGGCGCGTGCGCTTCGTGCGCGCCTCGAGCGGCCACATCGCCGGCATCATCAATCATCCCGGGCCGAAGAAGGGCGCCTATTGGCTCAACGAGGAGCCGGCCACCTCGCCCGAGGCGTGGCTCGACGCCGCGACCAGGCACGAAGGCAGCTGGTGGACCGACTGGGCGGCCTGGCTCGCCGAGCGCTCGGGCGAGAAGGCCAAGCCGCCGCGGATCGGCAGCAAAAAGCATCCTCCGCTCGGCGATGCTCCTGGCACCTACGTGCTGGAGAAATAGCGGCTAGGGGCTGGCCGCGCTTTGCTGGGTTCGCTTGATATCGCATTCTGGAAGGCGCCGCATACTCGGCTCCTGCAAGAGCTGCTCGGGCGTGGCGCAGCGTGGCAGGCTCGCCTTCGCGACGGCATCGAAGAACCGGTCGCGCTCGCGCTTCGCCTCGGGCATGAGGAAGTCGCCTGTACGCCAGAGCAGGCGCTCGGCGGAAAAGTCGGGCTCGGACTCGAGCAACAGAGCGCGCCAGCGCTGCAGGGCGGCTGAGCCGAGTTCGGCATAGATCAGCGTGTTCCAGTAGCGCGGCCAATAGCCGTCGTCATCGATGGCTTCGGCCGCCTGTGCTGCCTCCTCGAACCGGCCGGCGTTGAAGTAAACGTTGCGCTGGCGCCAATAGTAGGCTTCCGGGTTGGCCGGATCGAGGCGCACCGCACGCTCCACCAGTGCGACCCCGCGATCGGTTTGACCCCCGATGGGCAGATCGACGGCACCCAGCTCCGACATCAGCCGCACGTCGCGGGGAGCCAGCTCCAAGATTCGCTGCACCTCAGCCCACCAGCGTCGCTGGTCGTTTCCGTACAGGTAGCGCTGAGCGAGTGCGTATCGCGCCCAGCTATTGCTAGGCTCGAGTTCCACCGCACGCACTGCCGCCTGCAGCCAGTCCTCCATGGCCTGATCGTGCGGTGCCCATAAATTCTCGACTTGCTGCCGATGGGCGTAAGCGAGCATGGCGTAGCCATTTGAGCTGGTAGGATCGAGTTCAATCGCATGTTCGATGATCTTGACGGCCTCGGCGTTCGCGGCCGCATTCTGTTGGTACAGCTCCTCGTCAGCGAGCAGGCGGAGATCGAACGCTTCCAGGTTCCGCGGCGGCTTCTGCTGCGCCTCGCGAAGCTGATCTCGCCAGACTCGGTCGCTGAGCGATGTCACGATCTGCAGTGAGAGCTCATCCTGGACAGCGAACAGATCCTCCAATGGGCGGTCGTATCGCTCTGACCAGAGCTGCCGGCCACTTGCTGCGTCGACCAGCGCGACGTTCGCCAGCAGTCGGCGGCCATCCCCCTCCAGGCTGCCGTCGACGACGTAGGCGACGCCCAACTCCGCGCCGATTCGGCGCGGATCGCGCGCAGCGTTGCGATACGCGAAGGTCGTGCCGCGCGCCATGACGTCCCAACCCAGGCCGCTGAGATCGCCGATGACGTTCTCGATCATGCCATCCGCGAGACGACCAAGGCGTGTATCGCCTGACCGGTTCTCCAGCGGTAGGACAGCGATGGATGGGATGGCGGGATCGGAAGGCGTGCGCCAAACGAGCGTGGCCAAGCCGAGGAGAAGGGGCACAGCGATCCCAGCTACCGCAATCCAATGTAGGCGCCGAGGCGGCCATCGGCCACGGGCAGGTCGTCCATCCAGCCGCACGCGGTAGGCACGCACCGGCCGGCTGATGTTCTTGACCCGCTGTTCGCCTGTGAACTCCAGCGGCAGGCCGAGCTTGCCCTGGAGCTGGTCGTAGGCGGTGCCGGAGACGAGCACGCCGCCGGGTTCGCACAGCTGCTCCAGCCGCGCTGCGACGTTGACGCCATCACCGAGCAAGTCGTCGCCCTCGACCACCACGTCGCCGAGATTGACGCCCATGCGAAACACAATCTGGCGGTCGGCGGGAACGTGTCCCTGGTTCTCCGCCACGGCCTTCTGTACCGCCACCGCCGACACGACCGCGTCGACAACCGAGCCGAACTCGACGATCGCCCCATCGCCCATCAGCTTGACGATGCGGCCCTGATGTTCCGCGAGCAGCGGATCGATCACGTGTGCCCGCAGATCGCGGACCGCGGCGAGTGTGCGGCCTTCGTCCTGCTCGACCAGCCGCGAATAGCCGACGATGTCGCCGGCCAGGATCGCGGCGAGACGACGTTCGACGCGGGGCGGTGCCATGCCCGAATCCTAAGCGTAGCCGGACCACGGCGCGGCCGAGTATCGACCGTGCGATATCACGAATCGCCCGGAGCCGCACGCGCGACGGGTGACGGTATGCTACGGCACGAGTACCGCCGCCCCTTGAAGCCGTCCCTCGCGCAGATCGGCGAGCGCCTCGTTCGCCCGGTCGAGGCGATAGGGCGTCACCTCGGTGCGGATCGGCGTCCTGCTCGCCAGCGCCAGGAAGTCGACCGCGTCCTGGCGGGTGAGGTTGGCAACCGAACGGATGATGCGCTCCTCCCACAGCAGGCAGTAGGGGAAGCTCGGGATGTCGCTCATGTGGATACCGCCGGACACGACCACGCCGCCCTTGCGCACGGCGGCGAGCGCCAGCGGCACGAGCCCGCCGACGGGGGCGAACACGAGGGCGGCATCGAGTGGCACCGGCGGCGGCGCGTCGGCATCGCCTGCCCAGAGCGCGCCCATCGCCCGGGCGAAATCCTGGGCCGCCTTATCGCCGGGGCGGGTGAAGGCGTAGAGCTCGCGGCCTTCGTGTCGCGCCACCTGGGCGATGATGTGCGCGGCGGCGCCGAAGCCCCAGATGCCGATGCGGTGCGGATCGCCCGCCATGCGCAGGGTCCGGAAGCCGATCAGGCCGGCGCAAAGCAGCGGAGCGGCTTCGAGGTTGCCGTAACGTTCGGGCAGCGGGAAGCAGTAGGCGGCGTCCGCGACCGCCAGCTCGGCATAGCCGCCGTCCAACGTATAGCCCGTGAAGCCCGGCGCGTCGCACAGGTTCTCGCGGCCCTCGCGACAGTAGAAGCAGACCCCGCAGGTGTGGCCGAGCCAGGGGATGCCGACACGCATGCCCGGTGTGAACGCCGCCGTGCCGGGGCCGCAGGCCAGCACCTCGCCGACGATCTCGTGGCCGGGGATCAGCGGCAGCTTGGGATGCGGCAGCTCGCCGTCGACGACGTGCAGGTCGGTCCGGCAGACCGCGCAGGTCCGCACGCGCACCAGAACCTGGCCAGGGCGGGGAACGGGATCGGGCAGGGTGGCCGGGCGCAGCGGCCGGCCCGGAGCATCCAGGACCATGGCGAACATCGCCGCACCATAGCGCTCCGGTGGCGGGCATGCTTGCCGGCGCGATGCCGCACGGGCATCACCGGCCCATGGCCAAGGCGCTGATGATCCAAGGCACCTGCTCGAACGCCGGCAAGTCGCTGCTGGTGACCGGCCTGTGCCGCGCCTTCACCAGACGCGGGCTGCGCGTGCGGCCGTTCAAGCCGCAGAACATGAGCAACAACGCGGCGGTCACGGCCGACGGCGGCGAGATCGGCCGCGCCCAGGCGCTGCAGGCGCGCGCCTGCAGGGTCGAGCCTCTGGTCGACATGAACCCGGTGTTGCTGAAGCCGCAGAGCGAGACCGGCGCCCAGCTCGTGCTGCAGGGCAGGGTGCACGGCAGCTGCGGCGCGCGCGACTATCATGCGCTCAAGCCGCGTCTGATGCCGGCGGTGCTGGAAAGCTTCGCCCGGCTCGGCAGGGACGCCGACCTGCTGTTGGTCGAGGGTGCCGGCAGCCCGGCCGAGGTGAATCTGCGCGCGGGCGACATCGCCAACATGGGCTTCGCGCGTACGGCCGGGGTCCCGGTGGTGCTCGCCGGTGACATCGAGCGCGGCGGGGTGATCGCGCAGCTGGTCGGCACGGTGCTGCTGCTCGAGACCGAGGAGCGCGAGCTGCTCGTCGGCTACCTCGTCAACAAGTTCCGCGGCGACCCGGCATTGTTCGAAAGCGCCCACCCGATCATCGCCGCCCGGACGGGGCTGCCTTCGCTCGGCGTGGTCACCTGGCTGGACCGGGCGCGCGACCTGCCGAAGGAGGACATCCTCGGCATCGCCGAGCTGGCGGCGAGCGGCAGGCGGCGTGATGGTGCGGTCAAGGTCGCGGTGCCGAGGCTGCCCCGGCTCGCCAATTTCGACGATCTCGACCCGCTCGCCGCCGAGCCCGAGGTCGATCTGCGCATCCTGGAGGCCGGCGAAGCCCTGCCGGGTGATACTGACCTGGTCGTGCTGCCCGGAAGCAAGGGCACTTTGGCCGACCTCGCGGCCTTGCGCGGGGCGGGCTGGGACATCGACATTCTGGCGCACGTCCGCCGCGGCGGGTGGGTGCTCGGCCTGTGCGGCGGCTATCAGATGCTCGGTCGCAGGATTGCCGATCCGCTGGGGCTCGAAGGTGCGAGCGCCGAGGCGGCAGGCCTGGGATTGCTCGCGGTCGACACGGTCCTGGAGCCCGCCAAGGTGCTGGCCCACCGCGAACGCCGCTGCGCGCTGTCGGGCGAGCCCGCACGCGGCTACGAGATCCATATGGGTCGCACCACCGGCCCCGGGCTCGCTCGGCCGCTCCTTCTCGGCGCGAAGGGCGCCGACGGCGCCGTGAGTCCCGACGGCCGGGTGATGGGCTGCTATCTGCACGGCCTGCTGGCCGCCGACGGTTACCGTGCCGCCCTGCTGCGCCGGATCCGCGCCGACGCGGGAGCGAGGTCGGCGTACGAGACCTCCGTCGAGTCCGCGCTGGACGCGCTGGCCGGGCATCTCGAGCGCTGCCTGGACCTGGACCACCTGCTACGCCTCGCCCGTCGGCCCGTCGGCTGAGACGATAGCGTCCGGTGCGCCCGGCAGAATCAGGGGCTGCTGGATGCTTCCGGCGAGCAGCAGCCGGCTCGACCGCAGACGCTGTCGGGCCAGGGCCAGACTTGGTGCAGCGAGTTCCATCCCCGGCTCGCCGTCCTCGCGGCTGGCAATTGATGGCGACGTGAACCGATGGCGCGCCGGTGGAGATGAAACTGGGCACCACTATAACATTGTAGGTACTCTATAATTTTTTTGGTCGTGGTCAGCTTTGGGGCGATTTCGAGACCGCCTGTTTCTGGTCCAGAGTCTCGGCGAAGAGGTCTTTCATCAAAATGGCGGGGTTCAATCCTCTGCCACCGCAGGCTCTTCCGGCGGTTCGGCATTCTTCCCGCTTGCAGCAACGCGGTGGAAATTGACCTCGATCCAGTCGGCCAGAAGCCGCACTTTCTCCGCCACTTCGTCGCCCAGGGGAGTCAATGAATATTCCACATGCGGCGGCACGACGGGATAGGCGCAGCGCGCCACGAATCCGTCCGCTTCCAGCAATTGCAGCGTCTGTGCCAGCATTCGGTCACTCACGCCGCCAATTCGGCGCCGCAATTCCGAGAAGCGGTGCGTTCCCCGTTGCAGCGCGATCAGGACCAGAACGCCCCACTGGCTCGTCACATGTTTCAGCACCTCGCGCGAGGGGCATCCCGCCGACAGGAGGTCGCCATGCAGCTTGTCGGACAGTCCCATTGCGTCGCCCTGGTCGGGATATTTCATACTTACCTTTCTGTATGTACTTACTATCCGTTAGAATGAACCAATATCGTGGCTTCCGGGCTTCAGGACAAGGAGTGAGCCAGCCATGACCATCGCCGTAACGGGAGCAACGGGCCAGTTGGGTCGGATGATCGTTCAAGAGCTGAAGCAGAAGGTCGCGCCGGGGAAGATCGTCGCGCTCGCCCGCACCCCCGGCAAGGCGACCGACCTTGGCGTTGACGTGCGCGAGGCCGACTATGAAAAGCCCGAGACGCTCGACCGGGCGCTCAGGGGCGTGGAGACGCTCATGCTCGTCTCCTCCAGCGAGGTTGGCAAGCGCGCCAGCCAGCATGCCAACGTCATCGCCGCCGCGAAGGGCGCGGGCGTCAAACGGATCGTCTATACGAGCCTGCTCCACGCCGACACGTCGCCCATGAGCCTCGCCCCCGAACATGTGCAAACCGAGGACGCCTTGAAGGCGTCAGGCATTGCCCACACGATCCTGCGCAACGGCTGGTATACGGAAAACTACACGGCCTCGGTTCCGGGCGCGGTGAAGGCCGGCGCATTGGTCGGCAGCGCGGGCGAAGGCCGGATCTCATCCGCGACCCGCAACGACCTTGCCGAAGCTGCTGTCGCGGTGCTGACAGGCGATGGTCATGATGGCAAAGTCTATGAGTTGGCCGGAGACGATGCCTATACGCTTGCCGCCCTTGCAGCGGAGATTTCCCGGCAGACCGACAAGGCCATTCCGTACAAGAACCTGCCGCGGGATGAATATGCCGCTGTGCTAGAGAGCGCGGGTGTACCTGCAGATTTCGCCGGCGCTCTGGCAGACTTCGACGTCGACGCTTCCAAGGGAGCGTTGTTCGAGGATGGCCGCCAGCTTTCGGCGTTGATCGGGCGTCAGACAACCCCATTGTCGGATGCGGTGGTTGCGGCCCTCAAGTCATAGACGAACAGACCCTGACCGTTCATGAGTCGGACTGCCTTACGCGATGAGGCATGGCTGCCTCCGCCACGCGCCAAGAATGACCGCTTCCGGGTTGGGTGAGGCCAGCCTGGAAGCGTACAAGGGGTCGTGCCCGGTTTTGTTCGGGAATGGCGGAGTTTTGGCGCGCCCGGCGGGATTCGAACCCACGACCCCAGGATTAGGAATCCTGTGCTCTATCCTGCTGAGCTACGGGCGCCCGCTTCGTGCTATAGCAGTGGGCATGCATGGGCGGCAAGCAAGGCGGGTGGCGCTCGCGCTGGGGTTCGCGGTGCTGGCGGCCGAAGGCGCGCGGGCGGAGGAGCTTTCGCTGATCGACGGTCGCGCGACGGTGGCGGCGGGGATCGTCCTGGTCGGTGCGGCCGCCGCTGTCGGTGATCTGACTCCGGTCGACCCGGCGGGGGTCGTGCTCGACCGGCATGGCCGCGTACGGGCGCAACTGCGCGCGGCGGACGGCAGCTGGCTGCAGGCGAGCCTGGTGGCGAGCGGGCAGGCCGTCGTCGCGCCGGCTGATGATGTCGCAACGGCCGATCTCGGGCGCCTGCTGGCGCTGGAGCGGACCGCGCGCGACCAGAGGCTCGGCGTCTGGGCGGATGGTCGGCACGGGCCATGGCCGGCGGAGCGGGTGGCGGCGCGGCGCGGCGCGTTCGTCCTGGTGCGAGGCACCGTCTCGGCGGTGGCGCGCCGCGGCAGGTTCACCTATCTCGACTTCGGAGCGGACTGGCGAC
>JBFWWD010000151.1:0-14309 GCA_050246385.1 Geminicoccaceae bacterium
TCTCCGACGATCGGCTCGCCGAGCCGGCGCGCGAAGTCGGTTCCTGCATCGGCGGCGGCACGCGTACCGAGCAGCGCGGCGGCGGCGACGGCCGTGGGGCGGTGCTCACCTGCGGTCAGGACCATGTGTGCCAAGCGCGGATGCAGCGGCAGCTCGCTCATGGCTCGCCCGTGCGGCGTGATCACCCCAGTCACGGAAACTGCGCCCAGTTCCGTCAGCAGCCGCCGCGCCGCGGTGAACGGGCCAACGGGCGGGGGTGTCGGGAACCGCAGCCGGCCAGGGTCGGCAACGCCCCAGGCAGCGAGCTCGAGCGCCAGCGGGGCGAGGTCCGCCTCCTCGATCTCGGCAGGCCGGTGCGGCGCGCGCGCCCTGTCCTCCTCCACCGACCAGAGCCGCAGGCAGAGGCCGGGCCCGAGACGACCGGCACGGCCGGCACGCTGCTCGGCCGAGGCGCGGGCGATCGGCACGGTCACCAGCCGGCTCATGCCGGTGCGGGCAGAGAATCGCTGCCGTCGCTCGAGGCCGCTGTCGACCACGGCCGAGATGCCCTCGATCGTCAGGCTCGTCTCGGCGACGTTGGTCGCGAGCACGACGCGCCGCGCCGCGGATGGCCGGATCGCCGCATCCTGCGCGGCACGCGGCAGGTCGCCGTAGAGCGGAAGCACCGGCACTCCCGACAGGCGACCGCGCAGCAGCTCGCCAGCCGCCCCGATCTCCCGCGCTCCCGGAAGGAACACCAGAACCCCGCCGCCGACGGCGGCGAGCGCCAGCTCCACGGCCTGCGCGACCTGGAACTCGAGTGCATCCCTGCTCGACCCGCCGAGATGTTCCACCCGCACCGGGTACTGCCGACCCTCGCTCCGGATCAGTGGCGCGTGTCCGAGGTGCGAAGCGATCGCAGCTCCATCCAGGGTCGCCGACATCGGCAGGATGCGGAGGTCGGGCCGGATGCTGCCCTGCACCTCCAGGCACAAGGCGAGTCCGAGATCGGCGTCGAGCGCACGCTCGTGAAACTCGTCGAAGACCACGGCACCGTAGCGATCGAGCGCCGGGTCGGCCTGGAGATGGCGGGTCAGCAGCCCCTCGGTGACGACCTCGATCCGTGTCCGCGCGCCGATGCGCCGCTCGAAGCGCATGGCGTAGCCCACGGTCTCGCCGAGCGGCTCGCCGAGAAGCTCGGCCATCCGTGCGGCGGCGGCCCGCGCCGCGAGCCGGCGCGGCTCCAGCACCAGTATGCGCCGCCCCTCGAGCCAAGGAGCATCCAGCAGGTGCAGCGGGATCAGGCTGGTCTTCCCGGCGCCCGGCGGGGCTTCGAGAACGGCCGCATTGCCGTCCGTCAGCTTGCTGAGAAGCTCTGGCAGGGCCGTCTCGACGGGAAAACCGGTGGGTGCGGGCAAGCGCATGGCCCCGCTAAGCCATGCGCGTGCGGGAATGCCAAGGCTCAGATCAGCTTCTGCGTCTTGAAGCTGGTGTGCCGGTTCTTGCCGACGATGATGTGGTCGTGGACGGTGATGTTGACCTGGGAGAGTGCGGCGACGACCTGCCTGGTCATCTCGATGTCCGCCTGCGAGGGCGTCGGATCGCCGCTCGGGTGGTTGTGCACCATGATCAGGGCCGAGGCGCCGAGCTCCAGCGCGCGCTTCAGAACCTCGCGCGGATAGAGCGGCGTGTGGTCGACCGTGCCCCGGCTCTGCACCTCGTCCCGGATCAGGATGTTCTTGCGGTCGAGGAACAGGAGCCGGAAATGCTCGGCGGCCTCGTGCTGCATGGCCGCCTGCAGATAGTCGAGCAGCGCCGTCCAGGAGCCGATGACCGGACGGTCCTGGATCTGCTCGCGCAGGCTGCGCTGCAGCAGCTGGCTCACCGCCTTGAGCAGCAGGGCGAGCTGGACGCAGGGCTCGTTGGCGGCACCCGGGGCACCGGCATAGCCGATCGGTGCCAGCGTCGGGTGTTCGGCGTAGCGGGCAGTTTCCGCGGCCAGCAGCGCGCCGATCCCGCCGAAACGCTCGAGCAGCCAGGCCGCGAGGTCGGCGCTCTGATCGGGAAAGGCAAACCCGACCAGGATCTCCAGCACCTCTCCATCGTCCCAATCCTCGGGCGCGAGCCTCGCGAGGCGGTTCAGCCGACGCTGGCGGGCGGCCCCGGGCAGACCCTCGTGACCCCAGCCGGTGACCAGCCCCTGCTCGCGCACGGCTGCCGAGGTGTCGAGGTGGCCAGCCTTTACCTCGCCCTGAAGCCGGTCGATCAGGCGCCCAGCGGCCGAGGTATCCGCTGTCCAGGCGCGGTCGACGGCGCTCCAGGAGCAGCCGCATGCGAGCAGTGTTTCCTCGAGCTCCAGTGTGGCGCCTCGAATCAGCCAGCGACCGCCGGCCGCGAAGAAGTCGTCACGGCTGATCGTCACGCCGTCGATCACCAGGAGGGGGGCGATCAAGCTCAACCCACGACCCCCAGATCGCGCAGGCTCTCGATGCGCTCGCTGCCCACGATCAGGTGATCGTGCAGCGCAATCCCCATCTGAGCGAGCGCATGCGCCACCTGGCGGGTGGCTTCGATGTCCGCCTTCGAGGGCGTCGGGTCGCCGCTGGGGTGATTGTGGACGAGGACCACGGCACTGGCCCCGAGTTCGAGCGCGCGCTTGACCACCTCGCGCGGATAGAGCGGCGCTTGGTCGACGGTGCCGCGGCCGTGGATCTCGTCCTCGATCAGCTGATCCTTGCGATCGAGAAAGAGGATGCGCGAGTGCTCCGTCGCCTCGTGCCGCATCGCGACCCGGAGATAGGTTCGGAGCGCCTCCGGCGAGGTGATGGCATCGCGCGCGCGCACATCCTCCTTGAGCACCCGCTGCAGCAGATCATGGACCGCCTTCAGCAGGACCTGGGTAAAGCGCAGGTCGTCCTCGCGGACCTCGTGCAGCTCGCCTTCGCCGGTCGGCGGGATGCCCAGGAACTCGCGGTAGCGGGCGGGCTCGGCTGCCAGCACCCCTCCCAAGCTGCCGAAGCGCTCGAGCATCGCCTTGGCGATCGGCTTGGTGTCGCGACGATGGACCGAGAAGAACAGGATCAGCTCGAGCAGCTCGTAATCGGCCAGCGCGCCCGCCCCGGCCTCGCGGAGACGGCCGCGCAGACGCTCGCGGTGGCCATGATAGTGCGGACGGGCCGTCGGCATGCCGGCGAACGGAGCCGCGGCCTCCGCCAAGCCCGGACCATCGGGCGTGATCAGCCAGCAGCGCCGGCTCCCGCTCCAGCGCGCACCGTGCCGCTTCAGCAGATCGCGGTGCGGAAACGTGTCGCCCTTCACCGCGAAGCTGCCGTCCGCGCCATCCGGCACCAGCGCCAATCCCACCTCCTGCAGCGCCGTCGCTATCCGCTCCCGTACCATGCCGAGCATCACGTCAGGATGTTTCTATCATAAGTTGATAGCAGGCCTGGAACCGGATTGCTATGGGCATGTTCGGCACGACGGGAAATCGGGGAGAATACCATGAGCGAGCGCACGGTCACGGCGGCACTGATCATCATCGGCAACGAGATCCTGTCCGGCCGGACGCAGGACGCGAACCTCACCTTCCTCGCCCAGGCGCTCAACGAGATCGGCATCCAGATCCGCGAGGTGCGGATCGTGCCCGATGCCGAGGCGGACATCGTCGAAGCGGTGAACGCGCTGCGGGCGAGGTTCGATCACGTGTTCACGACCGGCGGTATCGGCCCGACCCACGACGACATCACCTCGGCCTCGGTCGCCAAGGCGCTCGGGCTGCCCTGCGGGCGGCATCCGGAAGCCGAGCGGCGGCTGCTCGCCTACTACCCGCCGGAGAAGATCAACCCCGCGCGCATGAAGATGGCGGAGACGCCCGAGGGTGCCGAGCTGATCGACAACCCGGTCAGCGTGGCACCAGGGTTCACGGTCGAGAACGTCCACGTCCTGCCCGGCGTCCCGTCGATCCTGCAGGCGATGTTCGCCGGGCTCAAATCCCGGCTCGCCGGCGGAGCGGTGGTGCGCTCGCGCACCATCACCGTGGTCGCCCCCGAGGGCGACATGGCCAGGGCGCTGGCCGAGATCCAGGCGGCACACCCCACGGTCGAGATCGGCAGCTACCCGTTCATGCGTCAGGGCAGCTTCGGCACCAGCCTCGTCCTGCGCAGCGTCGACGAGAATGCGATCGCCAGCGCGGCGGACGCCATCCTGGCCGACGTGCGCGAGCGCGGCATCCAGGTGCTGGACCTGTTCTGACGCCCACGGGCCGGCTAAGAATTCCCCACGCGCCGCGCCCGCTTGGCGGAATCGGTAGACGCAACGGACTTAAAATCCGTAGCTCGCAAGGGCGTGCCGGTTCGAGTCCGGCAGCGGGCACCACGGCTGAGGCGGGGTAATTGCCGTGCCCATGCGCCTCTCGAACCAGCGGTGCTCCGCCCCGCCCGACGGTCGGGCCGGACAAAACGCAACGTCATGGCGGCCGGTCTGCTATACGGACGGAATGGCCGAGCGATTGCAGGATGCGATCGTGGCCGGGAGATACCATGACTCAGCACTATGACGGGCCCCACGTCGCTGCTGCGGCGGCGATCGAGGTGCGCTCGCGCCTGCGTGCGCTCGCGGCCGGGCAGACCGAGGCATTCGGGCTGCTCTATCAGGAGTTCGGCGGGTCGAGCTCGCTCGGCAACTCCATCGACCAAGTGGCTACCCGCCTGCCCTTTCTCGCTTTTCTGCTGGCGGATCTGGCCTGGACGAACGGCGAGCAGTCGGCACACGACGGCAGGCCACCCGAGCGTGCGGCAGAAGTGGACGCGGTATGCCGCGTGTTTCGCCATCACGCCAGTGAGCGGCGGCGCTATGTCATGGACTCCGAGCAGCGGACGGCGGTGGTGGCCTATCTCGACGCCGTGCTGGTGGAGGTCGGTCGATGCATCGGCCTCGAGGAGCACGCTCCCAGCCCCAGACTGGGGCGGGAAGCCCGGCATTTCGTGAGCGCCCTCGCCGAGATGCGCCGCGCCGCGGCCGAGCCCCAATAGGCCCGCCTCACCCGCCGATACGTAAGGTTTCACCGGTTTGTGAGGCGACTATCGATCACGCCACTCGCGATCGGCACCGGAATCAGCCATGCATGCAGAATGCCGGCACACAGCTCGGCAAGCGCCAAGCGCTTTACTTGGACCACCATGGGAAATGAGACCAAGAACGCCTGACACAGGCGCGCGGACATATATCCAACCTTCTGGTCAGGACAAAAAGATGGCGCAAGGTGCGGTCAAATGGTTCCACTCCGCCCTCGGATGGGGAGCGATAACGCCGGACGATGGCTCGCCTGTAGTTCTGGTGGACTCGGAGGTCGTGCAGGCAGCCGGGATCACCTCGCCCAGAAAGGGAGATCGGCTGGAGTACGAGCCGGTGCGCGGCGCGAGCGGCCGATTGTGGGCCACCAATCTGCAGGCCGCACCGGGCGAAGCGCGCCGACGTCTCTGAACCGACCCTGTGGCTGATCGAGCCTCGGTCCGGCTCGCTGCAGGCTTTGGCACCGGCGCGTGAACCTGACGCTGAAGTCGGCCATGCGGTTGGCCGAGCTGATCGTTGCTCCGCAAGTTCTGCGCATGTTGAGCCACGGTTGACGGCGAGTGTCGACTTGGCCGGGCACGATGTGAGCCATCTGTCACAAAACTGGACGGCACCCGGATGATGTTTCGGTGATAGGCGGACGCATCGCGGCATCCGCCCGCCACGCAGCTACCAGGGTCATGTGGTCGATGTGGGCGCCGATCCTGCTTGGATGGCTCGCACTGATGCCGGCGACCGCCCTGGCGGAGCCGAGCGTCATCCAGGAGGTGCCGTGCGAGCCCGGACCCGAGCGGCGGGTGGCGATCGACGGGACCGTCTCGGCGTGTCGCCTGGCAGCGGCGGCTGACCTGCTCGTCGGCCCGATCGCCGGCAATGGCAAAGTGGCCTGCGCGGCCGGAAGCTCGGTCGAGTTTCATCGTACCGGCTATCTGTCCTTTTGCGGGGCCGCTGGCTCGGCGACGAGCTATCGTGACCGGGCCGGGCGCGAGACCCGGTGTCGTGCGAACGCAAGGCTCGCGTTCAGCAAGGAGGGCTATCTCGAATACTGCTCCTGACCGCTGTCATGGCCGCGCAGGACGGTCCGACGCCGCCCGGTCCTCGCCGAGGCTCCGTCCGCCAGCGAAGCTTCTCCGGCTGGAGTGTGTCGGGGCCGGCGTGACGTCGGCGGGCTGGTCGGCTAGGACCGTGGTACGAGCCCAGAGGAAACGAACCCGCCCCATGCCCAGCATCCCGCAGGCGACGACGGCGTCCGATCCGCAGTGGTACAAGGACGCGGTGATCTATCAGACCCACGTCAAGGCGTTCTTCGACGCCAACAATGACGGGGTCGGCGATCTCGAGGGCCTGATCGCCAAGCTCGACTATATCCAGGAGCTGGGCGTCTCGGCGATCTGGCTTCTGCCGTTCTATCCCTCCCCGTTGCGCGACGACGGCTACGACATCGCCGACTATCGCGAGGTCAATCCGTCCTACGGCACCATGAGGGACGTGCGCCGGCTGATTCACGAGGCGCACCGGCGCGGCCTGCGCGTGATCACCGAGCTGGTCATCAACCACACCTCGGACCAGCATGCCTGGTTCCAGCGGGCGCGCCGGTCGCGGCCGGGCTCGACCAAGCGGAACTATTATGTCTGGAGCGACACGGACCAGAAATACCGGGACACGCGGATCATCTTCCTCGACACCGAGAAGTCGAACTGGACCTGGGATCCCGAGGCCAAGGCCTATTTCTGGCACCGCTTCTACAGCCACCAGCCCGACCTGAACTTCGACAACCCCGCGGTGATGCAGCAGATCCTCAGCCTGCTGCACTACTGGCTCGAGATGGGGATCGACGGGCTCAGGCTCGACGCCATCCCCTACCTCGTCGAGCGCGAGGGCACCTCCTGCGAGAACCTGCCCGAGACCCACGCCGTCCTGAAGCGCATCCGGGCCGAGATCGACCTCCATTTCGCCGACCGGATGCTGCTCGCCGAGGCGAACCAGTGGCCCGAGGACACGCGGCCCTATTTCGGTGACGGCGACGAATGCCACATGGCGTTCCATTTCCCGCTGATGCCGCGGATGTACCTCGCGATCGCCCAGGAGGACCGCAACCCGATCACCGACATCATGCGCCAGACGCCCGACATCCCAGAGGGCTGCCAGTGGGCGATCTTCCTGCGCAACCATGACGAGCTGACGCTCGAGATGGTGACGCAGAACGAGCGCGAATATCTGTGGAACACCTACGCCGCCGACCGGCGGATGCGGATCAATCTCGGCATCCGCAGGCGGCTGGCACCCCTGCTCGACAACGATCGGCGCAAGATCGAGCTGATGAACGCGTTGCTGCTGTCGATGCCCGGGACGCCGGTCATCTACTACGGCGACGAGATCGGCATGGGCGACAATGTCTATCTCGGCGACCGCGACGGAGTGCGCACGCCCATGCAATGGTCACCCGACCGCAACGGTGGCTTCAGCCGCGCCAATCCGCAACAGCTCTACGCGCCGCCGATCCAGGACCCGATCTACGGCTACCAGGCGGTGAACGTCGAGGCCCAGCAGCAGAGCCCCGGCTCGCTGCTAAGCTGGATGAAGCGGCTGATCGGTGTGCGGCGTGGCCGGCGCACCTTCGGTCGCGGCACGCTCACCTTCCTCTACCCGCGCAATCGCAAGGTGCTAGCCTACCTGCGCGAGCACGAGGACGAGACGATCCTCTGCATCTACAATCTCTCGCGCAACGCGCAGGCCTGCGATCTCGAGCTGACCAGCTTTCGCGACCGGGTGCCGATCGAGCTCCTGGGCCGGACGACGTTTCCGCCGATCACCGAGGCGACCTATCGCCTGACCCTGCCCGGCTACGGCTTCTTCTGGCTGGCCCTGGCTGCGGCCGGCGAGCTGACGAGCTGGCACCAGCCGGTGCCGGAGCCTCTGCCGGAGCTGATCACGATCGTCGTCCACGAGAGCTGGCGTGCGATCAGCGAGAGCCAGGGCGGTCGCGACCTCGCCCGGTATGTGCTGCCCGAATATCTGCCCAAGCAGCCCTGGTTCGACGGCCGCTCCGTCGAGACCGTGCGCATGGCGCGGGCCGGGGCCGTGCACGGCCCCGAGCGCACCTATCTGCTGGCTGAGCTTTCCGTCGAGCGTGCCGAGTCCGCACCGTGCTGCCTGTTGCCGTTCGCGGCCAGTTGGGGCGAGGAGCACCTGGCACCCGGTGCGCCACTGCTGCCCTACACGCTCGCCCGCGTGCGGCGTGGACCCCATCTCGGGGCCCTGCACGACGCGACCTACGCCGACGACTTCGCGCGCACGCTGCTCGGGCTCATGGCCCGCGGCGAGGAGCTCGTGACCGGCGATCTCGATCTCTTGTGCCGCCCGGGAGTGAGCGCGGAGGCGCTCGCGGTGGCGGCGGACGCGCCGGTGCGGCGCATCGGGCGCGAGACGGCCAACAGCCTTCTGATCGTGGACGACCGCGTGCTGCTCAAGATCTATCGGCGACTCGAGCCTGGGCCTCACCCCGAGCTCGAGATGAGCCGATATCTGGGCGAGGTGGCTCATTTCGAGCATGTCCCGCGACTCCTCGGCTCGATCGAGAACCGGCGACCGGACGGTCAGGCGACGGCGTATGTCGGCGCGTTCCCCTTCGTTTCCAGCCACGGGAACGGCTGGGAGTATGCGCTGGATCACCTGGACCGGGTGCTGGAGGAGAGCCTCCACGCCGCCGAGGGCCATCGCCCGTCCGACGCGGAGCTGCACGAGCCGTACCGTGCGGCCGCCATGCTGGTCGGGCGACGGACCGCGGACCTGCACCGCGCGCTCGCGGCGGACACGGACGACCCGGCCTTCGCGCCGGAGCGGTTCACCGCAGACGATCTCATAGCACTGCGCGACCGCTGCCGGGCCGACCTCGCCGACGGTCTCGACGCGCTGTCTCGGACGGGCGCGGTCGACGGCGACGCCGATGCCGTGCTCGCGGCTCGAAGCGAGCTGCTGCGCATCTTCGAGGAATTGCCCGATCTGCCGCCCGAGCTGTGCCGGACCCGCGTTCACGGCGACTATCGTCTGGCGCAGGTCCTGGTCGCGCAGGGCGACGTGATGATCATCGACCTCGAGGGCGAGACCGATCGCCCGCTGTCGGCTCGCCGCGCCAAGGCGCTGCCGGTCACCGACCTGGCGTGCATGATCCGCTCCTTCGACCTCGCCGCCTGGACCAGCCTCTCCCGGTTCGCGGAGACGCACACGCCGGCGCAGGATCGGCTCGCCGGGGCGGCGGCCATCTGGCGCGAGCTCGTGGTGGATGCGTTCATGGCCGAGTATCGGGCAGTGATCGCGGGCTGCCCGAGCTGGCCCGGGGACGCGGCCGCCGACACGCTGCTGCAGTGGGAGCTGGCGGCGAGGCTGGGGCGCGAGCTCGGCCGCGACGCGGCGACCCGGCCCGCCGCCGCCCTAGCGGGACTGGCGCGGCTCGCTGGCACGTCGCCCGGCCCAGGCAACACAATCACGTGAACGGTTTGTCACTACCCCCCGGCCTTGATCGAACCTACTACACTGCCATCTGATTCTGCGATGCAGCATCGCCTTTCCATGGGCGGACGCAGGGTTGGTTGGGGGTCGCCATGGCCGGAAGGCATCGCACCTACTGGATTATCCGCCGGCGTTATCGGCTCGCGGGCTATCTCGGCTCGATCGTCAGCCTGTTCCTCACCGCGTTCTACCTTGTACCCCTCGTCCACGGGGCGGATGGCTCCAGCCCTGCCGGATCGTCGAACGATCCCCTCGTCACCTTCGGGCTCCTGACAGTGGCGGCGATCATCCCGCCCCTGGTCGCGCGGCTGATCTGGCGCATGCATCGTCGGCGCTATCTCGACGACATGTATCCGCTCAGCATCGTCTAGGCAGCTCACGTCAACGCCGCCGCCGCAGCAGGAGCTGCGCCGCGACCATCAGCAGCAGCGAGACCGCCAGCACCATCGTGCCGATCGCGTTGATCTCGGGCGTGACGCCGCGCCGGATCGACGAGAAGACGTAGATCGGCAGCGTGGTGTTCGCGCCCGCTACGAAAAAGGCGATGACGAAGTCGTCGAAGCTGAAGGTGAAGGCGAGCAGCAAGCTGGCGACGATCGCAGGCATGAGCTGCGGCAGGGTGATCTGCCGGAACGTGCCCCAGGGCGTGGCGTAGAGATCCATCGACGCCTCGACCAGCGACCGGTCCATCCCGGCCAGCCGCGCGCGGACGATCAGGATGGCCAGGGCCATCGTGAACAGGGTGTGCGCGGCGATGAGCGAGCCGAGCCCGAGCTGGAGCTGCGGCGCCGCCCCGAGCGCGCCCGGCCAGAGCGCCGCCACAAGCGGGTTGAGCAGCTCGAACACCGACACCAGCGCCACCAGGGTCGCGATGCCGATGACGATGCCGGGGATCATCAGCGCCACATAAACCAGACCGTCGAACAGGGCGCGCAGCGGGCCTCGCACCGACTGCAGGCCGATCGCCGCCATCGTGCCGAACAGGGTCGCCAGCACCGCCGAGGACAGCCCCACGATCAGGCTGGTGCGAAGCGCCTCGACGACGAACGGGTTGCCCAGCGCCTTGCCGTACCAGGCGACTGAGAAGCCCTGGAGATCGGCGGCGTAACGGCCCGAGTTGAAGCTGAACAGGACGATCAGTGCTATCGGCGCGTAGAGGAACAGGTAGACGGCGCTGACATAAGCCCGCATCGGTCAGATCACGCTCACCTCGCGGCTCGTGCCGCGACCCAAGACCAGACGCATGTAGAGGGTCACGGTCGCGAGCATGATCAGGACCAAGGCCATCGAGACCGCGGCACCGAATGGCCAGTTGCGCGACTGCAGGAACAGGTCGACCAGCGCGTTGCCGATGAAGAACACCTTGCCGCCACCGAGCAGGGCCGGGATCAGGAACTCGCCCATCAGGAGGATGAACACCAGCATCGAGCCGGTCGCCACCCCGGCGAGCGAGAGCGGCAGCGTCACCTGCAGGAAGGTGCGCCAAGGGGGTGCGTAGAGGTCCGCCGACGCCTCCAGGAGCCGGCGGTCGAGCTTCTCCAGGCTGACATAGATCGGGAACACCATCAGCGGCAGATAGCCGTAGACGATCCCGAGCAGCACCGCGAACGGCGTGTTGATCAGGCGCGGCTCGCCGAGCCCCAGCCAGGCCAGCAGCGCCGGCAGGCCCTTGCCGCCCAGGATGAAGATCCAGGCATAGGTGCGGATCAGCAGGCTGGTCCAGAAGGGCACGATGACCAGCACGAGGCAGAACAGGCGCCAGCGCGCAGGGCAGCGCAGGGCCAGCCAGTAGGCCATTGGATAGGCGGCCAGCAGGGTCAGGAGCGTGCCGACTGGCGCCAGCGTCAGCGTGTTCTGGAACGCCGTCCAGCGGGCCGGCAGGTTGACGTACTGGGCCAGTGTGAAGGCAGGCATGTAGCCGCCGGCCGGGGCCCGCTCGCCGAAGCTGTAGACGAGGATCACCAGCA
Organism: Geminicoccaceae bacterium; assembly: GCA_050246385.1. Taxonomy (GTDB): domain Bacteria; phylum Pseudomonadota; class Alphaproteobacteria; order Geminicoccales; family Geminicoccaceae; genus Benzoatithermus. Next base: position 11,526 of record JBFWWD010000151.1, read on the forward strand.
GCGGCAGCGCCAGGAGGACCAGGAACCAGAGCGTCGCGGGGAGCAGCAGCAGCGCCGTGACGCGGCGCGCGGCACCCCCCGCCCCGGGCGTCGCCAGGATCAGGCCGCCTTGAAGCGCGCCATGATCTCGGCCCGGTTCGGATCGGTCAGCGTGGCGGCCGCCCCGAACTCCAGCGGCGTCAGCAGATCCTGCGCCGGATAGAGGATCGGGCTCTGCAGGATCGCCTCGGGCAGCAGCTTCTCGACACGGGAATCGGTGGTCGGGTAGCCGTGCGCCTGGACCTCCTTGGCGTTGATCGCCGGGTCGAGCAGGAAGTTGATCAGGGCGTAGCCGCCCTTGCGGTTCGCCGCCTGCGCCGGCACGGCGTAGAAATCGCTCCAGATCTCGCCGCCCTCGCGCCCGAGCACATACTGCATCTCGGGCATGTCGCGGTGGAGCTGGGTGGCATCGCCGGTCCAGCACACGCTGCACCATGCATCGCCGTTGCGCAGTGCCGGCTGGTAGTCGCTCGAGATCGCGAACAGATGCGGCTTCGCCTCCAGGAGCAGCTTCTCGGCCTCGGCCAGCTCGTTCGGATCGATCGAGTTGAACGAGTAGCCGAAATATTTGAGCGCATTGCCGATCGTGGTGAGCTGATAGTCGTGCACCATCACCCGCCCCGAGAGCTCGTCCCGGGTCGTGTCCCAGAACTGCTTCCAGGTAGTCATCGGCGTCGTGACCTTGTCGGTGTTCACGATGTAGCCGGTGGTCCCCCAGTCCTTGGGCACGGCGTAGACCTTGCCGTCGACCGTGCCCTCGGCCGTAAAGCGCGGCTCGTTGGTGGCCGGATCGAAATTGGGCAGCAGCGCCAGGTCGAGCGGCTCGATGATCCCGAGCTTCTGGTAGGTGCTGATGGTGTAGTTGGTCGGCACGAACACGTCCCAGCCGGTACCGCCGGCCTGGAGCTTCGCCAGCATCTCCTCGTTCGAGCCGAACACGTTGACCTGAACCGCCGCCCCCGTCGCCGCGGTGAAGGCCTCGAAATTGGCCGGATCGTGGTAGTTGGGCCAGGTCGCCAGGGCGACGCGGTCGCCGATCTCGCCGGCGGCCAGCGCCGGGCGCGGGCGCAACCAGGGCATCGCCGCACCGAGGACCGCCGTCGCAGTGCCGAGCCCGGTCACCCCCAGGAAGTGCCGGCGGCCGACCGAGCCGCGCCGATAGCGCATGAGCTCGTCGAGAAAGGCGGGGGCGCTGATGGGCCGGTCGGAGCGGGACATGATAAGTCTCCTTGTTTCCGCTATCTTGCGCCTCGGTCGTCGGCAAGCGCAAGCGCGGCGCTGGCGGGCCAGCTCAGGCCCACCGCGTCACCCGGGGCGAAGGACGCAGCCGCCTCCGCCGAGCGGGGCACAAGGGCGAGGAACTCGCCATAAATCTCCGTGCGCACGAGATATTCGGTGTGCTCGCCGAGAAAGATGCGATTGAGGATCCGGCCCACGAGCGAGCCCTCCCCGCCCTCGGCCGCGAGACGAACCATCTCGGGTCGCACCGACAGGACGGCCGGATCGCCCGGCCGCAGCGCCCCGCCCGCCATCCGGCCATGCAGCGGCGGCCCCGAGCCGGCGATCTCGGCCATCTGTCCGCCGACGGCCGCGACCCGCCCCGTCACGAAGTTCGACTTGCCCACAAAATCCGCGACCCAGGCGCCGACCGGCGCATCGTAGAGCTCGGCGGGCGTGCCCTGCTGCACGATGCGGCCCTGCCGCATGATGCAGACCGTATCGCTCATCGACAGCGCCTCCTCCTGATCGTGCGTGACCAGGACGAAAGTGATGCCGACCTCCTGCTGTAGATTCTGCAGCTCGATCTGCATCTCGCGCCGCAGCTTGCGGTCGAGTGCCGCCAGGGGCTCGTCGAGCAGCAGCACGGTCGGCCGGTTCACCAGCGCCCGCGCCAGCGCGACGCGCTGCTGCTGGCCGCCGGAAAGCTCCCAGATCCGACGCCGGCCGTAGCCCGGCAGACGGACCAGCTCGAGCATCGCGTCGACGCGCCGCGCCAGCTCCGCCGGATCGGGACGTGGCGCGCGCTGCTTCAGGCCATAGGCGATGTTGGCGCCGACATCGAGGTGCGGGAACAGGGCGTAGTGCTGGAACACCATGTTCACCGGGCGCCGATAGGGCGGCACGCCGAGCATCGAGCGGCCGCCCACACGGATGTCGCCGGCACTCGGCTGCTCGAAGCCGGCGATCAGCCGCAAGGAGGTGGTCTTGCCGCAGCCGGACGGCCCGAGAAAGGTGAAGAAGGAGCCATGGAGCACCGACAGGTCCATGGCGTCGACCGCCAGAATCTCGCCATAGCGCTTGCTCACACCCGCGAACTCGATGTCCAGGTGCGAGGTGGGCTCGGGCAAGTCGGGGCTCCAGCTGTCGCCCCATGCCTACCAGCCTGCCGTGGTCTCCGCCAGCGGCACCGGCCGCACCGCGTGGGCGAGCCGCTCGGCCGCCCGCTCGAGCTGGTCCAGGCGTCGGAAGCTGCTGCCGTCCAAGGGTCGGAAGTCGGGATCGGCGGCGATGAACCGGTAGCCTTGGCCCGAGATGACCGCGACGCCGACGCGGCGACGGTCGACGGCGATCAGGTAGGCCTGCGTGCTCGCTTCCTGCATGGATTCCTCCAGCGCCCCACTTCTGCGGGGCCGCGCTCGTTTGAGATGATGCGGAACGGAAAGTTCAGACCGGGACGATCGTCGCCGGTGTTCTCACCGACATCGACGGCGGGGCGTGCCCGGACAATCCATGACCATTGGTTCA
>JBFWWD010000152.1:0-14247 GCA_050246385.1 Geminicoccaceae bacterium
CTAGTCTCTCCGACGGCGCGGACGGGTGCCCTGGTGTGGCGCCTGCCCGCGCCGTCGGAGCGAGAGCGCGCAGCTCTCCACACCTCGCCGCCGTTCGGCTCAGCCTCTTGGCGGGATGCCGAGGAACGCCCGCATCCAGCGGACCGCCTCCGCCTCATTGTCGATGAAGACATAGTGCGGCGCACCGGGGAGCAGGAACATGCTGGCCGCGTTGCCTCGTGCGAACTTCCGGATCGTCCGGCGATGCCAGTCGACGATCGGCCCCCACGCCTTGTCGAACTCGGCCTGCTCGGCCGGGCTGAGATACCAGTACCAGGCCTGCCGCGCCTCGCGCGTGAACTGGGCGAAGATGCCGAGCCGCGGCGCCTTGATCCTCGCCCAGTCGGTCGGAGGATTCGCCGACCCGGCGACGCCGGCCAGGAGCCTCTCGGTGACATGATCGGGCGAGGTGGAATCGACCAGCGCTCCCTTGGCGTTGAACTTCACGTTCAGGCACACGGACTGGTCGGGTTCGCGCAGCGCCGTGTAGCGCGCCTGAGCGGCCTGAAAGGCCCACAAGGACTTGCGGTCCGCCTCGGTGAAGACCGCCCCCGGGCCGGGCGGCTCGAGGCGCGAGGGCCGGAAACGCTCCGCCAGGTCGGCAGCGTCGAGATAGACCAGCCTGTCGACGCGCGCAGGATACTTCAACCCCAGCTCGCTCAATTCCGAGCCGGCCAGCGAGTGCCCGACGAAGACCGCCTTGTCGATGCCCAAGGCGTCGAGCACCGCGATGTCGTCCTTGGCCCGGGTGGGCACGTCGTAGCCGTTGCGCGGCTGGCTGGAGGGAAGAAATCCGCGCCGGGTGATCCCATAGACGCGAAAGTCATCGGTGAACTGGAAGGCGAACCCGTCATAGACGTGCGCGTTGTCGCCCAGCCCGGTGAGCAGCACCATCGCCTTGCCTTTGCCGCCCCAGTCCAGCACCTCCAGCTCGACCCCGGGCGCCACCTTGACCATGCGCGTCCTGTGCGGAGTGGTATCCACACACGCGGCCGGCTTGTGCTCCGTCGCCCGTGCGATGCTCGGAGCCACAAGCGTGGGCAGGGCGGCTGCGCTGAGCACCGCCAGCCACAGCAGTCGTGTCATCATCATTGCCAGTAAGCTCCCAAGCATGTGCAGCAGGCAGGCGACGCCGGATTGGCTAGCGTACAGTCGGGTTTATGAGTCAGAAATCTCGATGGTCATGGCTTCAAGGGTGACCGTTTGTAGACCCGATCCAGTACTCTCAGCATGAGCTCGTTGGCCGTCAGCTTGTCGGTCGGTGACACCGTCAGATTGGTCCACAACACGAGCGTCACCTTATTGCCCGGATCGTAGCCGGCCTCCGAATTGTAACCGGCCGTCTCGCCACCGTGCAGGTAGAGGGTGTTCCCTCCCCAACGAAGCCGGTTGATGCCGTAGCCGTAGTCGAGGCCGCCATCGGCCGGCTTCGGGCTGTCGCGCCAGATGCGCTGGTACTTGGCACCGAGCACGCGGCCACCGACCAGCGCCCGGATCCAGGCTGCGACATCCTCGGCAGTCGAGACGACGCCGCCGGCAGCGGTGGCGAATGAGTGGTTCACGCCGGTATAGTCGTTGGGCCGGATCTTGCCGGCTTCGACCGCGGCCAGGAATTTCGCGGTGTATGGCGGGTTCGGGATGCCGGTCGTCACGACGGAGGAGCTGCCGTACAGGTAGCCGTGCGCGTAGGGCTCGGGGATCTTGTTGGAGGTGCGCGGGGGGAGCAGCGTGCTCTTCAGGCCGAGCGGCCGGAACAGGCGCTCGCGCATCGCGGCCGCCAGCGGCCTGCGGTCCACCTTCTCGACGACCATGCCGAGCAGCGCGTAGTTGGTGTTGCTGTACTCGTAGGCCGCGCCCGGCGGGAAGTTGGGCGGCTGCGCGAACGAGATCGCCAGCAGCTCCCGCGGCGTCCAGGCCTTGGTCGGCTCGTGGTCGAGGAAGCCCGCCATCTTCGGAGAGCTGGTGTAGTCGAAGAGACCGCTGCGCATCCCGAGCAGTTGGGCGAGGGTGATGTTGTGGCCGTTCGGCACCCCGGACACGTACTTCGAGATCCGGTCGCCGAGGCGCAGCTTTCCTTCCTGGGCCAGCTGCAGGACCACCGCCGAAGTCATCGTCTTGGTGATCGAAGCAATGCGGAAGTAAGTGTGCGCGCGAGGCCGCGTCCGCGAACCCAGCCGCGTGGTGCCATAGGCGGCCGTGAGCTCACCCTGGGGTGTCCGCAGCAGGACCAGCGCACCGGGGAGATGAAGCTCCCGGGCGGTCCTGTTCACCAGCGCCTGCAGCGACGCCCGGTCGATCGGCCTGAGGTTCGAGCTGGGCCCGGGACTCGAGGATGCCGTCGCCATCGCTGGCGGGCAAAAAGTCAGCAGCACCAGCGCGCCAATCGAGGCAAGCCGCATCGACTGCATCATCATCGGCCTGTCCTCCCCGGTGTCACCCGATGTTTTGCCTGACCTCGGTCCAGCCGCACTCGACGGCACGTGGACTGATACGGCAAAATAATTCGCCACATTTCTTTCGTCCGGTCATTCGAGCGGCGCAACCGCGGCCGATCGGATTTCGACTCGATCTTCCGGCTTTTTCTGGAAATGGCGCCCGTTCTGGGCCATGTGGGCCCCGACAGCGCGGGGAACTGCACCTTTGGCTCGCGATTTCGCCATGAAGCTGCGCCTGGCCGCGGTGGTGCTCGGCTGCACGACCCGCAAGGAGCTGGCTGCGGCCTTTCGTGGCGTGAATCCCGACACTTCGTTCGACGTCGAGCGCGCCGACAAGTGGCTGGGCGGCAAGGCCCTGCCGCGTGCCGCCGACGTCTATCGCGACCTGAGAAGGCTGGTCGACCTCGATCGGCCGGTCGAATGGCTGACGAATTGTTCCGCCGACGAATTTCTCGCGGACTTGGCCCAGAAACCTGGCGTGACCGCGGAGCTGTTGTGGGAAGGTGCCAGGAACTTTCCGCACGGCACACGCCGGCAGTCGGCGCCACGGCCCCTGGACAGCGGCGCCGGCTTCGTCGAGGGTGCGTATGCCTGCTACTCCTATTCCTTCTCGCCCTATTTTCCGGGCTGGCTGATCCGCAGCTCGATGCTCATCGGCCCGGGGCATGGCATCGGCTCGGTGGCCTACAGCCACAACATGCCGCCCGAGCCGACCAGGTTCACCGGCAACATCACCTTCAACGGCCGCGGCATGCAGATCGCCCTGCACCAGACGGTCTCGGGCGACATGCGCATCCACATGGCGCTGTTCGGGCCGGCACCGCCTGCCACCGTGCTCGCCGGCATGCTGTGCGGTGCCGCCGTGGTCACGCCCGAGCCCGAGCCGTCCGCGGCACGGATCATCCTGATCCGCCTGCCGGCGCCGAGCCCGGCCTTCGATGCGCTCTACACGGCCTTCCAGCCCGACCAGTCGATCGCGGACGATCTCGCCCTGGCCGGGATGCAGTTCTCGGATCGCGACGAGGTCGACCGCCGCATCAAGGAATATCTGCCGGCGCAGCCGCGCAACGGCATCGAGCAGATCGCCACGGCGGAATATCGCGAGCTGGTCGAATACTTCAATCGCGAGCACTATGCCCGCGTCGCAGCACTGAGAACCGGGCCGCCCTGACCGGCCGCGATCAGCGCCCCCGCCAGACCGGCTTGCGCTTCTCGGCGAACGCCCGTGCCCCCTCGAGCTGGTCCTCGCTCTCGTAGAGCCGCTTGACGGTCGGCAGCCGCTTCTGGGTGACGAGATCCATGGCGGCCTGGAACGGCATGCCCTCGGTCCGGCGCAGGGTCTCCTTGATCGCGGCGAACACGAGCGGCGGGCCGTCGGCGAGCAGCCGGGCGATCTCGCGGGCGCGCGGCAGCAGACGGTCGGCAGGCAGGATCTCGTTGACCAGACCCCAGTGCTTGGCCTCCGCCACCTCCATCCAGCGGCCGGTGAGCAGGAGATCCATCGCGACATGATGGGGGATGCGGCGCGGCAGCTTGATCGTGGCCGCGTCCGCGAGCGTGCCCGCGTTGATCTCGGGCAGGCCGAAACGGACATGCTCGGCCGCCAGGATCAGATCGCAGGACAGCGCCAGCTCGAACCCGCCGCCGACCGCCATGCCGTTCAGCGCCGCGATCACCGGCTTGTTCAGGTCCGGCAGCTCCTGCAGCCCGCCGAAGCCGCCGACGCCATAGTCGCTGTCCGGCCGCTCGCTGCCTTCGGCCGCCGCCTTCAGGTCCCAGCCGGCGCTGAAGAACTTCTCGCCGCCGCCGGTGACGATCGCCACCCGCAGCGCCGGGTCGTTGCGGAAGGCGGCGAAGGTGCGGCCCAAGGCACGGCTGGTGGCGCTGTCGATGGCGTTGGCCTTGGGCCGGTCGAGCACGATCTCCAGGATGCCGTCGGCCGCGCTGGCCCGCACTGAATCGCTCATGCGCTCGCTCCAATACGAAGAAGGACGTCGACCGCCACAGCACCTTTGCCGACGGGACGGACGATCAATGGGTTGATGTCGAGCTCGACCAAGCGGTCGGCGTTTTCCTCGGCGAAGCGCGCCACCGCCATGACGGCCTCGACCACGGCGTCGAGATCGCCTGCCGGCCGCCCGCGGAAGCCACGCAGCAACGGCGCCGAGCGCAGGCCGAGCAGGGCCGACCGCACTTCGGCCGCGGTCACCGGCAGCAGCAGGAGCGCGCGGTCGGCGAGCAGCTCCACCAGCACCCCGCCCGAACCGAGGAGCAGGCACAGGCCCACCTGCGGGTCGCGCACGACGCCGACGATCAGCTCGGCCACGCCATCGGTCACCATCGGCTCGACCAGCAGCGCCTCGCCGAGATGCGCCATTCGCGCCGCGGCCTCGCGCACCGCCTCGGCGTCGCGCAGGTCGAGGGCGACCGCACCCAGCTCGCTCTTGTGGGCGAGTGCCGTACCGACCGCCTTCACCACCACCGGCCAGCCCAGCGCCTCCGCCACCGCGGCCGCCTCTTCCGGATCGGCCACCAGCCGGCCGCCGGGATGCGGGACGCCATACTCGGCCAGCAGCCGCTTGCCCCGCCACTCGTCGAGCGTGCCCGGCTCGCCCGGCGCCCCCGCCGCGAGCAAAGGCTCCGGCATCGCGCCCGCCTGCGCCGCCCCGGTGTCGGCTGCGGCCTCGGCGGCCGCCAGCGCCTCGTCGATGCCCAGCAAAGGCACGATCCCGGCCGCGATCAGCGTCTGCGCCACGCTCTCCGGCAGGCAGTCCGGCAGCGTCGCCAGCACGGCGGCCCGGCCCGCAGTCGCGTCGCGCGCCTCTTGCCAGGCGGCGAGCGACACCTGCCAGTCGGCGTCGCTGCACGTGTCGCCGCGCGGGAGGTCGAGCACCAGGCAGGCGAGGTCCCAGCCGCAGCCCATCACCGCGGCGAAGGTCGCGCGCAGCCGCTCGGGCTGGTTCCAGATGAAGATGTGGTAGTCGAGCGGGTTGGAGACGGTGACCAGATCGCTCAGCGTCGCGCGCACCGCCTCGCCCTGCGCCGCGGTGAACGGCCGGAAGCGCACCCGCCGCCCCTCCCCGGCATCGGCGATCAGCGCGGCCTCGCCGCCCGAGCAGGACAGCGTCACCAGATCGCGCCCCGGCAGCGGCCCCAGCGTGTGCAGCAGCTTCAAGGTCTCGAGCAGCACCGGCAGCGAGGCCACCCGCGCCACGCCCACCCGGCGCAGCAGCGCGTCCATGGCGGCATCGGCGCCAGCGAGCGAGGCGGTGTGGCTGAGGGTCAGCGCCGCCCCGTGCTCCGAGCGCCCGGCCTTGACCGCGACCACGGGCTTCCTCGCCGCCAGCGCCTTCCTGGCCGCCGCGTCGAACTTCCGCGCATCGTCGATCGCCTCGATGTGCAGGCCGATGGCGGTCACGCGCGGATCGTCGACCAGGGCGGCGAGGCAGTCCGACAGCCCGACGCAGGCCTGGTTGCCCAGCGTCAGCAGGTGCCCGATCGGCAGCCCGCGCCGCTGCATGGTGAGGTTGAGCCCGATATTGCCGGACTGGGTCAGGATCGCGACGCCGCGCTCGCAGCGCTTGCCGCCATGCTGGTCGAACCAGAGCAGCGCCCCGTCGAGATAGTTGATGGTGCCGTAGCAGTTGGGCCCGAGCACCGGCATCCCGCCGGCCGCCCCGATCAGCGCCGCCTGCAGCTCGACACCCCGGCCACCGGACTCGGCGAACCCTGCCGCATGGCAGACCGCCCCGCCTGCCCCCATGGCCGCCAGCTCGCGCACGATCCCGACCGTGAGCTCGCGGTTGACGGCGACGAAAGCGGCATCCGGCGCCTCGGGCAGCTCGCCGGCGCTGCGGAACGCACCCGCCCGGCTCGGGTGCACCTGCCACACCGGCCCGGCGAAGCCCATCTCCACGCAGCGTCGCGCCACCCCCTCGGCCTGCCAGCCGCCGAACACCGCGATCGAGCGCGGCCGCAGCAGGCGGCGCAGGTCCAACTCAGGCCCCCAGCCTGCGCAGGATGTCCCGGCTGATGATGTGCCTCTGGATCTCGCTGGTGCCGTCCCAGATCCGCTCGACCCGGGCGTCGCGCCAGAACCGCTCGATTCCCGTCTCCTCCATCAGCCCCATGCCGCCGAAGATCTGGATCGCATTGTCCGTCGCCCGCGCCAGCATCTCGGTCGCGAACAGCTTGGCCTGCGCGATCATCCGGTTGGCGTCCAGGCCCTGATCCAGCAGCCAGGCGCCGTTCAGCGTGAGCAGGTCGGCGGCGTCGATCTCGGTCGCCATGTCGGCGAGCTTGAACGAGGTGCCCTGGAACTTCCCGATCGGCTGGCCGAACTGCTTCCTGCTCGCCGCCCACTCCGCCGCGAGGTCGAACACCCGCCGCGCCCGCCCGACGCTGGTCGCCGCCACCGTGAGCCGGGTGGCGTAGAGCCAGGTGTTCATCAGCTCGAAGCCCCCGCCCTCCTCGCCCAGGATCTGGGCATCGGGCACCCGGCAGCCGTCGAAGTTCAGGATGCAGTTGTGGTAGCCGCGGTGCGACACGCTCCTGTAGCCCGGCCGGATCTCGAAGCCCGGCGTGCCGCGGTCGACCAGGAAGCAGGTGATGCGCTGCTTGGCGCCCGCCTTCGTCTCCTCCGTCCCCGTCGCCACGAACACGATCGCGAAGTCGGCGAGGTCGGCATGGCTGATGAAGTGCTTGGTGCCGTCGATCACCCAGTCGTCGCCGTCCCGCCGCGCCGTGGTCTTCATCGAGCGCACGTCGGAGCCCGCCTCCGGCTCGGTCATGGCGAGGCAGTCGATCCTCTCGCCGCGCACCGCCGGCAGCAGATAGCGCTCCCGCTGCTCCGCGTTGCAGCCGCACAGGATGTTGGACGGCCGCCCCCAGAACACCGACAGCCCATAGGACGCCCGCCCCAGCTCGCGCTCGAGCAGCGTGAAGGTCAGGTGATCGAGCCCGCCGCCGCCGAACTGCTCGGGAATGTTCGGCGCATAGAACCCCAGCTCCTGCACCTTGCGCATGACCTCCCGCCCGACCTCGGCCGGCACCTCCCCCGTGCGCTCCACCTCCGCCTCGAGCGGGTAGAGCTCGTTCTCGACGAAGGCGCGGACGGTCGAGACGACCATCTCCTGCTCGGGAGTGAGGGCGAAGTTCATAGACTTACCGCATTTGGCTTCAGCCAAGCATCCACCGTAGAAGTATTCCGCCTAACTCGTCTCGCGAGTAAAATCATCGTCATGCTCCGATGACTGGGAATCCATGACATGACAATAGACAGAGAATTTCTCTGTTGGATCTCGCACAGCTTTGACATCCCAATATTCACCCACACGGTCTGTGTGAGCTCTGCAGCGAACGAACCAATCTAAGTCGCTAGAATCACTGCTCATCACACATCGCATAGCGAAGGGGCTGGAACTCAACTGTCGAGCCGCATTTACAAGAATCCACCGATCATCGGCGCACGCACGCCAGAGCTTAAACCCGATCAGCATTAGTGGTCGTGCGGCGCTCAAATTGGAGTCGAAAATAACCAGATCAATCACTTTTGATTTAAGATACTCAAGAGAATCCTTTTCAATTGAGGTAGATATTCCAAACTCCCTATGCAAATCCGCAAATGAAACTTGAGTGCGTGCAGCCAATTTTATGTTCAGCTCATTTAACACAGAAACCTCAATAACGCTCTCATCTATTTTGCCCAACGGCAATCTGGACCTTCTTGCATAGGCATCAACCGTCTGCGCAGCCGTCTTGCACATAGAACTTGCCAAATCTCTAATCTCTTGAGGAATCATGTCCCTGTCCTTGCTTGATGGTCAATGCGACGTTCATGGTTCAGCTCGCGGAGATCGTATGTCCGTCGACCGGGATCGCCTGGCCGGAGATGCGCTCGCCGGCGGGCGAGCACAGGAACAGGATGGTGGCCGCGATGTCCTCGGCACGGACGAAGCAGCCCATCGCAGCCGACGCGACGAACTCGGCCCGCACCGCCTCGGGCGTTGCGCCGCTCGCGGCGGCGGCCGCCGCCACCACGCGGTCCATCCGCTCGCCCTCGACCGAGCCGGGGCAGATCGCGTTCACCCGTACGCCGAAGGGCCCCAGCTCGGTGGCCAGGGTCTTGGTCAGCCCTATCACGCCCCATTTGGCGGCGCAGTAGGGCGTGCGGTTGCGGAAGCCGTAGAGACCGGCGGTGGAGGACAGGTTGACGATCGCCCCGCCGCGCTGGGCCTTGAGCAGCGGCGCCGCGGCCCGCGCGCACAGGAAGGCGCCGTCGAGATTGACCAGGAGGCAGCGGCGCCAGTCGGCATAGTCGACCGCCTCGACCGGAGCCGTCGGCCCGGCGATCCCGGCATTGTTGACCAGGAAGTCGAGGCCGCCGAGCCGCGCCAGCGCGTCCGCGAACAGGGCCGCGACCTGAGCCTCGTCGGCAACGTCGCAAACGCTGGTGCCGATCTCCGGATGGGCGGCAGCGAAGGCGGCCAGCGCATCCCGGCCGACGTCGCAGACATGCACCCGGTCGCCGCGCGCGGCGAAGGCGAGGGCCGTGGTGCTGCCGATGCCGGAAGCGCCGGCGGTGATCAGGACCCGCTGGCTCATGCCCGCTTGGCCCCGACATGCCGTCCGACATCGGCCGGCCTGGGCAGACCCGCCTGCGCCGCGGCGATGCGCAACAGCCTGTCCTGCATCGCCGGCTCCGCCGGGCAGGCGCGGCCAACCTTGGTGTCGACATGCAAGAGCATCTGCTCGCCGGTCGCGACCACCACGCCGTCCGCCTCGCGGGTGGCGGTCTGGAAGATGTGCATCCGCTTCTCGTCCGCAGCCAGCAGCTGGACCGTTACCGCCACCGCCTCGCCGGCGTGCGCCTCGTCCTTGTGCATGAGGTGGGTCTCGACCGTGAACCAGCTGAACCCCTTGGCGAGGTAGGCCTGGTCCAGCCCGATCAGCCGCAGGAACGCGTCGCTGGCGTTGGTGAACAGCTGCAGGTAGCGGCTCTCGTTCATGTGGCCGTTATAGTCGGCCCAGTCGGTCGGGATCGCGGTGCGATAGAGCGCGAGCGGCAGCGTCAGGTCGGTCGCGTCGACGTCCGGCTTGCCGAGGCCGGTATCGTAGAGCTTCGCGGCATAGCGCTTGAGGACCTGTCCGGCCCCCCAGTCCTGCGCCTGCAGGCCCTGCATCACCGCGATCAGGCAGTCGTCGCGCAGCCGCTCCAGCTCGCGGATCGAGTGCTCCCCCGCCTGCTCGTCCGACTGCGCCACGATCTTGTCGAGCAGCCCCTCGGTCAGCTCGGGTGCCTCCAGCTTGGTCCAGGGCAGCTTCAGGGCCGGGCCGAACTGGGCCATGAAATGGCGCATGCCCTGCTCGCCGCCCGCGATGCGGTAGATCAGGAAATTGCCCATGAACGACCAGCGCAGGCCCGCGCCGAAGCGGACCGCGTCGTCCAGCTCCTCGGCCGTCGCCACGCCCTCGTCGATCAGATGCAGCGATTCGCGCCACATCGCCTCCATCAGCCGGTCGGCGAGGAAGCCGTCGATCTCTTTGCGGACATGGAGCGGCCGCATGCCGATGCTCTCGTAGAAAGTCGCCGCGCGCTCCTTGGTCTCGGCACTCGTCCGCTCACCGCCGCAGATCTCGACCAGCGGCAGCAGATAGACCGGATTGAACGGATGCCCGACCGTGAACCGCTCGGGATGCGCCATCGCCGACTGCAGCCGGCTCGGCAGCAGCCCCGAGGTGCTCGATGCGACGATGATCTCCGGCCGTGCCACCCGGTCGATCCGCGCCAGCAGCGGGATCTTGAGCTCCTCGCGCTCCGGGGCACTCTCCTGCACGAAGTCGGCACCCGCCACCGCCGCCTCGACATCGGCGGTGAACGCGATCGAGCCCCGCCGCCCGCGCGGCGCCATGGTCAGCCTGGCATAGGCCCGGTCGGCATTGGCCAGCACCTCTCCGACCTTGCGCTCGACCTCAAGATCGGGGTCGCACAAGGTCACGTCGATCCCGTTCTCGATCAGCCGCGCCGCCCAGCCGGCACCGATCACGCCGCCGCCGATCAGGGCCGCCTTGCGGACCTCCATCAGCGCGCCCTCAGCCCCAGCTTCGCCCGCGCTTCGGTGGGCCCGAGCACGCGGGCCCCCATGAGCCGGACGATCTCGCACGCCCGGGTGACCAGATCGCCGTTGGAGGCGTACACACCCTTGTCGAGCCAGAGATTGTCCTCGAGCCCGACCCGGACATGGCCGCCCATCAAGACGGCCTGCGCCACCATCGGCATCTCCATCCGGCCGATGCCGAAGGCCGCGAACACGGCACCCGCCGGCAGCAGGTCGCGCATCGCCAGCACCGCGCGCGGGTCCGCCTCCGCCGCGTAGGGAATGCCCATGCAGAGCTGGAACAGAGGTGGCGCCTCGATCAGGCCCTCCTCGATCAGCACCTTGGCCTGCCAGACATGGCCGAGCTCGAACACCTCCATCTCGGGCTTCACGCCCACGGCCTTGATCTTCGCCGCCATCGCCCGGAGCATGTCGGGCGTGCTGACATAGGCCGATTGGGCGTAGTTCATGCTGCCGCAGTCGAGCGTGCAGATCTCCGGCCGCAGCTCCTCGACATGCACCAGCCGGTCCGCGACCGAGGCCATGTCGGTGCCGGCCCCGCCGCGCCAGGGCTCGTCCGGCTCGGGGATGTAGTCGCCGCCCATGCCGGCGGTGAGATTCAGGATCACGTCCACGCCCGAATCGCGCACGCGCCGCACCACCTCGCGGTACAGCTCCGGCCGCCGCGCCGCCTTGCCGGTCTGCGGGTCACGGACATGGATGTGCGCCACCGCGGCCCCGGCCCTGGCCGCCTCGATCGCGGCGGCGGCGATCTGCTCGGGCGTCACCGGGATCGCCGGATGCTTGCCCACCGAATCGCCGGAGCCGGTCACGGCACAGGTGACGACAACCTCACGGTTCATGGCGGCGGGCCTCCCTTCGTGCGATGGCGGCCATCATGCTAGCCGCGGGCGTGGCGCGCTATTGATCTTTCCGGCCGCCCAACTGATAGATCGTGCCAGGGCGTGCGACATCGCCCTGCCGCCACCCGCCCGATGGTTCCCGCATGCCCGACGCGATGCTGCATCCCGAATTCGAGACGCTCTCCCCTGCGGCCGTGCGCGCGCACCAGGACCGGCTGTGGGCGGAGCAGTGGCGCCATGTCCGGACGAGCTCCATCTTCTATCGCGCGAAATATGCCGGCGAGCTGCCCGAGACCATCAGCCTCGACGCGCTCGCGAACCTGCCGTTCACCGAGAAGCACGAGCTGCGCGCCAGCCAGGAGGCAACCTATCCCTTCGGCGACTACATCGCCTGCGGTCCCGACCGGGTCGTGCGCGTGCATCGCACCTCGGGCACCACCGGCAAGCCGCTGCAGCTCGCCAACAGCCGCCGCGACGTCGACCTGATCGCCCGCGTCGGCGGCCGGGCGCAGTTCTGCGCCGGGCTGCGGCCCGGCGACCGGGTGGTGCACTGCCTCAACTACTGCCTGTGGACCGGCGGCGTCACCGATCACATGACGCTGGAGGAGACAGGAGCCTGCGTCGTCCCGTTCGGCGTCGGCAACACCCGGCAGCTCCTCGAGACCATCGCCGATCTGGGCGTCACGGCGATCTCCTGCACGCCATCCTACCCGGCGCTGCTGGAGCGGCTGCTGCGCGCCGAGGGCCGTGACCCGCGCGAGCTGGGGCTGCGCCTCGGCCTGTTCGGCGGCGAGGCCGGCCTCGACAATCTGGAGTTCCGGCAGGCCATCGAGCGCAGCTGGGGCCTCTCGGTGCGCAACGCCAATTACGGCATGTCCGAGATCCTCTCGAATTTCGCGAGCCAGTGCGACCGGACCAACGATCTGCATTTTCATGGTGCCGATGCGATCTTCGCGGAGATCCTCGCTCCGGGCGGCGGCAGGCTGGCGATCCGCGAAGGTGCCCGCGGGGAGCTGGTCTGCACCCATCTGGCCAAGCAATGCCAGCCGCTGGTTCGCTTCAGGACCCGCGACGTCATCACGGTCACCGGGACCGGACCTTGCGCCTGCGGCCGCACCACCTGGCGGTTCCGGGTGACCGGGCGCGCCGACGACATGTTCAACGTTCGCGGCGTCAACGTCTTCCCGAGCGCCGTGCAGCAGGGCGTGCTCAGCCGCCCCGACCTCGCCTCGGGCCAGTTCCGGATCGTGCTCGCCGGCCCCGGCCCCTGGGACCGGATCATCGTGCGGGCCGAGGCGGCGCCTGGGCTGCCCCCCATGGCGTTCGCCGCCGCCGCCCGCGAGCTGGAGGCCGCGATCCGGCGCCATGCCGGCGCCTCGGCCGAGGTGACGCTGCTGCCGGCCGACAGTCTGCCGCGCACCGACGGCAAGACCGCGCTGATCGAGAGGATCTAGGCCATGCCCTTCGCACTCCATGAGCGCCGCGGCGGCGTCGGCATCGTCACGCTGAACCGTCCCGAGCGGCTGAACGCGATCAGCGGCGCGCTGCTGGCCGATCTGGTCGCAGCACTCGAGGAGGCCTTCGCCGAGCCCGCGACCGGCGCGGTCGTGCTCACCGGCGCCGGGCGGGCCTTCTGCTCGGGCGACGATCTCAAGGAGTTCGATCTCCAGACCGAGAGCGAGGCCGCCGTCATCGCGCATGTCGAGGCGATCCAGCAGGTCACCCGCCTGCTCCTGGGCAGCGACAAGCCGGTGGTCGGCGCCGTCCACGGCTTCGCCGTCGGCGGTGGCTTCGAATGGCTGCTCAACTGCGACCTCGTCGTCGCGGCCGAGGATCTCGTGGCCTTCTTCCCCGAGATGGACTGGGGCCACTTCGTGACCGGCGGCGTCACCCATCTGCTGCCGCAGGCGGTCGGCTATCAGCGGGCGATGGAGCTGCTGCTGCTCGGCGAGCGCCAGAGCGCCGCACGGCTCGAGCGGCTGGGGGTCGTCAACGCCGTCGTCCCGCACGCCCAGATGCTCGACAAGGCCATGGACTATGCCTCGCGGATCGCCGGCAAGTCGCGCTTCGCCACCGGCAAGCTCAAGACGGCGCTCAACCGCGACCTCGGCGCGGCGCTGTGGCGGGCGGTCGAGCTCGAGCAGGCGATCACCATCGAGGCTTTCACCCACCCGGAGACGATGGCGCGCGTGAGGAAGTTCGCCGAGCGCAAGCGGGAGCGCTGACCGCACGGCCGGCCCATGCCCGCGCGCGCCGGCTCCCCCGCCGCCACGGCCGAGCCCACGGGCGGCGCCATCGACATCGCCGTCCTGCTCCTGCCGCGCTTCTCCTTGATGGCGCTGGCCTCGGTGCTGGAGCCGTTCCGCGTCGCCAACCGGCTGGCCGGCCGGGAGCTCTACCGCTGGCGCTTCGTCGGTGCGGAGGCCGGCAGGGTCCAGGCCAGCAGCGGCCTGCCGATCACGACCGGGCTGTCGGTCCGCGACCCGATCACCGCCCGCCGCGTCATCGTCTGCACCAGCTTCGAGCCCATGGCCGCCGCCGGGCGTGCCGTCCTCGCCTGGCTGCGCCGCCTGGACGCCGCCGGGGCCGAGCTGTGGGCGGTCGACACCGGCGCCTTCCTCCTCGCCGAGGCCGGCCTGCTCGCCGGCCGCACCGTCACCCTGCACTGGGAGAGCCTCGCCGCCTTCGCCGAGCTGCACGACGGCGTCGCCACGAGCCGCTCCCTGTTCGAGCGCTCCGGCCGCGTCGCCACCTGTGCCGGCGGCACCGCCGGCATCGACCTCGCCCTCACCGCGATCGCCGCCGAGCATGGCC
>JBFWWD010000153.1:0-14197 GCA_050246385.1 Geminicoccaceae bacterium
AGGAAGATCTCGCGCAGGAACACCGCGAGGCTCGCGATGAACGCGAGCAAGGCGGACACGAACAGCAGCGCGAACAGCCATGCCAGGTCCATGCCGACGAAGGTCTCGGCGAAGGCGATCACGATCGTCAGGCCGACGAACAGGGCGCAGATCACATCCAGCGCGACCGCCAGGTAAATGAGGCGCATCCGGGATCGCAGAACCTTCAGCTCGCCCGAGATCAGCGCCGTGCCATCGTGCATGCTCCCGCCCTGACGCTCCTCGAGGATGCGGGCACGGTCCACCGCGCGAGCCAAGCGGTTGGTCTGCACACCTATCAGGGCGCCGACCGCAGTGAGCAGGAATACCGGCGCGATCGCGAGCTGGATCACGTTCGCGACGTTGTCGATCCCGGCGTTCAGCGTCATGGCCGGCGGCTTTCAGAAAAGTTGCGGCCCGATCGGGCTGGGCCAGCAGGACGATCGTGGGAACTCGCGAGCGCCACAAGATGCATGACGCCAACGCTGGCGGTGGCGGCCGGGAGGAGGCTGCACCCACGACCGTCGGGCGCCGTGTCACCCCACCTCGACGCCCGCGACCGCCCTGGCACCCTCGGCCACGGCATAGGCCATCTGCTCGATGTGGCCGTAGCTGCTGCAGTAGAGCACGAGCACCTTGGTCATCGGCGGCTTCCTCGCAGTCGCTGGTGCGCATCCACCTAGTGCCGGCGAATCCGATCACCAACATGGGAAGTGAGGAAACGGATTGATTACGCCCCGGCGACAATCCGCTTGTCGGCGGCGGGTCCGCGCCTATCTGGTTGGCGTCGAACGTTGGGATCGGGAAAAGTCGCATGGCGCGGGAGCTGATGCTGGACAAGGAAACGACCGATCTGCCCGTGGGGCATCCGCCAATCCCGCGGAATCGTATCGGCGTCGTCCTGATGAACCTGGGCACTCCTGACGCCACCGACTACTGGTCGATGCGGCGCTACCTATCCGAGTTTCTCTCCGACAAGCGGGTGATCGACTATCCGTCCTGGCTCTGGCAGCCGCTGCTGCAGCTCGTCATCCTGAGCCGGCGCCCGGCCAGCAAGGGGCGCGACTACGATGCGATCTGGAACAAGGAGCGCGACGAGAGCCCGCTCAAGACGGTGACCCGCAGCCAGGCCGAGAAGCTGGCGGCACGCCTGGAGCGGCGGTCGCCGGGGGTGATGGTCGATTGGGCCATGCGCTACGGCAATCCCAGCGTGAAGAGCGTGCTCGACCGGCTGGTGGCGCAGGGCTGCACGCGCCTTCTGCTGATGGCGCTCTACCCGCAATATGCCGCGCCGACGACCGCGACCGCCTACGACAAGGCGTTCGACGCGCTCAAGCAGGTCCGCTGGCAGCCGGCGGTGCGCACGCTGCCGCACTATCATGATCATCCGGCCTACATCGCGGCCCTCGCCGAGACGATCGAGCGGCACCTCACGGGAATCGACTGGACACCCGACCTCCTGGTCTTCTCCTATCACGGCATGCCCAAGCGCCTGCTGACCAGTGGCGACCCCTATCATTGCCATTGCCAGAAGACGACGCGGCTGGTCCGGGAGCGGCTCGGCCTGCCGGCGGAAAAGGTGATGGTCTGCTTCCAGTCGCGCTTCGGCAGCGAGGAATGGCTGCAGCCCTACCTCGACCAGACCATGGCGGAGCTGCCGGGCAGGGGCGTCAAGCGCATCGCCGTGGTGTCTCCGGCCTTCGTCACCGACTGTCTCGAGACGCTCGAGGAGATCCAGGTCGAGAACCGCGAGATCTTCGAGCGTGCGGGCGGTGAGCGGTTCGCCTACATCCCCTGCCTCAACGACGACGAGGCCCACATCGCGCTGCTCGAGGAGCTGGCGCTCGGCGAGCTGCAGGGCTGGCTGTAGCCGGCCGTGACCGTCGCATCCGCGGCCGGCCGCAGCCCGGTCTGGACCGGCAACGGCCTGGCGCTCGTCAGCACGATCCTGTGGTCGAGCGCGTTCCCGGCCACCGAGTTCCTCCTGCAAGGCTGGGATCCGCTGCTGCTGGCGGTGGCTCGGCTCGGCGGTGCGGCGGCCGCCATCCTGCTGCTTGCGTTCCTGATCGGGCGAGGTCGGGAGCTCTCGCTCGTCCCCTGGCGCAGCGTGTTCCTCCTGGGCGGGTTCGGCGTGGCGGCGTCCGCCCTGCTGCTGGTGCTCGGCCAGACCCGCACCGATGCCGTCACGGTCGGCATCATCAGCACGACCATGCCGCTGATCGCGGCGCTGATGGCCTGGGCGATCGACGGGCGACGACCGAACACGGCGGTACTGGCCGGAATCGCGCTGGCGATCCTGGGCGGCATCGTCGCCACGACCGAAGGTGCCGCTTCCGGCAGCGGACCGCGCGGCGGCGAGATCCTGGTGCTCGGGTCGATGGTGGCGTGGATCTGGTACTCGCGCACCGCGCTGACCCGCCTCGCCGGCCATGGCGATCTCGCCTTGAGCGGCCTCACCTTCGCCGCAGGAGCCACGGTCCTGGCGGTGGTATCTGTCGCCCTCCTGGCGTTGGATGTCGCACAGCCGCGGGTGGCGCTCGATGGCGCCAATCTGGCCGCGGTGCTGTGGATGAGCGTGGTCGCGATCGGCTGCTCCGTGCCGTTGTGGTTCGCCAGCGCCCGCATCCTGGGGATCACGGTCACCGCGATTCACACCAATCTTGCGCCGTTCTACGTCATGCTGATGGCGCTCGCCTTCGGCGGGACGATCTCCGGCCGGCAGGTGGTCGGCGCGGTTCTGGTCGCGGCCGGTGCCCTGCTCGCCCAGATCTCGGCGCGGCGGCAGGCTGCGGCCTGAGCGCGCGTGGACCGACGGCCCGTGCCTCCGCTAGACCTCGTCGCGGCTGCAATCCCGGGGACATGATGCCGCTCGCGATCTATCGCTCGATGATCGAGCAGGGCGTTCTCCGCCCCGACTCTTTGCAGCAGGCTGCGGCCGACCGTCTCGATCGGCTCGCGCGCGAGCTCGAGGCCTTGCCGCCACCTGCCTCCAACGGCGGCGGGCTGCTCGCGCGCCTCGGCCTGGGACGCGAGCCCGAGCCGCCTCCGCCGCCGCGCGGTGTCTATCTCCACGGCGATGTCGGCCGCGGCAAGTCCATGCTCATGGACGTGTTCGCGGAGTCCGTGCGCAGCGCGCCGCTGCGGCGGGTGCACTTCCATGCCTTCATGCTGGAGGTGCAGCGCCGCATGCATGGCTTGCGTGAGCAGGGTGGGCGGGAGGACCCGCTGCGCGCCTTGGCGGCGGAGCTCGCCACCGAGCAGCGCGTCCTCTGCTTCGACGAGTTCCACGTCGTGAATATCGCCGACGCCATGATTCTCGGCCGGCTGTTCGAGGGCCTGTTCGCCGGCGGCGTGGTCATGGTGGCGACCTCGAACTGGCCGCCCGATCGGCTCTACGAGAACGGGCTCAATCGCGATCGCTTCCTGCCGTTCATCGCGCTCTTGAAGTCGAAGTTGGACGTCGTGGCGCTCGACGGGCCGATCGACTACCGGCTCGAGCGCCTGCGCGATCTTGCGGTCTACCACCATCCGCTCGGTGCGGAAGCCGATGCCGCGCTCGATGCCGCCTTCGCAGCGCTGACGGACGGTGCGGCTGCGGCGCCCGAGGAGGTCTCGGTGGGCTCGCGCACACTGCATGTGCCCGCGGCCGCGGCGGGCGTGGCGCGTTTCGAGTTCGCCGATCTCTGCAACCGGCCTTTAGGTGCCGCCGACTATCTGGCGCTGACCGAGCGCTACCACACGCTCTTCCTGGATCACGTCCCGGAGCTCACGCCGAACCGCCGCAACGAGGCACGACGGTTCATGACCTTGATCGATGCCCTCTACGAGCGCCGGATGATGCTGTTCCTGTCGGCCGAGGCGCCCCCGCAGCAGCTCTATCCCAATGGGGACGGCGCCTTCGAGTTTCAGCGGACGGCGAGCCGCCTGCTTGAGATGCAGTCCAGCGACTGGCTGAGAGCCTGCCGACAACGCCGGCCCGAGGAGCTGCCCAAGACGTTCGCGCCGTTTGCGCTGACCTCCGATCTCAACTGACGCCGCAGTGCGTACAGCCTCGCTTGACACCACGCGCCGCCACGCCTAGATGCCGGCGCTCGGGGCGCTTAGCTCAGCGGTAGAGCACCGTCTTCACACGGCGGGGGTCGCAAGTTCAAACCTTGCAGCGCCCACCATATCCCGATCATGGCTTCGGCGCGCTTTCACCGCTGGTGGCGGACGGAGCCGCACAGTCACCCTGCCTGGCCTTGCGTGGTCTGCCCCGGCTTGCATGGGGAAGATGCCGGCGTCGCCTCGACACTCGCATCCGGGCGACCATGGATGTGCGGCTTCGGCCGGATCACGCTCGGCGCCCGTTGATGGCTCGGCTGCTCGATCCCGACCGGCGGCGCCTGCCCGTGGGTTGGCGTCAGGGCCGGAGCCAGCGGCCTGCCCGGGCGGCGCCGGATCAACGAGGCGTCGGTGATCCGGGTTCCGCACGGGAGCGGCGCAGCAGCAGGAGCAGAACGGCCGCGGCGACGATCGTGCCGGCGATGGCCAGCAGCCACGGCCTCGCGGCGTGGACGAGAGTCAGCGCTGCGGCCACATGCTCCTCGACGATCAATGTGCCGCCGACCCAGACGCTTGCCCAGATCAGGGCGGCGATCGCATTGGCCAACGCGAAGCGGTGCCACGGCATGCCCAGCATACCGGCGACGATCCCGTTGAGCTGGCGCACGCCGTCGAGGAACGGCGCCAGGAACTGCAGCCAGAGCCCGAGCCGCGCATGGCGACGCTCGACCAGGCCGATCCGATCGGCCGCCAGTGGCAGATGCTGCAGCAGCGTGCGCCCGCCCCAGCGGCCGAGGCCGTAGCCGAGCTGGCTGCCTGCGATCATGCCGGCCACCGCCAGCGTGAACACCGTGGGCAGACCGAGATCGCCGCGCGCCGCGCCCAGTGTCGCCGCGACCAGGATGGTCACCGCCGGAGCGGGAATGCCCAGGAAGTCGAGCGTCGCCGCCCCCGCCACGGCCGCATAGCCCCACTCGTGCAGGATCGGCTCGACCTCGTGGACGGCGGATGCGATCCGGCTCTCGGCAAGCGCAAGTCCAGGCACCGCCAGGGCGAAGGCGAGGACCAGCGTGACCAGGCGCATCAAAGACCGTCGAACAACGCGGTCGAGAGATAGCGCTCGGCGAACGAGGGCAGGATGGCGACGACGGTCTTGCCTGCCAGGTGCGGGCGCTTGGCCACCGTGATCGCGGCGCTGACGATGGCACCCGACGAGATGCCGCCCGGAATGCCCTCGAGCCGCGCCAGCCGGCGAGCCTCGGCGAATGCGTCGTCGTTGCTCACCGCGACGATTTCGTCGATCACCGCGGTGTCGAGCACCTCGGGTATGAAGCCCGCGCCGATGCCCTGGATCGGGTGCGGTGCCGGCGCACCGCCGGACAGGACCGGGCTCGCCGCCGGCTCGACCGCCACCATCCACACGCTCGGCTTGCGCTCCTTGAGCACCTCGCCGCAGCCGCTGATGGTTCCGCCGGTTCCGACGCCCACCACCACGACATCGACCGCACCGTCGGTGTCGGCCCAGATCTCCTCGGCCGTGGTCCTGCGATGGATCGCGGGGTTGGCCGGATTGCCGAACTGGTCCGGAGTGACCGCGGCGGGATTCTCGGCGAGGATCTCGGCGGCCTTGGCGATCGCCCCCTTCATGCCCAGCTCGCGCGGGGTGAGAACGACCTCGGCCCCGAGCAGCGCCAGCATCTTGCGCCGCTCCACCGACACCGATTCCGGCATGGTCAGGATCAGGCGGATGCCGCGAGCGGCACAGACGAAGGCGAGGCCGATACCGGTATTGCCCGAGGTCGGCTCGACCAGGACCGTGTCCGGCCCGATCCGCCCTTCCTCCTCGAGCGCCTCGATCATGGAGACGCCGATCCGGTCCTTAACGCTGGCGATCGGGTTGAAGAACTCAAGCTTCAGCAGAAGGTCGGCGGTGATGCCTTCCTCGCGGCACAGCCGCGGGACCCGCACCAGCGGCGTGTTGCCGATCGTCTCGGCGATGCTGTCGTAGATGCGCCGCCGCAGCGGCGGGTCGAGACGCAACCTCGGTGTCTCAATGCCCTGTGCCATCGCAATCCTCCCTGCGCGCGCTCGGACGAGCCCCATGTCCGGCACGTCGTTGATCGAGCCGCTCGAGCCAGGCGACGCTGCCTTGGTTGCTGGCGGTGGCCGTGGCGCGGTTCCACCATGGGCACGGATCGGCGCCGTTCGCCAGGGCGATGTCCCCCGCCAACGTCAGCAGCCCGGGCAGGACGACGCCTTCGCCGTGGCTGTCCGCATGAGCCAGGGCGGTCGCCACATCGGCCGCCGCGCCCGCGACGTCACCATCCGCCAATCGGCGGTCGGCGCGCCCCCACAACAACAGCGTGGTGTTGAGCACGGCGCCGGTGCGGCGCACGGCCTCATAGCCGGCGGTCAGATCGGACAGGCCTGCCTCGCGCTCGCCCGCGGCGTGGAGTGCCCAGCCGCGATAGTTGGTCGAGAACCCGACCCATTGCGGCAGACCGTAGGTCTCAGAGATGGCCAGGGCCTCGCGCTGGAGAGCCAGCGCCCTGGGAACGTCGGAGCGGAACATGGCGGCCACGCCCGCGCATACCAGTGCCCAGGCGAGGCCATGGGGATTGCCGGCAGCGCGGGCGAGGACGATCGCCTTGTCGCCTCGCTTCTCGCTGGACTGCGTCTCGCCCATCAGGGCGAGGTTCCAGGCGGAATAGAAGCGGCAGACGATGCCGGGATGCTCGCCGAAAAGCGAGAACGATGCCTCCGGGAGCTTGTCGGCAAGCGCGATGCCGCGGTCGAATACCGGCAGCGCCTCCGCGTGCCGGCCGGACATGCACAATGTGTAGCCGAGCGCGCGGTGTGCGATCGCCAGGCGGGCGCCGTCGCCCGCCGCCTGCCTCATCAGATTGTGGGCCAGATCCAGGACCCGCGGCAGCGGCTCGCGCATCAGGCCGGAGTTCCAGGTGATGCGCAGGGCCGCGAAGCGCTGCGCGCCGTCACCGCTCGCCTCGGCCAGCTCGAGCGTGCGTGCGGCGCAGCCCGCGACTTCGTCCGAGCCGAAGCCATGGACGGCGATCAGCGGAACAGCCTGCTGCAGCCGGATGGCCAGCTCGACCTCCGACTCCCGCTCGTCGACCAACCGAAGTGCCTGCTCGAGATGGCGCACCGCCTCGCGGTTGGCGCTGCGGCGCACCGCCCGCTCGGCAGCGAGGCGCCAGGCTTGGATCGCAGGCTCCGATTGGCCCGCGGCGGTCAGATGGTGCGCCAGGAGCTCGGGTGCCGTAGCGTCGTTGCGTTGTGCCAGATGATGAGCGATCCGGGCGTGGAGCTCGCGGCGCTGGCTATGCAGGAGGCTTTGGTAGGCGGCATCCCGCACCAGGGCATGCTTGAACAGATAGCTCGAATCGGTGCCCGCGCCGCGCCGCGAGACCAGGCCCGAGGCGGCGAGATCGTCGAGCGCGGGGCCGAGCCGATTCTCCGGCAGGTCGATGCAGGCCGCGAGCAGACGATGGTCGAAGGCTCGCCCGATCACGGAGCCGACCTGGGCGACCCGGCGTGCCGCGCCGAGGCGGTCGAGGCGGGCCATCAACGTGTCGTGCAGCGAGGCGGGAACGGCCAGCATGGCCTGAGACGAGCCGGTGGCCACGCTTTCGGTGATCGAGCGCGTCACCTCCTCGATGAACAGCGGCACTCCGTCGGCCTTGGCGACGATGCTCTCGACCAGGCTTGGGGAGAGGCCCGGCGCCAGCTCGCTCACGATCACGCTTGCGGCGATAGCGCTCAGCGGGCTCAGCCGCAGCTCGGTAGAGTGGCCGAGATGCCGCCAGGGTGGGTCGAACTCGGGCCGGTAGGTGATCACCACAAGCACGGGTTTTCGGTCGATCGCAGGCAGCAGGAGGCCGAACAGCTCGCTCGTCGTCGGGTCGATCCAATGCGCGTCCTCGAGCACGACGAGTGTCGGTCGCTGCGCGGCGAGACCGTCGAGCTGGGCCAGCAGGGATCGGAACAGGCGTCGCTTGCGCTCAGCGGGCGGCAGCATGCCTGCCGGACCATCCTCGCGCGCGAGCCCCAGGAGATGGGCGATCAGCTCGACATCCGCCTGCGGCTCGGCGACCGCCTGCCCGAGCAGCTGCTCCAGGCGGCGGATGTTCTCGGCACCGTCGGTGGAGGCTTGCAGGGCAGCTGCGCGAGAGATTTGCTCCATCACCGGCCAGAGCGCGGTGTTCGTGTGAAAGGGCGAGCACTGGTAGCGCAGGCGCAGCTGCGCCGGGCGATCCAGTCGCTGCTCCAGGCTCGAGACGAGCCTGGACTTGCCGATCCCCGCTTCGCCGGACAGCAGCACGAGGCTCCCGCAACCGGCGAGCGCCCGTTCCCATGCGCTCGCCAGCCGGGCCGCCTCGAGGTCACGCCCGACCATGGCGGCCGGAGCCCGGTCGGCCTGTCGGGCCTCGAAACGCGTCGGCGCTGTGCATAGCCCGCCGACCGCGAAGGCCGGTTGCGCCTCGGCGTAGCCCTTCAGCGCGTGCCGACCGAGATCCGTGAGCTCGAACAGCCCGGCCACCAGCCGTCGCGTGGCATCGGCCACCACCACCTGCCCGGGCTGGGCCACTGTCTGCAGCCGGGCGGCGAGATTGGGCGTCTCGCCGGCGATGCCCGTCTCGCTCTCCGCACCCGAGCCGCTGCCGTCCTCGACGACCACGGGGCCGGTGGCGATGCCGGCACGGACCACGAGCGGCTCCCCTCCGGGTGCCCGTAGGCGCGTGGCCTCGGCGGCGATGGCGAGAGCTGCCCGCACGGCGCGTTCCGCGTCGTCCTCGTGCGCGTTCGGCCAACCGAAATAGGCGAGCACGCCGTCGCCCAGGAACTTCGCGAGGTGGCCCTGATAGCGCGCGATCTCGCCGGCCGCCATGTTCTGGAAGGCGCGCATCACCGCGCGTGTCTCCTCCGGATCGAGCCTCGCGGCCAATGCGGTGGAGCCGACCAGATCCACAAACAGCACGCTGAGCCGTCGCCGCTCCGCGCGGCGCTCGGGCGTAGGTTCGGCACCGTCGCTGCGCAGCGCCAGCATCAGGCGGCGCCGCTGGCCGAGGCTCAGTCCGGCCTCCTTGAGGTCGTCCGCCGTCAGATGCGGCAGGAGGCCGAGGTCGAGATCGTGCGCGCGCAGTTTGGCCGCGAGCGCGCCCAGACCGTGTCGCTCCAGCCATCCGGCGAGATCGTCCGCGTCCGCCATGGCGCTCCCCAGACGCTCTGCCTACTGTGACACCGGATCCGCGCGGGCTCAACGGGCCCGCGAGCGGGCCTTTTGGGGAGCCGCGCCGATCACCGTCGTCATCGAGATCATCGCGCCCATCTTCGGCATCGTGCTCGCTGGCTGGCTCGCGGCACGGCTGCGCGCGTTCGACGAGGCGGCGACGCGAGGCCTGTCGCTGTTCGCCTTCAATTTCGCGATTCCGGTGTTCCTGCTGCGGACGGTGGCGCAGACGGAGCTGCCGCCGCAGCCCGAATGGGACTTCGTGCTCGCCTACTTCACCGGCGCCTTCACGGTCTTCGCGCTCGGCGCCCTGGTGGCGCGGCTCCTGTTCGCACGCGGCGGGGCGATGCCCGCGATCTTCGGCATCACCGCCTGCTTCTCGAACACGACGATCTTGGGCATTCCGATCGTGCTGCGCGCGTTCGGCGAAGCCGCCGCGGTGCCGCTCGCCCTGATCCTGGCTTTCCACAGCGCCCTGCTGTTCACCCTGACCACGGTCGTGGCCGAGATCGGTGCCGGAATCGGCGTGCCGCTGCGGCATCTGCTGCGCAATGTCGGTCGCGGGCTGGTCACCAATCCGATCCTCTGGGGCATTGCCGGAGGACTGCTGCTCAACTTTCTCGATCTGGCGCTGCCTGCGATGCTCGATCAGCTCGCGGCGATGCTCGGCAGTGCCGCGCTGCCGACGGCGCTGTTCGCGCTCGGCAGCAACCTGGCCCGGTTCCATCTCGCACGCACGATCCGCGAGGCGCTCGTGCTGATCGCACTCAAGAACCTGATCCAGCCGACGATCATCTATGCGCTCGGCGCCTGGGTGTTCGGGCTCGCGCCGGTCTCGCTCGCCGTCGCTACCACGATGGCCGCGCTGCCTACCGGCATCAACGCCTACCTGTTCGGCGCTCGCTACAATGCGGCGACGGCGGAAGCCTCGAGCACAATCCTGATCTCCACGCTCGTCTCGGCCGTCAGCATCGGCCTGCTGCTGGCGCTCTGGCGGTGAGATTGCGCCCCGCTTATCCGCGCGCGAGATCGGGCGGCGGGTTCCGACATTGGCGCCGGTACAGGTCGTAAGGCCGAGAAAGCGCGCGAACGCCGCAGTCGGCCGCCTCGTGACGTCAGCGGGTCGGGACGGGAGTCTCGCCGCGATAGTCGTAGAAGCCGCGCTTGACCTTCCGGCCCAGCCAGCCCGCCTCGACATATTTCACCAGGAGCGGGCAGGGGCGGTACTTGCTGTCCGCGAGCCCGTCATAGAGCACCTGCATGATGGCCAGGCAGGTGTCGAGGCCGATGAAGTCCGCCAGCTCCAGCGGACCCATGGGGTGGTTGGCGCCCAGGCGCATCGCATTGTCGATGCTCTCGACCGTGCCGACGCCCTCATAGAGGGTATAGACCGCCTCGTTGATCATCGGCAGGAGGATGCGGTTGACGATGAAGGCCGGGAAGTCCTCCGCGGTCACCGGGATCTTGCCGAGCTTCTCCGCCAGGCCCTTGGTAGCCTGGTAGGTATCCTCTTCCGTGGCGATCCCGCGGATGATCTCGATCAGCTTCATCGCCGGCACGGGATTCATGAAGTGCATGCCGATGAAGCGTTCCGGCCGGTCGGTGATCGCCGCCAGCCGGGTGATCGAGATCGACGAGGTGTTGCTTGCCAGGATCGCCGAACCGCTGAGATGCGGGACGAGGCTGGCGAAGATCTTGCGCTTGAGCTCCTCGTTCTCGGTCGCCGCCTCGATCACCAGGTCACAGTCGGAGAACTGCGCCAGATCCTCGCCGGTGTGGATCCGAGCCAGTGCCTTCGCTCGGTCCTCCTCGGCGACGGCACCCTTCTGCACCTGCCGCCCGAGGAGATAGTCGATCCGGCCCTTGGCCGCGGCGAGGGCCTGCCGCGAGTCGTCCGACAGCCTGACGTCGAACCCGGCCTGGGCCGCGACCTGAGCGATGCCACCTCCCATCTGGCCGGCCCCGATGACCCCGATCCGGCGGATCTCCGGGATCGGCGGATAGTCGCGCTGGGCGTAGGTGGTGGCCATGTCGAGTTCCGAGTCCTCAGCCCTTGGCTGCGTTGATCGCTGCTGTGAGTTCCGGCACGAGCGTGAACAGGTCACCGACCAGGCCGTAGTCGGCAACCTGGAAGATCGGGGCTTCCTCGTCCTTGTTGATCGCCACGATGACCTTGCTGTCCTTCATGCCCGCGAGATGCTGGATGGCGCCGGAGATGCCGACCGCGACATAGAGCTCGGGCGCGACGATCTTGCCGGTCTGGCCGACCTGCCGGTCATTGGCGGCGTAGCCCGCGTCCACGGCCGCGCGCGACGCCCCGACGGCGGCGCCGAGCGCATCCGCGAGACCTTCGACCAGCTTGAAATTGTCCGCCGAGCCGAGGCCGCGTCCGCCCGAAACGACGATCCGGGCCGAGCCGAGGTCCGGCCGGTCCGAGCGCGCGGTCTCGCGGCCGAGGAAAGTGGCGAGGCCGGCCGGCTCCACCGCGGCCACGGTCTCGACAGCGGCCGAGCCGCCCTCGGCGTCGGCCGCGGGAAACGCCGTCGTGCGGACGGTGATCACCCGCCTGGCGTCCGAGCTCTTCACAGTCGCGAGCGCGTTGCCGGCATAGACGTAGCGCTGGAAGGTGTCGGGACCGAGCACCGCCACGATGTCGCTGAGCTGGGCGGTGTCGAGGAGCGCGGCCACGCGCGGCAGCACGTTCTTGCCGGTCGTCGTGGCGGGGGCCAGGAGATAGTCGTAGCCGTCGGCCATGGCGACGAGCAGTGCCGCGAGCTCCTCGGCGATCGGCTCCGCATAGGCCGGAGCCTCGACGCGCAGCACCTTGCGCACGCCCGCGACCTTGGCCGCGGCATCCGCCACGGCACCACAATCCTGGCCGGCGACCAGGATGTCGAGATCGGGGCCGAGGGCCGCTGCCGCGCTCACCGCGTGCAGCGTCGCCTTGTCGAGCGCCGCGTTGTCGTGCTGGGCAAGGACCAGTGCGCTCATTGCAGCACCCCCGCCTCGCTCTTGAGCTTGCCGACCAGCTCGGCGACCGAGCCCACCTTCGCGCCGGCCTGCCGCCTGGGCGGCTCCTCGAACTTCAGATAATGCAGGCGTGGCGTCGGATCGACGCCGAGATCCTCGGGCTTGAGCACGTCGAGCGGCTTCTTCTTCGCCTTCATGATGTTCGGCAGCGAGGCGTAACGCGGCTCGTTCAGGCGCAGATCGACGCTCATCACGGCCGGCAGCTTGACCTCGAGCTGCTCCAGCCCTTCGTCGACCTCGCGACTCACCTTCGCCTTGCCGTCGCCGATCGCCAGCTTCGAGATGAAGGTCGCCTGCGGCCAGCCCAGCAGTGCTGCCAGCATCTGCGGCGTCTGGTTGCTGTCGTCGTCGATCGCCTGCTTGCCCATCAGGACGAGGCCCGGCTCCTCCTTGGCGATGATCGCCTTGAGCAGCTTGGCCACCGCGAGCGGCTGCAGCTCGACCGAGCTCTCGACCAGGATCGCGCGGTCGGCGCCCATCGCGAGCGCGGTGCGGAGCGTCTCCTGGCAGCGCTGCTCGCCCAGCGAGACGGCGACGACCTCGGTCGCCCTGCCGCCTTCCTTCAGGCGAATCGCTTCCTCGCAGGCGATCTCGTCGAAGGGGTTCATCGACATCTTGACGTTGGCGATGTCGACGCCGCTTCCGTCCGCCTTGACCCGGACCTTGACGTTGTAGTCGACCACCCGTTTGACGGGGACGAGAACCTTCATCCGGCTACGCCTTCGCGTGCTTTGCACCCGGCCGAGGCAGCCTCGCCGGGTCGGGCCTCATATGATTGTGCAGCGCAGCAGGATTAAGGGGCGGTCACAGGGTTGTCAATCGCTGCCCCGCGCCCGCATTCAGCGGTTCGCACCGGGTACCCACAGCACATCCGCGCCGCCCTTGTCGTTCAGCCAGCGCGACATGACGAACAGATGATCCGATAGACGATTGAGGTAGCGAATCGCCGCAGGGTTCACGGATTCGGCCTCCGCCAGCTCCACGATGAGGCGCTCGCCGCGCCGCGCGACGGTACGGGCGAGATGGAGACCTGCCGCCGCCGGCGTGCCGCCGGGCAGCACGAATGAGGTGAGCGGCTGCAGCTCGGCGTTCATCGCGTCGATCTCGCGCTCCAGGCGCTCGACCTGGCTTTCGCGGATGCGAAGTACCGACTCGCTTTCGAAGTCGCTTCCGGGACGGCACAGATCGGCGCCGAGGTCGAACAGATCGTTCTGAATGCGCGCCAGCATCTCGTCGGCGGGGCCGCTCGTATGCAGCCGCGCCATGCCGATCGTGGCGTTCGCCTCGTCCACCGTGCCGTAGGCGGCGACGCGCGCCGTGTGCTTGGCCACGCGCGTCCCGTCACCCAGCGATGTGCGGCCCCGGTCTCCGCCCTTGGTGTAGATACGCGTCAGCGTGACCATGCGCCGCTCAGCTCTGGCTGAGGAAGAGTAGCCCCAGGGCGAGCACCGCGATCAGCTGGAGCCCGACGCGCGCCCGCATCAGCCGGTTGCCGAAGCGCTCGTTGAACTGCCCGCCATGGATGAATCCCGCGATCCCCACGAGCAGAACCGCGGCAGTCGAGAGCATCGCGACGATCAGAACGATGGCGACCGGGCTCATCATACCTCCAGCCGAGGCGGACGAGGCACTAGCCGATCCGCCCGTGGCACTGCTTGAACTTCTTGCCGGAGCCGCAGGGGCAGGGTGCGTTCCGCGGCACCTTGCCCCAGGTGGAAGGGTCGGACCGGTCGATCTCCAGGACGTCGACCCCACCGGCGGGAGCCGCAGCAGGCACCCGGGACGAGCCCGACGACGGCAACGCGGGAGTGGACACCTGGGTCAGCGTCGGTGGCGGTGGTGGCGGCGGCTCCTGCA